>CALVCQ010000030.1 GCA_944326115.1 Candidatus Gastranaerophilales bacterium | reverse complement strand
ACTTCCGTAAAATGCTAGACTCGGCGCCACTCGCACTCCGTGTACCACTCCTACAAGCGAGGTCCCACTCAGACAGTTTATATATATTGAAAATAATTATATTATTAAATAATATATATGCATGAAAATTTTTAATAAACTAAATTACAATCCAAATCTTTCTATCTGTCTTGGCTTTTTTGACGGTGTGCATGAAGGGCATAAAGTTGTTTTAAAAAATACTGTTAATCTGGCAAAACAAAACGGAATAAATTCTGCTGTTATAACATTTAAGGAGCATCCTTTGTGTTATCTGCAAAACAGAACTCCAAGATATATTGTATCTCTTGAGGACAGACTGTCTTTAATAGCAAAACAAGGACTGGATTATGCTTATGTTTTGGATTTTGACGAAAATATAGCCGATGTATTAGCTTTTGATTATTTAAAAGATTTTATCTGTAAAAATTTGAAACCACTTTTTATAACTACAGGTTTTAATCACAGTTTTGGTGTTAATAAGCAGGGAAATTCTTCTTTTTTGCGTACATATCAGTCTCAATTCGGATATAAGTTTTATGAAATACCGCCTATAACTTTTAATAATACCCTTATAAGCAGTTCAAAAATTCGTCAATTAATTTCAGAAGGTAATATGGAACCTGTATCTGAGCTTCTTGGTGAAAATTTTTATGTGAAGGGCAGGGTCGTTACCGGCAACAGAATTGGCAGAATGCTATCTTTTCCTACTGCAAATATAGAATATCCTTGTGAAATAATAAGACCTCAATTGGGTGTATATGCTGTTATTATTGAAATAGACGGTAAAAAATATCAGGCAATGGCAAATCTTGGCAAAAAACCGACTGTCGGTTCACAAAAAATTCTTCTTGAAACTCATATATTTGATTTTAATGAGAATATATATGACAAAGATATAAAAATTTCTTTTATGAAAAATTTTAGAAAAGAAGTGAGATTTCTTTCTCTTCAAGAGTTAAAACAACAGCTTATTAAAGACGAACAGGCTGTAAAAAATTATTTTGATAAAAAAAGAGGTAATCATTGATTACCTCTTTTTCCCTATTTTAATGCTTCTAAGTCATTTTTTGCTTTTGGTATGAATTTTTCCCACATATTTTTTATAAATGTAACTGATGTCATTCCGCTGTGGTTATCTTTAGCCATGATTTCGTCTGCAAATTGTTGAATTCTTATTTCTGCTTCCTGCTTAGGCATTTGCGCATACATTTGTGCCAGTGTATTATTTTCCTGTCCTATTCTTTTGCTTATATAGTTAAACATATTGTTTCCGTCAGAAAGCTTTGCTCTGGAATATGCAGCAAGATAAGCCTCTTCTATCCAGCTTGCAGCTTGATGAAACGGTTCTTTTTCAGTCGGACTTGCAGAACGCATTGCTGCTGCAGGTTCAATATTTTCCAGTTTTACCATGTTTCCGTGTGTATTTTCACCCAAAACTCTTAATGCATCAGCTTTAAACTCCTGTTTTAATTTTGTTATTTTTCCCGATAATGATTCAATATTTTTTTCCCCGAGCTTTTTAATGAAACCGATTTTATCACGCTGCCAGTATGTTACTCCGCACAGTGCCGCCAGTGCAACTGCTGATAAAACAATTGTTTTTGTTTTTTGGCTGTTTAAAGATTTTTGATTTTTTTGAGCAGTTGATGATGCAGCTGCCGTCTGTTGTGATAACGTCTGTTGGGATGTTGCCGGACGCATTTTTGCGAATAGATTGTTTGCAGTAATTCTTTCTACAGACATAGTTACTCCTTTCCCTTTTATAAAATTGAGACCATTTGTGCTTGATTATATTAAATTCAAAAAGACAAATTTTTGCTACTACTTTTTTTAATGGTATCTAAATATTAATTATTACTACAAATATTTGATTTAATATTTCTTAATAAAAATTATAAAATTTTTGTTATACATACAATTAAAATACTATAGACAAATGACAGGTAAAAAAGACTAAGAAATAAACGTGTGTATTTTTTGATGTATGACATTTTTCCTCCGCAATAAAATTTAACTATAAAAATTGTTGCGTGTAAGTTGAGTTTTTTATATTAGTCTCATGAACTATTAAGCTTTTGGTTGTATATAGATGTAAAATTAATATAGTTTAGTTTGAAAAAAGATAAAATTACTTTAAAAACATATATTTGTATAGTAATATTTATTTAATTAATACTTTGATAGGAGAAAATGTTATGGCAAATGTAATACAAGGTAATTTGACCACAAATAATGAAAAATTTTGTATAATAATTGCGCGTTTTAATGAGTTTATAGGATCAAAATTATTGTCTGGTGCTCTGGATGAACTGATAAGACACGGTATTGAAGAAGATTCAATTGATGTAATTTGGACGCCGGGTGCATTTGAAATTCCTGTAATTGCGAAAAAAGCTGCTCAAACAGGAAAATATAATGCTATTATAACATTAGGCGCTGTGATAAAAGGTGCAACCGATCATTATGATTTTGTTGCTGCTGAAGTGTCTAAGGGTATTGCTCAGGTTTCATTACAAACAGGTGTTCCTGTTATATTCGGAGTTCTTACAACTGATAATATTGAACAGGCTATTGAAAGAGCAGGTACAAAAGCCGGAAATAAAGGTTCAGATGCTGCAAAAGCTGCAATTGAGATGGCAAACTTGACAAAACTTATATAAATTTATAATATATCTCTTGTTTAATTAAGATAGGAGTTTACAAATGAATATAGATATTATAAAAGCTATAAAAGCACCGTGGGCAAAAGACGGCGGTTTTGCAAGAATGTTTTTAGGCGGGCTTGTTTCCTGTATTCCGATTTTGAATTTTGTCACAGGCGGGTATTTAGTGGAATATCTTGACAGACTTATAAATGGCAGAGAAGAATTAGGTAACATATTTAAAAACGGTTCAGCTTCTTTTGTAATAGGTTTTAAATATTTTGTAGGAGCTATACTGCTGGCTGTTCCTTTTGTTCTTATAGAATTAATTCTTTATATGGCTTTTGCTAAATCTGCAGCAGGTCTGTATATGTTATTGTGCAATATTCTTTCGTTTGTTAATTCAATTTTATTAATACTTTTGTCTATAAATTTTGCAAGAAACACTAAAATTTTAGCAATGGTAGATTTTCAGGCAGCTTTCAGTTTAATTAATACAAAAGATAAAGCGATTAATTTTTTGATACTTTATATTATGAATATAGTTGTATATATAGTATATATTATTCCTATATTTATAATAGTATTGTTTGCCGGTCTTATAGGTGCATTGTTCTTGAAATCAGCTGCATTCCTCGCCATTATCCTATTTATAATTGCTGCAGTTATTATTGTAGCTCTGGCATTTGCTATGATGGTTACTATAACTAATATGATTGGACAATTTGCACAAAAGAGTCTGGCATTACAAAAATAGACATTTATCAAAAATTTTTAATAAACACACTATCATTTTGTTCAAAAAAGTGTTACAATGATAGTGTGTTTATTATTTATAATTTGTATGGAGCGTGCTAATGAGTATTAGTCTAAAGCAGGCATTCTCTTTTGTTCTGCAGGATAAAAAATGGATAAATAAAATTTTTATCGGCGGATTATTAATGTTTTTTCCCTGCTTTTTATATATTTTTCCGGGTATACAGCGAATGTTGTTTAATCCGCTAAATTATTATCTTGTAAGTCTGGTAGCTATACTTGTTGCCGTTACTGCTTTTATTGTCCGTGGATATTTCTTTAAAACTTTGCATAACAGAATCGTTCATTTTCACGGTAAACTTGCATCCTGGAAATATTTTTCTTATTACCTTTATATCGGTTTCAAGGCATACCTTGCTTCTTTGATATTGCTGGCGCCATTTCTGTTAATTTTCTTTTTTATCATGCTTTTTGCTCCGATGACTCTTTCTTTGGAGTCTGTACCCTTTTTGTTTGCAGGATTTATGCTGGTTGTTCTTTATGCTGTATTTTATATAATGCTTGCATTGAATTTTGCACTGGATTTTAGATTTAAATCTTTTTTCAACATAAAAAAAGCTTTTGATTTAATAAAAAACAATATAAACGGGTATATATCACTGGTGTTTGATTGTTTGCTTATTGCAATATGCGGGTTTATTCTGTCCATAATACTGATTAATGCACAAATACTGGGATTACTGCTTCCTTTTGTGATTTTCTATATTTATATGGTCTATTGTGATTTATTTGCACAGTTTGCTCTGCAGGTAGGCGAGGAAAAATATGATGAAAACAAATGTTTTAGCTAAGTGTAAAAAAAGATTGATTAAAGATTTAAAAAGGATGTTTAAGCCGGTAAAAAAAATATTCATACCGCCGTTTTCTGATGAGGACAATATCAGACATTACTGGGCTATGTTTATGATTTTTTGCTGATTTTTTATAAGTTGTTTTTTACTTTAGACCTGTAAATCTATTGTTAAAAATTGTATAAAAAATATATTGATATCAGAAACGAACAGTGAATATTTTGGAATTTTCTAAAAAGTTGAGAGTAAAAGCACTGGTTTTTGGTATCAATAACATTTCTTGTTCTTTCATCTGAAATGCTTTGTCATCAGTTTTTACTTCTATTTTCCCTTCAATAACATAAAAGCAGATATCCTGAGGTGAAATTTGTGCAGGTACTACAGTTTGTGCAGTTGCCGCAAATAGTCCAAGAGCTCTGTTTCCTTCGTTTATAAGGTATTTGTTTTCTATGCTGTCATTTCTGTAATGCAATTCTTCTTTTGGTACAATAATTTTTTTAAACATTTTTCACCTCTTACTTTCTTTTTATAAAATACTTTTTAATTTGTCATTACTCTGTAATCTGTCTTTTTGTACAATTTTTTTTTAGGTTAATTTTTGCGAAGTTTTGCTGAATAAAAATTTTCAGCGGAATATAATATTTTTTAAGAAAGGTTTGAAGAATTGGCAAATAGTCTTGTAAAAACAGGTGATGGGAAAATTCAGAGAATTCCTCCTCAAAATACAGATGCGGAAGAAGCAATACTTGGTGCTGTGTTGACAAATCCTGTCTGCTTTAACAAAATTGCTGATATGCTTTCTGCTAAAAGCTTTTATAAACCTGCAAACAGATTTATTTATGATGCTATTGTCGAGCTTTTTACAAAAAATCAGGCTATAGACATTGTTACTGTTTCGGAAATTTTAAATGAGCAGGGTAATCTTGATAAAGTAGGAGGCAGGGCATATATAAATGACCTTGCGATGAATGTTATTACTACTGCAAATATTGAATATTATGCAAAAATTGTTCAGGAAAAATCAATAAAAAGAGAATTGATAAATGCAGGTTCTGAAATTGTCGAGATGGCTTATGACAATTCTTCTACTGAATCAACTCTTGATAATGCTGAAAAACTTATTTTTAATATTGCCCAGCAAAAAAATACCTCGGATTTGGTTTCTGTAAAAGATCTTGTATTAACAAGCTATGAACAAATTTCATACCGCTATGAACACAGGGATGAACTTATAGGCGTTCCGACCGGCTTTTATGATATGGATGCACTTACATCCGGTCTTCAAAAATCTGATTTAATAATTCTTGCGGCTCGTCCTTCCATGGGGAAAACAGCTTTTGCTCTGAACATAGCGCAAAATGTTGGTCTTAGGGCAAGAAGACCGGTTGCTATATTTTCTCTGGAAATGCCTAAAGAACAGCTTGTTCAGCGTATGTTGTGTTCTGAAGCGGAGGTTGATACTCAAAAACTTAAAACAGGAAACATGCAGGCAAAAGATTGGGAAAAGCTGACTACCGCAATGAATCTTTTTGCTGATGCGCCTATATTTATTGATGATTGTGCGGGAGCAAGCGTTATGGATATCCGTGCAAAATGCAGGAGACTCGCTATGGAGCAGAAAGAACTCGGTTTGATAGTTATTGATTACCTGCAATTAATGGAAGGTTCCGGTAACGGAGATGACAGAAATCAGCAAATCTCAGGAATTTCAAGGGGGCTTAAAGGTCTGGCAAGGGAGCTCAGCGTACCTGTGATTGCTCTTTCCCAGCTTTCACGTGCTGTTGAACAGCGTACGGACAAAAAGCCAATGCTCTCAGACTTGAGAGAATCCGGTGCAATAGAACAGGATGCTGATATTGTAATGTTCATATACCGTGATGAGTATTACAACAAAGAAGATACTGAAAACAGAGGAAAAGCGGAAGTTATTATTGCAAAACACCGTAACGGTCCAGTAGGAACAATTGATTTATTGTTTCAGGGGAATATTACAAAATTCAAAAATGTTACAAGAACAAACGTTTTTTAAATTTTTGCACAAATTTTTATATTTTTGTGTATTGTATTTTTGTGATAATAAATGGTATACAAAATTTTAATAACCCTAAAATAATGCTTTTAAAAATTAAAGCATTTCCCTTTTTTGGTTCGGCACCGGATAGAAAATCTGATGTTTTGTCCGCATTAGAAGACAAAACATCAGACAGAGATACTTTCTCTTATTCAACAACGAATTTTTTATCTCTGCCACATAATAAAATTATCGAACAAATTAAAAAATCTGTAACTAATCCGAATAATTTTCTTGGAAAAGGCAGAGAAGCATACGTATACAAAATTCAGCAAACTCCTTATTGCGTAAGGATTTTGCATGGTAGTACGAATAAAATCAAGGGGCAGTTGAGTTTTGATATTTCAGATGAAGAAAAAGTTAACCATGTTATTGCAAAATTTCAAGGCGGTATAACTATTATGCCTTGTTTTGAAGGATATCCTCCATACATTTTGCCGGGTTTAAAAAGCAGATATAAAATTCAACAGTCAGAAATAGATGAGATTCTTGATAATATGCCTGTGTCAGCGTTTCAAAAATTTTTCAGGCAAATTTGTACGGCGAATAAAAATAACATGGGGTTTGATTGCAGCTGGAATAATGTAATTTTGAATTCTAAAGATAAAACAATTACGGCTATAGACTTCTATAAGATGAATGAAGAGTTTCCTGATGTATTTAAACCGCTCAGGCTATGTTATGCATCTTTGACTTATTTAAAAGCAGATGCCGAACATAAGAAAAATTGTGCGGGAAAACTGCTGCTGGCTGCATTAGAGGAATTAAAACCCGGTATAGAACCTTGTTGTTCAGTAAACGAGTTTGATTTTTCAGGATTTATACATCTTGTATACAGAGATAAAAACATGAAGCCGAACAGGTATACAGCATTGCTGTTGAACACACTTAATGATATAGAAGTTTTAAAAATTAAAAATATTTATAATCAGGATGATTTAAAAATTTCTAATGAACTAAACGGAAAAATTAAAGTTGCTGCAGCTTTAATCAGGCAATCAATGCTGCCTGAAATGGGAGATTTTCTGCACATAATTGATGACAGTACTTTTTTAAATGAAGTATAAAGTTCTTGCTAAAATGAGAGTTTTATGTACAATGAGGGTATGTGTAGAAAATGGTCCTTTTGATGGAAGAGGACAAGGGAGAAAAAATGGCTATTTTAAAAAAATGGTCCGGACTGCTTAAAGGTGCAGCATTAGGTATGTCTGCAATGTTTATGGCAGCCGGCTCTGCATTCGCAGGGGAAGCGGATTTGGTAGTGCCAAATCTTTCCAGCGATCCGCACAGTTTTAATCTGCTGCTGGTCGGCATAGCTATTTCTGTTCTGGGCTTTATTTTTGGCTTAATTGAATTTATTAAAGTCAAAAATTACAAAGTTCACTCGGCAATGGCTGAAATAGGAAATACTATTTTTGAAACTTGCAAAACTTACCTTATTCAACAGGGTAAATTTTTGCTCGCATTAGAAGTACTGATTGGTGCTTGTATTGCTTTTTACTTTGGCGGTTTACAGCACATGGGCTTAAAAGGAGTATTAATTATCCTTGCGTGGTCTGTAATCGGTATTCTGGGTTCTTACGGTGTAGCGTGGTTTGGTATCAGAATGAATACACTTGCTAACGCAAGAACAGCATTTGCTTCTTTGGAAGGCAATCCTTTAAAAGTATTGAATATTCCTTTGAAGGCAGGTATGAGCATCGGTGTATTGCTCGTTAGTGTTGAGCTTATCATGATGCTTATTATTTTGTTATTTGTACCGGGAGAACTTGCAGGCGCCTGCTTTATCGGTTTTGCAATCGGTGAATCTTTAGGTGCTTCAGCTCTTCGTGTTGCCGGCGGTATTTTTACAAAAATTGCCGATATCGGTTCGGACTTGATGAAAATTCAGTTCAAAATTAAAGAAGACGACCCGAGAAACCCCGGTGTTATTGCTGACTGTACAGGTGATAACGCAGGCGACTCTATCGGACCTACAGCTGACGGTTTTGAAACTTATGGTGTAACAGGTGTTGCTCTTGTTTCATTCATTTTGTTAGCTGTTGCCGGTGCTGACAATCAGATTCGTCTTTTGACATGGATTTTCACAATGAGATTCCTTATGATTGTTACTTCAGTAGTTGCATACTGGATTAATACAGGATTGACTCAAGTATTATTCGGTAAATCCGAAAAACTTGATTTTGAAAAACCGTTAACAAACCTTGTTTGGTTAACATCAATACTTTCTATTTGCATGACGTTCGGAGTAAGCAAATGGTTACTTGCACCGGTTGGCGAAAACATCTGGTGGGTATTGGCAGGTATCATTTCTTGCGGTACATTAGGTGCGGCGTTGATTCCTGAATTTACAAAAATATTTACAAGCCCGAATGCCACACATACAAAAGAAGTTGTTACAGCTTCACGTGAAGGCGGTTCATCTTTGACAATACTTTCCGGTATTGTTTCAGGTAATTTCTCAGGCTTCTGGATTGGTATGGTAATCGTATTCTTAATGGGATTATCTTATTTCTTCAGCACAATGATTCCTGATACATTGATGATTTATTCATCAATATTTGCTTTCGGTCTTGTTGCTTTTGGTTTCCTCGGTATGGGTCCTGTTACAATCGCTGTAGACAGCTATGGACCTGTTACTGATAACGCACAGTCAGTATATGAATTGTCTTTGATTGAAGAAAGAGAAGGCGTTGCTGAAGAAATTGAAAGAGACTTCGGTTTCAAACCGAATTTTGAAGTCGCTAAACAGCAGCTTGAAGAAAATGACGGTGCTGGTAATACCTTCAAAGCTACATCTAAACCGGTTCTTATCGGTACAGCAGTAGTTGGTGCCACAACAATGATTTTCTCATTGATTCTGGTTATCAAAAATACTCTCGGTATTCAGCCTGAAGCTGTATTGAATGTACTCAATCCGTATACACTGCTCGGTTTCTTAGCAGGCGGTGCAGTAATATACTGGTTTTCAGGTGCTTCTATGCAGGCTGTTACAACAGGTGCATACAGAGCAGTTGAATATATTAAAAATCACATCAAACTTGATGATGAATCAGTAAAAACTGCAAATGTTTCAAACTCAAAAGAAGTTGTTAAAATTTGTACTCAATACGCACAAAAGGGTATGATTAACATCTTTATCGCATTGTTTGCATTTGCTCTTGCTTTTGCTTGTCTTTCAGCTCCGGCTTGCAAAACGGTTGCTCCTGTAGCATTCTTTGTAAGCTACTTGATTGCAATTGCTGTATTTGGCTTATTCCAGGCTGTATTTATGGCAAACGCAGGCGGATGCTGGGATAATGCTAAGAAAATCGTTGAATGTGATCTTTGTGAAAAAGGTACACCTTTGCATGATGCTACAGTAGTTGGCGACACAGTAGGTGACCCCTTCAAAGATACTTCATCAGTAGCAATGAACCCGATTATCAAGTTTACAACTTTATTCGGTTTATTAGCTATGGAAATCTCTATCAATGAATCATTCAGACATATTGCTCCTATTGCTGGATGGATATTCCTTGTGATTGCATTGATATTTGTATGGAGATCTTTCTATGCAATGAGAATTCCTCAAAAAACACAGGATAATGAATAGTAGTTATTCATAAACTAACGCTCCGTTGATTATTATCAACGGAGCGTTTCTATATCCGTTTATTTATATTTGTTGTTTTTTCTCTGCTTCTATGATTTTCTGGAGGTCTTCATTAAAATCATTATTTATTTTATTTCTTTTCTTTTTTGTTACGGTATTCATTGCTTCTCTTATTTTGAGAATATTAAAAATTTTTATTAATTGATTGATTGTATAACCAGAATCTCTTTTTAAATAAGTTGCGTTTAAGTGCCTTACTGTTTGTTCTCCGTTCTTTGTGAGTACAAATATATCAAGACCGGTATCTTTATCCTGTTTGATACTTATAGAGTGCTGTGTATCTTCTTCTGTTTCTTTTTCAAATTCCTGTTTAAGCGCTTTATTGTTCAATCCGTATATTAACGCTTTAAAAGATATATTAGACATATTTTCTCCTTTTGTTCTTATATGCTCGTATTTTAATCGAATATATAAATTTCTTATTCATATAATAATCATCAATATTTTTTTTGTTATTTTACATTATTTTTGTAAAGAAATATTAATTTCTAATATAAATAAGTTATAAATTTTTTACATTGTGGAACATGTATAGTAGAGGAAATAAAAAAAGTTTAATTTCTCTCTCTCTAATTCCTCTCTCTAATATGTGGTAAAGTTTAACCGGCGTAAGTCGGTTTTTTTTTTGCATTAATTTTTGTTGCGGACTGCCGGAATACTAGCAAAAAATATTTTTTTGCGTTTTAAAGCAAACAGACAGACACGTAATATACATGCCCTTTAAAAATTTTTTTTAGCGGGGTAAGATAATATTTTCAAAGGTGAAATAATAAAGTGATAACACCAACCGGACAAGTTGACATAGAAAATCAATACGGTTTTAAGCGAAACAGATCTGTGCGTCAAAATGAGGCAATAAGACATTCGCTGTTATCAGGTAAAAATAATATTCAAATGAGGAATAACACCACTCAACAACCCTTGCAAAGTTATAACCGTTCGCAGGTTTCTTTCAGGGGTTTAGTTTTGGACAGGCTGAACAGATCTTTGACCCCTGTTGTAAAATTTGTTCCTAAAAATTTAAAAAATAAGGTTTTCGAATCGCTAATGAATATTAGCGAGCAGCAGTATATTACGTATAAAAAAATAAAAGATGAATTTATTGCCTATGTAATAGATCCTAAAAATACCTCTTTTAGAGCAAAAAATGGTATTACTGATGATATTTTAAAGAAAATTGTTGAAGGGAAGGGCGAAACACTTATTTATTTGCCTAAAAAGACTTTGCTTTCAAAATTTATGATACAGCTTGTGTCTCCGGTTAGATATTTGATAGATGGAGTTAGAAAGTTAGTATTGCCAAAAAATTCAGAAATTTTATTAAAGAGGAAAGAACAGGACAGAATACTAAAAAATTATGCGGCTCTTGAGGGTTTGATAAGATCTCATGAAATTTGGGAAAACGGTTACAGAAAACTGAGCGGGCATCCAAAACTTACAGAAAGCAGCAGCTTTCTTATACCCGATGATGTACTGTACAGCAAGATTAATCGAAGAAGAAACAAAGTTGTTGACCCGAATAAGGGAAAATATTCGTCTAATTCTTTAATGATTGGAAACAGATTAATTTCAGGTATTGTTTATTCATATTTTCTGGGTACCGATGCCTACAATACAACAATGCGGTATTCAAATGATAAACAGGAGGCGGCTAATCAAAGAAAATCCCGTATTGCGCAGGAATTTTCCAGAATAGGTTTGAATATGTATATTCAAAACCTTTTGTTTGGAACATTTGAGGCGGCTGTTAACAGAAGTTTGCCTACTGCAATGTTTGTATCTGGTTCCACTGTCGCATTTTCTGAAATTTTAGGGAGAAAGCTGGTTGGTAAACCTATTATGCCTTCGAGTAAAGAAAAGCTGGATACCATGGAAAAAGAAATGTATGAAAAAAAAGGTATAATGGCTTCTATTGGAAGGCTTTTAACTAATGTTAAGAAAAAAGATGAACCGAAATTTTTGTCGGGTAAAACAACTGCATATTATGACAAAACACCAGCAAACAGTGCACTGTTTGCTTCTTTTGCTGCTAATGATACTATAAATGCTACAGGATTTAAATTCCGGAGAGATGTTTCTTTTAAGGGTTTGCCAAAAACATTTTTTAAAGTTGACAGAATGATAGATAAAAAACGTGTTGAAAATTTATTAAAAATACTCTCGAATGTAGATGAAAAAACAACAGAAAATCTAAAAAACACAATAATGAAGTCAGTGGAAAAGTCAGATTATTTTGCTGTAAGACCATTTGATACACCAAAGAATATTGTTGAGTTGTTTAGTTCTGATAATATACAACAGATACCGGTAGGTCATAAAGATACTTTTTGGGGAAGATTGTTTACAAGCTTTATGGTTCCAGTTAAATTTGTAACTGATTTATACAAATCTATCTTAAAGCTTGTAAAAAACATATATAATACTGTTTCCGGAAAACATAATAACTCTTTAAGCACTGAATTGAAAGAGTTAAAATTATGGGTTGATTTTAATAATACAGATAAAATAGATGAAAAAATAGATAGTGTATATAATTATTTTATTGATGTTAATAAATTTGATTCACATAAAGTAAGAAATTTAAAACGGTTGAAAAAATTTGCAGATTTTTATAAAAGCAGAATTACTGAAGAAGCCTGGGTAACTTCTCCGTATACACAGGAAGAAAAAGAATTAAAAATATTTGCAGAATTTAAAACATTAAAAAATAAAACAAAGGAAGATATAGAAGGCGTAAAGAATATTTTACTCTGGCTTGATAAACAATTTATAAAAGAAGGCATAACGCTGGATAAGAACGGTAAATTATCAAAAGAACATGCGCAGAAAGTAAAAAATATTCTTATGGATTCTGTAATGCGTGCTGACGGTGAAAAACAGCTTGAATATGACGGTAATGTTCTGGCACAGACAAATATAAATCTTTCCAGAGCCATTACGACACTGTTTTTAATAACAGATGCGTATAACCTTACTATGCAGTACAGTAATGATAACAGAAAAGATGCAAACAAAAGTGCCAAAAACAGAGCAGCGCAAGAAATTTCAAGAATAAGCGTGTCTGCTTATATCATGGCATTTGTACACAATTTACTTTCAAAACTTTGCAATTCCAGTCTTGCCGGTGCGTTTACACTCACTGCTTTAACCTCTTCTATAAATGATTCTATCTCCAGAGAGGTTGTCGGCGTTCCTTTGACTGCAAAAACACAGGCTGAACTTGAAGAAATCGACAGAAAAAATGCAAAATCTAAAAGTCCTATAAAAAAAGCGCTTGCATATTCTATCGGCAAAAAATCATCAATACCGAAGAAAACATTAAAATTAAATAATGTTTCCGATAAAACAAATTTTGATAAGGATTTCTTTTTAACTCCGCAGATTAAGTAATATCCGCTATATTATACGATAAATCATATTTCTGCTCTGAGGCATATCATAAGAATATGTATATGCAGTTTCTAAATAATCCATAGCTTTTTCTATTTTGTCCGGATCATTTGCGTATAGTGTTGCAATAACGTCTCCGGTTGATACATATTCGCCGTATATTTTATTCAAATAAATCCCTGCAGAATAATCTATGTTGTCGGTCTTTTTTTCTCTTCCTGCACCAAGGAGCTTGCAAGCATAAGCGGTTTTATATGCATCTATATTGCTTATGTAACCGCTTGTTTCCGACTTAAGCTGAAAAGCATAATTAGGCTGCGGAAAAAATCTGTAATTCTCTGTTACTAAAGTGTTTCCGCATTGTGATTCTATAAGCTTTTTAAAATATTCCAGTGCTTTTGATGAATTTATTGATTCTTCTATCTTTATATAGGCTTCTTCCTTACTGTTGCAGATTCCTAACTCGCCAAGAGTAAGAGCAGCCATTTCAAAGGTCAGTTGTTTTATGTCTGATGTCATATTACCTTTTAGAAATTCAATTGACTCAATAACTTCTATGGCGTTTCCTACCGCTCTGCCAAGCGGTTGTTCCATAGACGTAATAAGTGCATGGAACTTTTTGCCCAGTTTTTCTGCTATATTTACCATCCACTGTGCAAGTTCGCAGGCTTCATCCGGAGTTTTTAAGAAAGCTCCGGAACCGTATTTTACATCCAGTACAACGTAATCAGCCCCCGATGCAATCTTTTTAGATACAACCGAACTTGCTATGAGCGGAACAGAATCAACAGTGGC
Source organism: Candidatus Gastranaerophilales bacterium (assembly GCA_944326115.1). GTDB lineage: Bacteria > Cyanobacteriota > Vampirovibrionia > Gastranaerophilales > Gastranaerophilaceae > Limenecus. Next base: position 9,266 of record CALVCQ010000030.1, on the reverse strand, counting down.
TGTAACATCTCTTAGTGCATAGAGCTTTCCGTCGGCAGGTGTAAGCTGCTTTGTTTGTGCACATATCGCAAGACCCGTATTTTTTACTTTTTCAATTAATTCTTCAACACTAAGGTCTGTATTAAATCCGGGGATTGACTCCAATTTATCAATAGTTCCGCCTGTGTGTCCGAGACCTTTACCCGACAATTTTGCTACGGGTACGCCGCATGCTGCAAGTATAGGAATAAGAATCAGTGTGATTTTGTCACCGACTCCGCCTGTGGAATGTTTATCTGCGATATGCGGACAATCAGGTGTCCTCAGTGCAGACAGGTCAATTGTTTCTCCGGAAGCAATAATAGCTTTTGTAAATTCAGCGGTTTCTTCCAGTGTCATACCTTTAAAGTAAACAGCCATCAGCCAGGCTGCAATTTGATAGTCTTCGGCGTTTCCGTTCATTACCGAATTGATTATGTATTGTATTTCTTCTTTTGTGTGCTCAAGACCTTTTTTCTTTTTTTCTATTAAATCTACAAATCTCAAAATTTACTCCGCTTTTTCAAAATATAATGTATTGAAACTAAAGCGGACTTTTTAAGTCCGCTTCAAATTTTTATTTTTTTACCGGTTTAAAGTTCGGTGAATTGAGATAGTTAATAACATCCTGAGATATGTCAACTCCGCCTGTAAAAATTACACGGTAATCAAGAACAATATCAATTTTTTTATCAGCAGCTACAGCTCTTGTTGCCTGTAGAATATTACCCTCTACTTCCTGTGCTTTTTTCAGCTTAAATTTGTCAAATTCGTCATTTTTAATTTTGAAATCTTTTTGTACCTGATCTTCAAAGTTCTTTTTATTTATAGGTGATTCTATGTTTTTATACTGCTTTTCTTTGTCCATAAGGTACTGTTGTAATTCCAGATATTTTGTATCAATTTCTTTATATGCCTGTTTTGCATATTCATAGTTTGATTCAACAGTTTTGTAATTAACGTAACCTATAGTTTGCGCTTTTGATTCTGAAAAGAAACCTGAACACATAACAAATAATGCAGCTGCTGATATTAAAAAGATTTTTAAATTTTTCATAAATAATTCCTCAATACTATAATAATGCCTTAATTTAATAATTTTAGCAATAATTATAATTAAAGACAAGTTAATATTTCTGGGACTTATATAGTGAATTTCGCAGATACTATTAAAAGTCTGGTATTCTTGCGTGTATTACATAATTTAATGACGGATTTAATATATTTGTCTGAGTGGGACCTCGCTTGTAGGAGTGGTACACGGAGTGCGAGTGGCGCCGAGTCTAGCATTTTACGGAAGTGACCCCATGCGCTTGTTGACTGTGCCGGACTTATTGTTAAATATTGAACTTGCTTATTGCACAGGTTCAACAAGTAGTCGGAGTCAGTTGACAATATGAAAATATAAGATTTATTATGTAGCGGATTTGCCTTGGTTTTATGACTTCAACAGCAGGCAGCACGTCCCTGCAGAGCAGGTATATGTTATTCCGAAACATTCGGGTATATAACAGCAAAAATCCTGTTCTTTTTCAGAATCTTACATACGACCTGTTTAAAATAATTTACCGGTATAAAAATTGCAAACAAGGCTGATAAGCTCCTGAACACAAACAATTGAAGACAAAAAAACAAAATTCAGGCTTTAGGATGACATATGTTTTTTTGTATCTTTGATTATAGGTATGTAAAATTTGTCATTGAATTATTTAACATATACTAGAATAACGAAGTCTTGTAATTTTTATTTGGATTTTTCTATATAATTCACAGAATCCTTTTCTTGCAAGCGTGTTGAAATCTATGGTATTATTAATCTATGAAAAAAGTAATAAGCAATCTTGTGGTAATGACGCTGGGTGCAATGATAGCTGCGTTTGCACTCGAAGCTTTTTTAATACCGAACAAAATCATCGATGGCGGGATACTTGGTATTTCAATTATGACAAATTATAAAACCGGTTTTCCTCTCGGTTGGTGTATATTTTTGCTGAATTTGCCTTTTATATTTCTTGCTTTGCAAAAAATGGGCAAGGCATTTGTTGCATTTACATTTTATGCCGTATCTGTTCTGTCAGTTGCTGTGTCTTTTATGCCTGTCTGGCTGAATCACAAACACGTATCAGACCCGTTTCTTGCATGCATTTTTGGCGGTCTTATCCTGGGAGCGGGTGTTGGGCTTGTTTTGAGAAGTAATTCTTCTCTTGATGGTACGGAGATATTGTCTATAAGACTTTCTAAAAGATGGGGATTCTCCGTAGGTGAATTTATAATGTTTTTCAACCTGTTTATATTTACTGCAGCGGGTTTTGTATATAACGACTGGCGAAGTTCAATGTATTCGATGATTTCATATTTTATTGCCTACAGAGTAATTGACATAGTAATAGAGGGTCTTAACGAATCAAAATCAGTACGCATTGTTACGGAAAAACACACTGATATAGGTAGTGCAATAATGAAAAATTTTGATATAAGTGTTACTTATCTCAAGGCGAGAGGCGGTTATTCCGGACAGGAAAAGAAAATTATCTTTTGTGTAATAAACAGGCTGGAAATTGCAAAACTCAAGCAGCTTGTCAAAAACCTTGATGAATCAGCATTTATAACAATAGAAAATGTTCATGAAGTTGACGGCGGACGTGTAAAAAAACACGGAGATTTTTAATTCACCTGTTATAACAATAATGCACATTATCAAATAATTCAGTTCTACTGCGGTTATCATATTTTATAATTTTAATTTTTTTATGTATGAATAGTGTCTGCTGGATAGAATACTGTATCCTTCGGAATACATATTTGCTGTATATAAATATTTTGAAATTGCCATAAAAGGTGATGAAAAAAATTAATGCTCATATAAATATATATACAGAAAGAAAGGAAATTCTATGTTAAAAAAATTATTTATTTTTTCATTATTCGCTGCAGTTACATACGGTTTTATAAAAAAAATCAATAAAAACAACAAGCAGGAAAATACAGAAAAAAATTTGGAAACAAAAACAGATGAAGAATTTATTATTGATGAATGTCGTATCTGTGTAAATTAAAAAGGAGAATGTATGTCAAAAGTACTTGAATTTACGGATGACAATTTTGAAACTGAATTATATAATGTAAAAAGTCCTGTTATTGTGGACTTCTATGCACCCTGGTGCGGACACTGCCGTACACAGCTGCCTATCATAGAACAATTAGCTGATGAAATGACAGACAAAGCTGTTTTTGCAAAAATCAATGTTGATGAAAACAGAGAGAAAGCAGACGAATTTTTTATAAGCGGTATTCCTGCAATACTTGTATTTAAAAATGGTAAGCTTGTTGAGCAAAAATCAGGAGTTCAATCCTTTGATGAGTTAAAACGAATTGCCCTGAAGTATAGTGATAATTAATAAAATACATATAAAACCGGTTTTATAACCGGTTTTTTGTTAAAATTTTTTACAAAATAACAAAAAAATTTCTTTACAAGATTTACCTCTTTGTGTAAATACAATAAAGTATGTCCGAAAAAATTCGTGATACGACTCTGCAGAACCAAACAATCCGGTGAATTGTTTGGTGAGTGGGAAATGATGTAAATGAATTTTTTGACAAAGCGAACATTCGTAACAAAGTTAGCAGTAATGAGTCTGTCCTTACGAAGTGCGTGAGCGTCTGATTACACGACAGCCGGCGGCAACAGCGACACTAGATTAGATTTAAATAGATAAGAGAATAATGTACAGAAAAAGGAAAACAAAGTAATGAAAAACAACAGTGTATCTTTTGGAGCAAGAATGCTCGGAACCGTAAACATTAAAACAAAAATTTCAAACAGATGGAAAGATGTACCAATGAGCTTTGTAAGATTACATCCAAAGTATAATCAAGGTGATAGATTGGCATTAAGTACCATTACAAGATTGTGGGAAGGCAAAAATTTATCCGGCTCAATTCTGGATCAGGCTGTAATTCTGGATGATCCGGTTTATGCAATAACAAGTCAGACTTCGGATTTTAAAAATCTTGAGCCAAAGAAAATTCTCGGAATGATAACTACAAATCAGACTAAAAATTCTACTGACGATACGTTAGAAATCTTCAGAGTCGGTGTAACTCCGAAATATGCTTATTCACAGAATAAAAATTCGAGAGATGTTAAACATATTGGTACAGCTCTTGTTAAAAAACTTGTTGAGATGCTGCATAGAAAAACTGACATAAAAAGAGTTGTTGCTGTTGCAGAAGAACCATCCGAAGTGAATTTTTTACAAAAGTTGAACATGAAAGAAAAAAGCTCAAATTTCAGATATACAAATTTTGAGTTGAACAAAGAAAATTTTGATGAATTTGTAAAGTAATATTTCATCATAAACTTATAAGCAACAGATTGAAAAAGTTCTGATTTTTGAAAAAATCAGAACTTTTTATTAATTTTATCTGCATTTTTGTAATATTTGAACCGAATTGACTATCTGAAAGATTAAAATCTAAAATCTCTTTGTCCGTGTTCTATTTTTACCAGATCTTTTTCTACTTCGTTTTTTATTGTTTCACCGCTTTCGAGTATTTCCATTTCATGTTTAATAAACTTTTCGCCGAGCGTTTTTGTTTCCGGTGATGCATAATCTTCAAGATACTCTTTTAAAGTAATAATGGCATTCGGATGGCAAAAATTATGGATTTGCTGCTGTTTACATACCTCCATAAATCTTTCCCCGGTTCTGCCGGCACGGTAACAAGCTGTACAAAAACTGGGCAGATAACCAAGTTCCATAAGCCATTTTATGACTTCGTCAAGGGGTCTTTTATCAGAAATATCAAACTGAGAAGAATCTTCACTATCCGGCATGGGATTATAATATCCTCCCACACTGGTCTTTGATCCGCCTGACATCTGTGAAATGCCCAATTTTAAAAGCCTTTCTCTGCATTGCTCGGACTCTCTTGTTGATATAATCATTCCTGTATAAGGAGTTGCAATACGTATGCAGGCAACAATTTTTGCAAAAGTATCATCGTCTATACCGTTATCAAATGCATCAGGATCAATATCATCAGCCTTTTTGATACGGGGAACGCTTATTGCATGAGGTCCGACACCAAAAGCAGCTTCCAAATGTTCTGAATGCATCATAAGAGCTGTAAATTCATATCTGTATAATTCCAGACCGAATAATACACCGAGACTTACATCGTCTATGCCGGCTTCCATTGCTCTGTCCATTGCTTCTGTATGGTATGCATAATTATGCTTTGGTCCTGTCGGGTGCAGTTTTTCGTATGATTCTTTGTTGTATGTTTCTTGAAACAATACATAGGTGCCTATTCCTGCCTCATGCAGTTTTTTGTAATTTTCAACGCTTGTTGCTGCAATGTTTACATTTACTCTGCGAATTGCACCGTTTTTGTGTTTTACTGAATAAATAGTTTTTAAAGATTCCAGAATGTATTCAATAGGATTATTGACCGGGTCTTCGCCCGATTCAATAGCAAGTCTTTTGTGTCCCATATCCTGGAGTGCGATTACTTCGTTTTTAATCTCTTCCTGTGTAAGTTTTCTTCTTGGTATATGCTTGTTTTGATGATGGTAAGGACAGTATACGCAACCGTTGACACAGTAATTAGACAAATACAACGGCGCAAAAAGCACTATTCTGTTTCCGTAATAGTCCTGCTTAATCTCCATTGCAAGATCAAAAATCTCTTTGTTTTTCTCTTCAATCTCGCAGTCCAGAAGCACAGCCGCTTCTCTGTGAGTAAGCCCTTTTTTGAGTCTTGCTTTTTCCAGAATTCTGTCAATAACTTCAAGGTTATTTTTGTTTTTTTCGGCGTAATCTAATGTTTCAAGCACTTCCTCATGACAGATAAATTCTTCTGCCCTGTGTGATTTAGGATTGTACATAATTTTTCTCCCTCTGATATTATTATATCACGGGGATAAAATTCAAACTCCGGTATTTAAGAGAAAAATCTGTTTATAAAATAAAAAACACCTGATTGTTTTTTGCTTTCGTTATTATTCAGACTCTGCATAACATCTGTTTCCGCATCATAGTTTTCGGAATAGATATTTGAAGATTTTTTAGTATCTGAATACTTCATATCAAGCAAAGGTGCGGTGTCTTTTGGTATATACACACCACGTGACTTGCTTACATAATTATATTTGGCAAACGGGTTATAATAGTTTGCGGGATTTATCATGTTACTGCTGCTCATATTTTTTATATAAGAGTTATTTTTCATAAATCAAAAAATCAACTCTAAATAACTAATTATCTTTACAAAACTTAAAATAAATAATATAATTAATTCTATGGAAGAACTAAATTTAAAATGTTACGCACATCTTGGTGATGCTGTTTATGAGGTTTTTATCAGAGAAAAAGTTGTACTTTTAACCTCAAAAATGTCTCTTATGCATAAACTAAATACAGCTCTTGTAAGAGCTTCATTTCAATGTGAATTGTTAAATGTTCTAGATCCGCACCTGACAGAAAAAGAACATGATTTGATAAGAAGGGGAAGAAATTTGCCTCTTGGCACAGCTAAAAAACGTAACCAAACTTTACACCACATGGCAACAGGTTTTGAAGTACTTGTTGGATATCTGCATTTTCATGATAATGAAAGACTTTTGAAATTATTCAAGATTATGTCTGATTACATAAATTCAAAAGATCATATAGTAAATGAATGAAAAACCTGCTTAAAACATAAGCAGGTTCTTTTCTGATTTTTTATATTTATTATGCGATGTAATTTGTGCCGAATCTTGTTGCACCTAAGAAAACACATTCCTGAAGCATTGCATCCATTGAGTGATATACTTTTCTTGCCGGTTTCTTTTCTGCCTCTTCTACTCTTTGTCTTGTGCTTTCATATTGTTCTGCTATTGATAATGTATAATTTGCAAACGGATTTGTTCTTCTTACTCTCATTTTTGTCTCACTCTCTATTAGTCTTGTCTTTCTGTGTAATCTCTCTTTTTTATTTAAATTATTTGTTAGTTGCCGTATTTGAATATATCTTCAATATAAGAATCTCTATTCTTTTCCCAACCCTCAATCTGGGTGGTTGCCATTTTTTGTTTTGTTTCTATTTGTTGTTTTTGTATATCAAGAAGTTGTTCTTTTACCTGGATTTCTTGCAGTTTCTTTTCAAACTGTGCGTTGAAAGCAGAACTGTTTACCCATTCAATCATTTCATCGGAAATAGTTCCTTCTTCATCTTTGCTTTGCTCAATATAAGATTGACTGTATGCCATTTGTTGAGCTGTTATTGCCGCTTCGTGTGTTGATAACATTTGAAGCTGGTTCATAACTAAAGTTAATTGATATTCGCAATCAGTTTGAATGTTACTTAAATTTTCTACTGTTAATTGTGATACTGCAAAGCCCATCTCTTTATCCTCTTACTTTATTTATCTCTCGTATATATATAAAGTAAAAAAGTATATAAAAATTGCCTTTTTAGTATATACTTTGCTTAATATATCTTAACAATTGTTCCTGGTATTTGGCTGCAGCTCAACAATAACTTTATTTTTTTATTTCTATGGGAATATATACTCTTATTGATTAATTTTGGTTTATAATTTATAAGTTGAAATTTTTAAATCAAAAAAGGATATATCGATGAAAAATACTGTTGTTATAGGTGCACAATGGGGTGATGAAGGCAAAGCCAAAATTACTGATATTCTGGCAGAAAGTGCCGATATAATTATTCGTTATCAAGGCGGTTGTAATGCCGGACATACCGTTGTTAGCAAAGGAAAAACATTTAAGTTTCATCTTATTCCATCCGGTATACTGTATAATAACAAGTTGTGTTTTATCGGTGCTGGAACGGTAATATTTCCGGATGTTTTGAAAGAAGAAATATACAACCTGAGAAAAGAAAATATAGATTTGTCAGGGTTGAAAATATCTCCGCTTGCATCTGTAACTATGCCTTATCATATTGATATAGACGGATATTCAGAAGACACGGCAAAAGGTAAAGAAAAGATAGGTACCACTAAAAAAGGAATCGGACCGACGTATACAGACAAAGTCAGCAGGCACGGTATAAAAGTTCAAGATTTATTTGATACCGACTGTTTATCTAAAAAACTTGATATTATTCTTCCTTTAAAAAACAAAGAACTAACACAAATATACGGGTTGAAACCTTATTCAAAAGAATTTATTATGACACTTTGTAAAGACTATGCAAATATCATACAGCCATATTTGTGTAACGATTGGCAAAAGATTTTTCATGAAGCAATTCTTCAAAAAAAAACTATTCTTTTTGAAGGTGCACAAGGTGTGATGCTGGATGTTGACTGGGGCACATATCCTTATGTTACAAGCTCTAATCCTGTTGCCGGAGGTGCTTTTACAGGAAGCGGTTTTGGTCCTAATATGACAGGAGATATAATAGGTGTTTCTAAAGCTTATATAACGAGAGTCGGTGAAGGTCCTTTTGTTACCGAATTAAATGATTCTGTCGGTGAAAGAATAAGAAATATAGGACATGAATTCGGTACTACAACCGGACGTCCGAGAAGAACAGGCTGGTTTGATGCGTTGGTCGCAAAATACGGTGTTCTTGTAAGTGGTCTTACATCTATGGCTTTAACCAAGCTTGATGTTTTTGATACATTTGAAGAAATCAAAATCTGTACTGCATACAAAGATAAAAGAACAGGTGAAATTTACGATTACTATCCCACAAATGTCAATATTCATGAGTATCTTGAGCCTGTATACGAAACCCATGCCGGTTGGTTGGCAGATATTACCTGCTTAAAAAAATATGAAGACTTGCCGGAAAATGCCAAAAAATATATTGCGCGTCTGGAAGAGCTTATGGGTGTAAAAATATCTATAATCAGTGTAGGACCTGACAGACATCAGACAATATTCAGGTAGATTGTTAAATAAATAAATTACTAAAAAAATTGTTGACGGCTAATTTTGTTCCTGTTACATTAGATAAGCAAACCGAAACATAATGAAAATTTAATAAAAAATGCGTCTGTAGCTCAGCAGGTAGAGCACTCCCCTTTTAAGGGATAGGTCATGCGTTCGAATCGCATCAGACGCATTTTTTATTGTCTTTAGCCGTTGCAAAGATTCGAACGCTTCCAAATTTAAAGTCGCAGGCTCACGCCCGCTCAGTCGCATCAGACGCATTTTTTATTTGTTTTTAGCCGTCGTAAAGATTCGAACGCTTCCAAATTTAAAGTCGCAGGCTCACGCCCGCTC
>CALVCQ010000029.1 GCA_944326115.1 Candidatus Gastranaerophilales bacterium | reverse complement strand
AATACAAAAAACAATATATTATAGATAATTTTGATGGAACTAAATATACAATTAATAAACTTGTGTTAGCTTGCGAGCGAAACCACCACAAGATATGTATACAAGGTTATTAAAGAATTTGTTGAGGGTAAAAATAATAAAAACTACACTGATAAATAAAAATAATTTTATTCCCAAGTTTTATTAGACAATATTTCTGCTATTTTTTCTGTATTAGGGAGAGTGTCTGTTTGCAAAATACTACATAAATCAAAAAATCTTGTCCCCATTGGAGCATAAGGGGTAACTTTTTTAAAGTTAGTTTCGTAAAATTGTTCAACAAAAAAATAACGGTGTTCAAAATTTACAAGATCATAGCCAAAGTCTTTTGATTGCTTTATAGCAATTTTTATTTTTTCTATCATATCAGGCGTTATACAGCCATCTTCAACATTATATTGAAGCTCATTATTTTTATACATAGCTGTTACAATTGTGCATATTTTACCAATTGCTCTGACAGATTTTTGATTATATAGTCCTAAATATGCATGCCCAGAAAATCCTCTGGCTGCATTGTCATAATATAAATTTAAACTTTTATTTAATTCAAATGTGACACCAGCAAGCTGAACTCTCATTCTTTTCCAACTATCTGGTATAAGACCTTCAGAATAACAATAATCTTGATAATCTTCAATAATGGACTTTAAATCATAATCTCTATCTTCAATTACCTCTTGCGCTAAATTAACAAGTCGTTCAAAAGTTAGATGCTTATGAATAATATTTGTATTATTTTCTTCATTATACTTATTAAGTTGTTTTTTCAACTTCATTTCAAAAACTTTATCAAGTGGTCTTGGATCTAATGTTAATAAAATTTTATAATCTTGCTTTTTAAATGAATTCAAGTGACATATAAGTTGTTCAGACTCAAATTTTGAATATAATTTTGTTTCTATAACAAACTTAAAGCTAGGTTGTTCTATTGTCGCATCAGGCACACTACAGCCATTATTATTCTGTAAATTAAATGATAAATTTACTGATGACGTCTCAGGTAAAAAATTTGATAAAAATCTAAAAAATTTATTTGTATCATAAGAATATAATCTTGATAACAATAACATAGTGTTTGCTGTCACTACGTTTTCTTTAGAATGATAACGTTGAAAATAGTGTAATTTCATTTTAAACCTCTAGTCTAAGTATAATATAAAAAATAATACATGTTCCTTTTGGTTCCGAAAAAAGTTCCGTTAAGGTTCCGTTTATGAACAGAAAACATTTTTTTCTGGAACTTCTGTTAAATTTTTGACAACGAATGTCTTATCACTGTCCTTATCTGTTCTCTTACGGAAATAACCCTTTGGGGCATATCAATTAAAATTTTGGGGTATTTTTAGACATATAAAGGACAGTAATCAGACATTTTGGACTTTTCTGAAACCCTAAATTTATTTAAAATTGTTTACCAACAGCGACTTTAAGCCGGGTTCCTCTTTTCTGTACTGTCCTGTTTCTTTACATCGTAGTATTTTTGTAAAGACCTATTAAGCAACAGTATAAATTAACGTCAATAATCCAAGACAAGGCAAAAAACAAAAAAATACCCCGGATTGGACTCGAACCAACGACGCACAGCTTAGGACGCTATCGCTCTATCCAACTGAGCTACCGGGGCATTTTATTAAATAATTTTCATTCTTTTTGTGTAGAATAAAAATTACAATAACATTCTATAATAACCATACTCAAAAATCATCACAAAAAACATTTTTTATTGAAATAAAACGAAAAATTTTATATCATTATTCTATGGAAAATACAATGAGAGCCCTGATATGGTATAAAGACGGCAATATAGAGTTCACGGAAAAACAGATTCCAAAAATTCAACATCCCAGAGATGCAATTGTTAAAGTTACAATGTCATCTATTTGTACAAGCGATCTTCACATTATTCATAACGCTGTACCGCAGGCAATACCAGAAACTATTCTCGGTCACGAATTTGTGGGAGAAATAATCGAAACCGGCTCAGAAATAAAAAATTTAAAAATAGGTGACAGAGTAAGTGCAAACTGCGAAACATTTTGCGGTGAATGTTTCTTCTGTAAAAGAGGCTACATAAACAACTGCACACAGGGCGGCTGGAAACTCGGCTGCACAATAGACGGCTGTCAGACAGAATATGTTCTTGTACCTTTTGCGGACACAGGACTTACAAAAATTCCTGAAAATGTCAGCAACGAAAATGCGCTTTTTGTTGGGGATATTTTATCAAGCGGCTACTTTGGCGCACTAATGTGTGAAATCAAACCGGATGACACAATTGCTGTTATCGGTTCAGGACCTGTGGGATTGTGCGCTATGCAATGTGCAAAGCTTCTGGGTGCCGGTAAAATCATCGCAATAGATATTGATGAATCCAGATTAAAAATCGCAAAACAAAATAAACTGGCTGATATCATTATTAATCCGGAAAAGCAGAATTGTGAAAAAATCATAAAAGAATATACAAAAAACAGAGGGGCTGACGGGGTAATAGAAGCAGCAGGCACTGACAGTTCTTTTCAGCTGGCATGGCAGATTGCACGTCCCAATGCTGTTGTCGGAATTGTTGCCATGTATGAAAACTCTCAGAATCTTCCGCTTCCATCCATGTACGGCAAGAATTTAACCTTTAAAACAGGCGGAGTAGATGCTGTTCACTGTAAAGAACTGCTTCAATTTATTTCGGAAGGAAAGTTGAACACTGATTTTCTCATAAGTGAAAAAATCCCGCTCAACAACATAATTGACGCATACAATAAATTTGCACAAAAACAAGACGGTATGCTAAAAATAGCTATAACACCTTATTTAAATAAAGAATAGCAAGTAGTCAGTATTCCCAGGCTGAACTATATTGACTAAAAACAGTAGGTCAGCTTTACTAAGCTGACAACATTGATTAAAAACATACAAAAGGGTAATAGTTTTCTTCTCATAAATATTTATTATTTATTTTATGAAAAGATTATTCTCAATTATTTTACTGTTATTTTTTCAATTACCTGTGTTTGCCGCTCCATGTAATTTGCAAGAACAGGTTATAACTGAACAGCACATGTTTCCCGAAAAAAATGCTCCCTGCGATAAGGTTATTATAACAAACCTCAGAAACATAATTTGCAAAGGAAATGTTTTTCAGATAGTTTTCGACTGTAAATTCTGGTCCGACAAATCCAAAGCCGGTGACAGAGTAAACTTTAGCGCTCCTGAAAGTATTTATACACAGGAAGGAACTCTTTTGATTCCGGCATGTTCAAAACTTGTAGCAACTGTAATAAAAATAGATAAACCGAGAAAATTTAATAAAAATGCACGTGTTTATCTCAAATTTGAATGTCTTGTGCTGCCTGACGGCACTGCCATATCTATGTCGGCAAAACCGTTTACAAAAGACGGCTCTCTAAAAGAAGGTCCATGGATGACGGCAGGGAAATTGGCTGCATCCACACTCGGATTAGGTATTGCCGGTGCAGGCGCAGGTGTTGGATTTTCTTTTATTCCCGATCCCGCAAAAATCGGAACAGGACTGGCTGTCGGAATACCTGTAGGTTGTTCTGTCGGACTGATAACGGGTCTATTGACTCCGGGGCTAAAATACCATGCAAAAGCCGGAGAATCCATAAAAATAATTTTGTGTGATAATCTGTGTATTCCAAAAACAGAATGTACAAAATAACAGAATTATAATCTACTCATCAGCACATTGTTTTTAAATTTTCACAAATTCTAAAATCTGCACCTGTAGATGCTTTTATGTCTTCAATAGTAAACATAGGATTTATTTCTTTTAATACAAGACCATCATTTTCTACTTCAAATACACATCTTTCTGTGATAATCATATTCACTTCTCTGTAGGCGGTCAGAGGAAGCGTGCATTTTTCAACAATTTTTATCTGCCCTTTTGATGTATGCTCCATAGCAACGATAACTTTTTTTGCACCTACAACAAGATCCATTGAGCCGCCCATGCCGGGAACCATCTTACCCGGTATCATCCAGCTTGCAAGACTGCCGTCTGAACCCACCTGCAGCGCACCTAAAACAGTGGCATCAATATGTCCGCCTCTCATCATCGTAAAAGCCATCTGCGAGTCATAAAAGCATGCGCCGTGCCTAGCTTCTACATAACCGCCGCCTGCGTTAATAATTCTTTTATCAATATTGTCTTTCTGGTCTTTTCCAACTCCCAAAAGTCCGTTTTCAGACTGGAATATAACATGCATATTCTCCGGTACATAGTTTGCTACCGCTGTAGGCAAGCCTATGCCGAGAGTAACAACATCGCCTTCTTTAAATTCTTTTGCCGCTCGTTTTGCAACAATTTCTCTTATCTGCTCTTTTGTTAGTTCTTTATGCGAATGAGAAATAGGGTCTGTAACACGAGAAGATTTTATTTCTTTTTCTATAGATTTTTGTGCGGTTAATTTCATTAATTATTTCCTTTTACAACAATGTAATCTACAAAAAGTCCGGGTATTACAACTTCATTTGGATCAAGACACTCAACAAGCTCATCTGCCTGAACAATCACTGTATCAGCCGCAGTTGCCATTACTGTATTCAGATTTCTTGTTGTTCCGTAAAAAGATACATTGCCGAATTTATCTACTTTTGTTCCGTATATTAAAGCAAAATCAGCACCGAGCGGTTTTTCAAATATAAACTTCTTTCCGTCTATATTCATTGTCTCTTTATTTTCTTCAAGAACAGTGCCGACACCGGTAGGCGTTAAAACTCCGCCCAGCCCTGTACCTTTTGCACGGATTTTTTCAATAAGTGTTCCCATAGGCACAAGTTCAACATCGAGCTCTCCTGAATGCATCTGCTTGCCTGTTTCGGGATTTGTACCTATATGTGAGGTAATAAGTTTTTTTATCTGTTTATTTACAATCAGTCTGCCTTTATCCGCATCAGGATATGTGGTATCATTGGATATCATTGTCAGATTTTTTTTATTCTGCTTTACCAGTTCGTCTATCAGCATGTCCGGAGCTCCGCATTCCAAAAATCCGCCTATCATAACAGATGCTCCGTCTTTTATCATACTTATTGCTTTTTGTACCGATACTATACTTTTCATTAAATAAAAATTATCCCAATTTAGTATATTTTTATTCTATTATAAATATGATATTTAAAAAAGCGAACATGTAAAAATTTGCTGTATTTTGACATTTTTTTTTAACACAAAAGGTATTATTTATGAAAAAAATTTTATGCTTCGGTGACAGCAATACATTTGGATTTATTCCGGAAAACGGAGAAAGATATAAAAAAGACGAAAGATGGAGCGGTATAATATCAAATCTTTTGGATAGCGATTATGCTGTTACGGAAGCAGGATGCAACAACAGAACAGCTTTTTGTATAAATCCTGCAGGAGATTTGTTTACAGGAACAAAAGCAATTGTACCTTATCTGGAATATCATAAAGATTGGGACTTAATAATACTTGCTTTGGGAGCAAACGATTTACAGTTTGCATACAATGTTTCTATTAATGAATTTTATGAAGGAATGAAATCATTTATTAAGCTGGTACAAAGTCATACAAAATCGCAAATCTTGTTAGTGTGCCCTTCTGCAATACGAAAAAATGTATTGAACAGTTTTTTTGTTCAAATGTTTAATGAAACTTCTGTTGAAAAATCATTAAACTTACCTGATATATACGAAAAAATATCAAAAGAAACAAAAATTCATTATATTGATTTAAATGAATTTGTACAGACCTCTGATTGTGACGGACTTCACTACACTCTTGAAGCACACTCAAAAATAGCATATTCATTATCTGAAAAAATTAAACAAATTTTCAAATAAATGTCCGGGAAAAATTCATGACAAGACTCTGCCGAATAAATGCAACTAAATGTTGCTTTTATGAGAGGTGCTAAGTCAGAAACGAAGTCTCTGCGTGCAGTATAATAAATTGAACAGTTTAACCGGCGGTACTAGATTAAAGTTGTCTTTGTTGACGTGCAAAATGGTTTCATGAAGTTATAAATAGTTTTCTTTGTATAATTGATTGATAAACAGTGAAAGTGCGGCTGTGGCGTCTTGTCTGTGAAGCGGCAAGTGAACGCCAATAATCAAAGATGTAAGCGGAGTCAGTTGACGATATGAAATGTATATTATATTTTAATAATGAGTATCAGAGACAAATTCGTGGTAAGATTATTGTTAAGTTATGGAGAATAAAATGCAAAGAGCCGACAGACAACATCCGGTTGAACTGGATCCTAAAATCAGAAGAACAAATTTTGACGCAGTAGAGAGTAATTTTACAGATGAGCAGGCATCTGTTGAGGCTTCAAGATGTTTACATTGTAAAAATGCAAAATGTGTTCAGGGCTGTCCCGTTAATATACAAATACCGGATTTTATAGCAGCTGTTAAAGAAGGTAACATTGATAAAGCAGGTGATATTATCAGGCAGACCAGTATGCTTCCGTCTGTCTGCGGTCGTGTCTGTCCACAGGAAAGACAATGTGAAGGAAATTGCGTACTGGGTATAAAGAATAAACCTGTGGCAATAGGCGCTTTAGAACGATATGTCGGTGATAAAACAAAAGCAAAAACAGATGAAATAAAAGATAACGGGAAAAAAGTTGCAATTGTCGGTTCCGGATGTGCCGGTATAACTGCTGCTGCTGATTTAAGAAAAGCCGGTTACAGTGTTACTGTCTTTGAGGCATTGCATGAACTAGGCGGAGTTTTAAGATACGGCATTCCTCCGTTTAGGCTTCCAAGAACTGTACTTGATAGGGAAATCGATGGATTAAAGGATATAGGCGTTAAATTTGAAAAAAATGTAGTTGTAGGTAAATCTGTCACTATTAATCAGCTAAAAGATGAAGGCTTTGATGCTATTTTCTTATGTTCAGGTGCTGGATTACCCAAAATGATGCATATATCCGGTGAGAATCTAAACGGAGTATACAGCGCTAATGAGTTTTTAACAAGAGTAAATTTAATGCATGCAAATGAAAATTCAACACCTACTCCTTTAAAAGTCGGGGAAAAAGTTGCTGTTATTGGCGGCGGTAATGTTGCTATGGATGCAGCCAGAACAGCTGTTAGAGTCGGTTTCAAGGATGTTTTTATTGCATACAGACGTACGGAAGCTGAGCTGCCGGCAAGATTGGAAGAGATCCGACATGCGAAAGAAGAAGGCGTTGAGTTTAAATTTCTGCATGCACCGTCCGAAATTTTAGGTCAGGATGGTTATGTAAAAGCGATGAAGTTTGATATAATGCAGCTTGGCGAGCCTGATGAATCGGGCAGAAGACGTCCGGTTGCTACAGGTGAATCGGTTACTATTGAACTCGATGCCGTTATCGTCGCACTCGGTACGGGTCCGAACCCTATTATTCAATACTCTGCACAAAAAGAAGGATTAAATTTAGAAACTAATAACAAGGGGTATATAATTGTTAATAAAGATACAGGAGAAACTTCGATACCCGGTGTTTATGCAGGCGGTGATGTTGCTCCTACAGGCGAGTCAAATGCCATAAATGCAATGGGCGCCGGAAAACGTGCTGCTAAAGCGATTGATGAATATTTAAAGACCTGTAAATATTAAAGTGTATATGTATAATAAATATGCAAAAAAAGAGACTTTTATTAAATAAAGTCTCTCTTTTTATTATAACTGCTTAATTTTTTATGCTATTTCTTCGTGGGTTTCCGCATCTGCTTCTTCATTTTTTTTCGGAAGCTTTATTAATTCTGCTACATTGTCTCTTTTTTGAACCATTTCAGCTGTTACTGTAAATTCGTGTACATTTTCTTGAGAAGGAACTTCATACATGATGTTTAGCATCAGTTCTTCTACAATGGAACGCAATGCACGTGCACCGGTTTTTCTTTTTATTGCTTCTTTTGCAATTAAATCAATGGCTTCTGGTTCAAATTTAAGATCAACATTATCCATTTTTAACAGGCACTGATATTGTTTGATGATAGCATTTTTGGGTTCTGTTAAAATCATTTTTAAAGTTGCTTCATCAAGTTGATCTAGGACTGCATAAATAGGTACACGTCCGATAAATTCAGGAATTAAGCCGAATTTAAGCAAATCTTCAGGCTGTAGTTTTTTTAGCATTTTTTGTGCTGCTATTTCTTTTTCTGCAGCAGTAGCAGGTGCTTTAGCACCAAAGCCTAATGAAGTTCCTTCTCCGGCTCTTCTTTCAACAATTTTGTCCAAACCTACAAATGCACCGCCGACAATAAATAGAATATTCTTTGTATCTATCTGGATGAATTCTTGATGAGGGTGTTTCCTTCCTCCCTGAGGAGGAACATTAGCAACAGTACCTTCTATCATTTTCAAAAGTGCTTGCTGTACGCCTTCACCGGATACGTCTCTTGTAATGCTGGGATTTTCAGATTTTCTTGCAATTTTATCAATTTCATCAATGTATATTATTCCTCTTTCTGCTTTTTGAGCATCAAAATCCGCACTCTGATACAGTCTAAGAAGAATATTTTCAACATCATCGCCAACGTATCCGGCTTCCGTTAATGTTGTTGCATCAGCAACTGCAAAAGGCACATCAAGCATCTTTGCAAGAGTTTGCGCCAGAAGAGTTTTGCCGGAGCCGGTAGGTCCTACAAGTAATATGTTACTCTTTTGAATTTCTATACCTGTAGAGTCTTTTTCAGTGGTATTATGTGCAATTCTTTTGTAATGGTTATATACTGCAACTGACAGAACTTTTTTTGCATCATCCTGACCAACTATATGCTGATCAAGATAAGCCTTAATTTCATGCGGTTTTGGAACTGAAGAAATATCGGCATCTTTGTGTTCTTCTTTTTCACTTTTTTCTTTATTTTCGAAAAATTCTTCGTCTAAAATTTCGTTGCATAGTTCAACGCATTCATCACAGATGTATACTTCAGGTCCTGCAATCAATTTTTTTACCTGATCCTGCGTCTTTCCGCAAAATGAACATTTTAGACGGCTGTCGTCGTGTTTAACCATTACATTTCTCCTATATTATGCTGAATAAATTTTATTCAGCTTTCGGATGTTTATCCATAGAAATAACTTTATCAATCATTCCGTATTCAAGGGCTTCTTCCGGTGTCATGATATAGTCTCTGTCTGTATCTTTTTCAATCTTTTTAATAGATTGACCGGTATTTGAGGCTAAAATTTCGTTAAGAGCTTTTTTGATTCTCAGAATTTCAGCGGCTTGAATTTCGATATCTGTTGCCTGTCCCTGTGCACCGCCTAATGGCTGGTGAATCAGTACTCTGGAATGAGGCAGAGCAAGTCTTTTTCCTTTTGTACCTGATGAAAGAAGGAATGCACCCATTGATGCAGCCTGACCTAAACAAATAGTAGAAACATCAGAACGGATGTGCTGCATTGTGTCATAAATTGCAAAACCTGCAGTTACACTTCCTCCGGGAGAATTTATATAAAGCATGATATCTTTTTCAGGATTTTCTGAATCAAGGAGCAGCAATTGTGCTACGACAAGATTAGCCACCATGTCATCTATAGGTGTTCCCAGGAAGATAATTCTTTCTCTGAGCAATCTGGAAAATATATCAAATGCACGTTCGCCTCTGCTGGATTGTTCTACTACTGTTGGTACAAAGCTCATATTGTTGCCCTTTCGTTTTCGGATTTTATTTACTAATTACTATTTATTATAATCTACTTTTTTGCTTCTGCAACGAATTCAATTTTATTGTTGTCAAGCAAGAATCTTGTAACTTTTTGTGACAAAGCCTGCTGTGTCAAAGATTGTATCATTGCAGGATTTTTTGATATTTCTTTAAATATAGTACCTTTGTCTGTTTGATACATCATAGCCAGTTCACCTAATTTTTGTTCTAAATCTTGAGGCGTAATCTGGATATTTTCCAATTTTGCAATTTCTGACATCATCAGGGAATTTTTAATTCTGTTTAAGGCTTCGGCTTTCAGTTCTTCGTCTATTTTTTCAGGTCCGTCTTTTTTCAGAACTTCATCCCAGTCTGCCCCGGATTGTGCAATTTTTTGTTTAAAATCAGCAATAAGAACCTGTTTTTCTCTTTCTATCATTGTTGGTTGTACTTCTGCTGACATTTTTGAAAGTATTGTTTCAAAAAGCTTCTGTGCACTTCTTTTATCGTTTTCTACTTTTGCTGTGTCATCCAGATATTTTTGAATATCGGCTTTTAATTCATCAACTGTTTTGAAATTGCCGACTTTTTTAGCAAGATCGTCGTTTAATTCAGGTTTAACTTTTTCTTTTATTTCATTAATTTTAATTTTAAATTGTGCAGGTTTTCCGTTTAATTTTTCATCATGGTAATTTTCTGGGAATGTTACATCAATTGTAAATTCTTCACCTTTTTTATGTCCTACAAGTTGTTCTGCAAAACCTGCAATGAAATTGCTGTGTTCAAGATCAAGCATATAGTTCTGTGCTGCTCCGCCTTTAATAAGCTCTCCGTCGACACTGCCTTCGAAATCTATTATAACAACATCTTTTTCCGTTGTTTCTCTGTCTTCAACTGTTTTTAATGTAGTGAATTTTTCAAGCAATTCTTCTATTTCTTTTTCCATTGCATTCTCGGAAACCTTATATTCTTCAACCTGTATTGTTAAATCTTTGTACTGTTCAAATTTTACTTCAGGTTTTAATTCAACTTTGGCTACTACTGTTACAGGTTTACCAATTTCAAAATTGTAGGATTCCACTGCCGGTTCTGTAATAACTGTAAGATCGTTATCTTTAATTGCAGTTGAAAATGCATTTGGCAGCAAATATTCTAAAACATCATGTTTAATAGTTTCTGTTCCGATATTTTTCTCTAATATTGCTCTCGGGGCTTTACCTTTTCTAAAACCCGGAATATTTACTCTTTGAGCAAGTCTTTTGCAGGCTTTATTGTATTCTTTTTCAGCTGTATCTGCATCAATTTCTATATCAAGTTTTACAATATTGTTTTCTAATTTTTCAACTGTAGTTTTCATTTTAGTTATCCTTATTCCTATTTAACGACATATTTTCCTAATCTATAGGATAATTATATTATAAAAGTATCAGAAATAAAGTATGTGAGAGAAAATTTAGTCTTAATAAAGTAGTGATAAAAATATTTTGTATTCCTGTTATGCATATTCGCCAATTCCATTGATTTAACTGTAATTTTATTATTTTAGTTTTTCTTATAGTTGAATTAAATTTCTATATATGAAAATAGTTTTTTATTCTATAATTATTTTATGGATATAGAATTATCAAACGAAACAGTTGCGTATCAAAGCGATTTTCCCCAGCATTTATGCAATATGTGCGGTAAGTGCTGTAAGGCAATTACTACAGCATACAGCTATGAGGAGCTTAAAAAACTGGCAAAAGAAGGTCAGGAGGAAGCAAAAGTCTTTGTTGAGATTTTTAAAAGATATAACTCGGTAGACGAGGCGAGAGCCGCAGTTCCTGATCATGTCGAAAGAATTTTGAATCAGCTGAAAAAGAATAACCCTGATTTTGATGAATCAAAAGTTACTTTCTTTTACTGCCCTCATCTTACTGCGGATAATAAATGTTCCATTCACTCTATACGTCCGGATTGCTGCAGAAGGGCACCGAGAAACGGCTGGTCATTATTTCCCGAAGATTGCGGTTTTAAAGGCTGGCAATTTCAACATAAAGAGCGTGTAAAAGCTTCGGTGAGAAAACTGAAAGAGTATTTGCTCGAGTTGGACTTATTGCCGGACGATTATGTCTTGCAGACACGTGGTAAAACCGTAAAAGAAATGAAAAAATTTATACATGAAAAAATAAAACCATGGGAAAAATACGGGGCTGCTTTGTGGTAGCTTTTTTTAATTTTGCTTTAAATTTGTAATGAAGCCTTTAACTTTTTGCATTAAAGAAGTCTGCTCTTCTTCTTGAAGTTCATTATATTTTTGCTCTAGAATTTTTGCAACATTTTCAGATTCTACTGTGTCAATTTTATTTTTTAACAGCGCAAGTGCTTGTTTTAATTTGTTGTTTCTTTTAAGAAAATCCACGTATTCATATATAATTAAATTGTTAAATGGATCCTGTCTCAGCGCATAGGAGTAATAATTTGCTGCACTAATAAAATCTCCTGCTTTATCAGCAGATTTTGCAGCATTGTACAAATAATCCACATTCAGTTCATCAATACTCGATGCTTCTTTGTAATATAGAAAAGCGGAATCATATTCCAGTGCATCATAATATAATTTGCCCAGATAAGCATAATATGTGTGATTGGATGGCTGCAGCGATATTGCAATTTTAGCGCTGTCGATGGAGCGATTTTTTAATCCCTGTACCGCAAAAATTTCAGATTGATATTTGTATGCCTCTGCACAGCTGCTGTCAAGCTTAATTGCATTGTTTACGATTTTTAGTGCTTCCGTGAATTTTTTTTGTCTTATATCCAGTTTTGCCTGTAGTAAATATGCATGTATAAAACGGTTATTAAGATACAAAACTTTTGTTGTTATATCTTGTGCGATATTATACTTGCCTGTTTCGCAATAACAATCTGCTAATTCGCTAAGATATTCTAATGATTCCGGCTTAATATTTAATGCATTTTGCAGGCATTCTATTGCTTCATTATACAGAGGAAATTCTTTGTAGATTTTTGCCATTGCGTAATACAAGAAATCATTATTTGTATTTGTTTGTGCAAGATTTTGAAGAGAATTCTTTGCATCAATTATATTTCCGCTTTGTGCATTTATCATTGCTTTTAAAATAATTGCATCAACATAATTTGCATTTAATTCAAGTATTTTGTCAATGCTTTCTAAAGCTTTTTTTAAATCATGTCTTTCATAATACAGGTAAGCAAGAGCATAATTATATACAAGATTGTCAGGTTCAATTAAAACAGCCTGTTTAAATGATTGTTCCGCCTCCATTAGCCAGCCGTTTAATGAGTATGCTGTTCCGAGATTGTAGTGATAAAATGCATTATTCCGTTCAATTTTTATTGCAAATTGAAAGTAATTGATTGCTTCTCCTATTTTGTGCTGGTCGAGTTTTAGTAGTCCGAGATAATTGTATGTCCTGTCACATTGAATCTCATCCAGTACGCTGTTAAAAAGTTTTTCTGCATCTGTGTCCTGATGTTTTTGATAATAAATTACTCCTAAGTAAAATCTTGCGTCTGTATTATGCGGGTATAATTTTATAATTTCCTGAAAAATACCAATGGCTTTAAAAAGCTGGTTAAGCTTTAATCTTGAGTAACCTTCTATCAGAAGAAGTTTTTCATTTTTTCTTTCTTCAAAATTGAATTTAGATGCTTCTATTTCTTCCAGAATAGTATTATATTGACTGCATTCAGTGAGCATTTCAAGATAAGTAACAAAATTTTCTATATTTGGTTCCAGTCTGTAAAGCTTTTCAGCAAATTCCAGACCTTTTGCATACTTTTTATTTATTTTGTTGATGTTAATTATTATTTTTAAACTTTCAGGGTGTTCCGGATTGATTTCTAATGCTTTTTCTGCGTATTCTACAGCACGTTCAAAATTTCCCATTAGAAAATATAACTGAGAAATTTGCGATAATATTTCAATATTGTCGCTATCCAGACATAAAGCTTTGTATAACGATTCAATTGCCTGTTTATAGTGCTTTTCTTCCTGAAGCTGGAATGCCTGTTTTAAAAATTTTGCTGTTAACCCTTCACTCATATATCCATTATATTGTTATTTTCGGTGTGCGTAAAGTATTTTATTGAAATATACTTTAATTCTATGATTCCGAAATAGAGATATTTGTTACACCTGCATTTCTTGCTTTATCCATTAATTTTACCACTGCGCCGTGAGAGGCTTCAGGTTGTGCAAGAATTAATACGCCTTCGGGAAAATCTTTTATTTTCTGCTTAATTGTGTCCTCAAGCCTTGTTGAAGATATTTCATTATCATCTATATAATATCTGTCATCATTAGTAACAGTTACTGATATAAGTTTATTTTCATTTTTTACGTCCTGTACTTCCACATTGTTTGGTACAGCAAGATTAAGACCCTGTTGATCCAATAATGGAGCAATCACCATCATAATAATTAATAAAACCAGAAATATATCCGTAAGAGGTGTAATATTTATTTCGTTAAAAGTATTTCGTTCTCTGCTTGCCACTTTTTGTATCCTTATTCTTCAGAGGGTATTTCTCCGGCTGCCGGCTGATATGTATCATCCGGATCAACCGGTATTGTTGTTGTTTTTTCCTCTGTATCTCTATTTGAATTTTGAAGTTTTGTTTGTTCTTTTTTAGAAAGAGGTTCTCCTGCAACTATCAGTTTATCAAATTCAGCATCCTGTGCCGCTTTCATTATCTTCATAATTTCACGGCTTTTTACATTTTCATCAGCTTTGACTACAATTTCTTTTTTTTCAAGCTTTGGTTTAAGAAGCGCCAGCTGATTATAGATATCATTTTCCTGTATTTTTGTACCGTTAATATAAAACTGTCCGTCTTTTGTAACAGATATTGTTGCGTTTTTCTGTTCAACACTTAATCCGCTGTTTATTTCCGGCATTTTTATACTGCTGTCGTTTGATTGAAATGTTGGAGCAATCACCATCATAATAATCAGTAAAACCAGAAATATATCCGTAAGCGGTGTAATATTTATCTCTGTAAATAAAGCTTCTTTGCCTTTTGTAGTTTTAAAAGCCATTTTTTTTACCCGTAAATCTTATTTTTATAATGCAATGTTAGTAGGCTGATTTACAACAACTTCTTCATTGCTGTCAACAAAACTTAAGAATAGCAATTTGATAAGTTGGAAATCATCTTCAAATCTTTTTACCATTGACTGAAAATAGTTATATAAAACAACAGCTATAATAGCAACACCAAGACCCAGTGCCGTAGCTATCAATGCTGAGGCTATACCTGATGCTACTGCTGCAGATTGGTTCCCCTGTACTGCTAAGTCTTGAAAAGTATATAATATTCTTACAACAGTACCGAACAAACCTAAAAACGGGCAAACCCCGCCTATTGTTCCCAGAATTGTCAAATGTGATTCCAGCTTTCTGGTTGCAAGACTGGAGGCAATATCAAATGATCTTGAGAACCCGTTTTTTTGCTCGGAAAATATTCTTACAGCTTCTTCTGAAACTTCGCCTATAATCCCCCCTAACTGAACACTTAAATTTTGTGCAGAGTCAAGATTGTTTCGAGCAAGTTCTTTCTGCAATTTCGGTATAAATTGTACTACGTCACGTTTGTTTTTATTGTAGTAATAAAATCTGTTTATTGCTACTGCAATAGTTAAAAATGAGCAAAGAAGAATAGGTGCGATAATCCATAAATCTTCAATTGCTGCTTTTAATAATAATTCCATGTTTTTATCCTCTTTCTATCTGATATTTCTATTATTGTATTAATATGCCGTAGCACCAAAAACGTTGTAATCAAAAGTAAATTGTATATCCACGCTATCTCCTCTGTATTCCGGCGGAAGCGGTTTAAACGGTGCTGTAAGCTCTACTGCATGCATAGCAGCTCTGTCAGCAGCAGGAAGTCCTGATGATTTGTATACCCTGTGTGATATCAGACGTCCGTCTCTTGCTATCTTGAATAATAATACAACTCTTTTGCTTTCATTTCCTTTAGGCGGTTCCCAATTCATTTTTATTCGTCTTTGCAGTTCTCTCATGTATGGACCGAAATCAGGCTCTTTTATTGCATCTATTCCGGGTGCACCTTTTGGATTGCCAGGACCTGGGTTTCCTACATTCCCACCTCTGCCTGCGCTTCCCGGTGAAAATCTTCCGCCGGAAGAACCTCCTGCGCTTGGTGAAAAACTCGGAGCAGGTGTTCTGCTTCCTGAAGAAGCACCGCCGCTGGCTCCTGAACCTGATTTGGCGCCTGCAATAGGACCTCCGCTCGGACCGGCAACTTTTGGCGCTGCAATTTTGGGCATAGGAACATTAAAATTTCCGTTTGGTTTGCTGGTTTTAGGCGCACTTGGCTTTATTGCCGGCTTTGGCGCAGCTGCGGGTGCTTTGGGTACACCCTGCGGTGTGGGTGCTTTTGTAGTCTTTTGCGGAGCCCACGGCATTTTTAGAGCCGGTTTTTGTTGTTGTTTATGATTCTGCTGCGGTTTCGGCAGCTGCTTTTGTACTGGTTTTCTTTGTGCCGGAGTTTGCTGCTGAACTCTTTTTGCGGACTGACTTCTTTGTGAAGATGCTGCCGGCTGCGGTTTAGAAGCTTGGCTTGCCGCTTGCGGCTGTGATACCGGTCGTTTAGGGTCATGTATTCCGCCTGCTCGTGAGTTTCTGTCAGCTCTGAATTTTGTATTTTTATTTATTGGAGTTCCTTCTTTGTTTACAAGTACAAATTCAATATCTTTCGGCTTTTGCTGAGGCTTTTCAAATATAGAAAAAGTTACACCGAGAAGAGCAAGAATGAATATCCCCATCCAAATAAGCCCTACAGCTACAGGATGTAATATTGCAGAGAAGAAAAAACATTTTTTTAATGAAATGTCATTTTCGTCTTCTTTTTTATAAATACCATATGTATATTTGGTATCCTGTAATTCTTCCTCGTCTTCTTCGTATAAATTTATGTTGCCTAGTAGTGTCATTTTGTCCCCAAGTTTCTTTTGTTTTATAGTTTATCAAAACATTTGCCATAAAACAAATCAGTCGACTTACCTATTATTATCGGTTAGTTTGCTGCGGAGTAAAGGTAATCTGCTGGTCAATTACAATATTAACTGTGCTTCCTGCGGGTATAACAGCTGGTTTGCCTTTATCCCATATAGACATTGTCGTGCCGGCAGCCGCACCTGCTGTTGCCGCACCTGCAGCAGTTGCGTTTATATCGCCCCCTGATAAAGGACCGAGTATTGTGCCTGCTACTGCGCCTGCTGCGGCTGCTGCTATAACATTATTGTTGTCGCCTTTTGATTCATTTTTTACACCGCCTTTAATTGTTCCGGTGCCGTCTTCTGTCTTTAATCTTCCTGATATCGGTATCATTTGTCCGAAAGGTGTTACTATATTGGTAAATTTGACCCTCAATTCTCCGTTTATACCTGATTGTGCAGATTTTTGTGCATGGATAACAGTTCCGTTAACAGAGCTTCCTATAGGTGCAATCAGCGTGTTGTTGTAATAAAAGTCCTGTGAAAGAGCAATGCAGACGCTTTGTCCGAGTTCAAGACTTTCTGATGACAATTCCATTGTTGCCGTTGCAGGGAATACTGTTCCTGACGGGACATATACAACTTTTCCCTGTACCGGCGTAAACTGTTGTTGAGATTGTTGTTCTGCTGCGCATACAGTGTTGTATCTGCAGGCATTGCTGCCAAATATTATCAGTGAAGTTAATAAAAGAGAGGAAATTGTAATTTTTGCCTGCAGGTTATTCATATTTATCTCCTTTTCTTAAATTTTAATTATTTAAACGATAGCGTTAATTATATTGTTCATTTTGGATATTAAATACTCCTCCGGCGGGCAGTATTTATATTAGTAAAACTCACCTACACCGAAAGTAAATGCACCTTTTGACGTTCCCTCAGGCACACCTGTGAGAGGGTAGCCCCAGTCTATGCTGAGAGGTCCGACACCGGGAACAAATACTCTTACACCGACACCGGCTGTAATCGCATGTATCGGTCTGTTGTATATTTCATTTGTTACTGTTGAGCCGTAAATTTGTCCGGCATCAACAAAGGCTGCAATTCTTATGTTATCAAGAAATTTTGCGTCTGTGATTCTGTCAAGAAACGGTATCGGAGTCTGAAACTCTGCCTGACCCATCATAAAACCGGTACCGGTACCGATACCGCTCATTCTGAAACCTCTGACAGTGTATGGACCGCCTAAACGGTATGCCATAACTTCCGGCATGTCTCCGTGAATTTTTCCGCCGGCTCTAAATGCGAGAGATACAGATGATTTTTTGCCGACAGGGTAGTATTTTTTGATTCCTCCTGACAATTTTCCGAATGTGTTTTCAAATTCGTCAACAGCAAAGGATTCTTCAAATCTGACATTTGCAAAAACACCCTGTCTGGGAAGAGTTGCACTGTCTCTCGTATCGTAGACAAGACTTGGCGCAAGTGTTAAGAATAAACCGCCCTGCAGTTGTTTTGCACGTTCGGAAATAGGAATATTATGAGCGGCATAAAGCCCTGCAATCTGGTTGCCGTCGCCTTCTTTTACATGTACATTCTCAAGACCGACACTGAAAGAACCCGTCAGATGAGGAAATGCGGTAAATGCACGTGAAATAGTTGACTCTATACCAAAACGCTGTTCAACGGCAAGAGGAATCTGATAGCTGGCGTAATCACGTCCGAAAAGTTTAACCATCAGCGCATTATCGGTACCTCTAAATTTGGGTTCAAACCAGCTCAATTCCGCCTGTAAGTTTGCCCTGTTCAGCATAGAGCTGTCTGCCATAACAATACCTGTACCGGCAAGTACGTTGAGAGAAACTCTCTGTCCTAAACCACGGAAGTTGTTGTCTGTAAAACCGCCTGTTCCGAACAGACCCGTAGCCGTATCAAGACCGCCGCCTATGGAGATTGTTCCTGTTCTTTGTTCTTCAAGATGTATTGTTACATCATAAGTATCAGGATTGTCTTCGCTTTTTTCAATAGTTCTTTTTACGTCTTTAAAAGCCTGAGTTCCGTATAATCTCATTAAATCCTGTTTTATAAGATTTTCATTGTAGATTGTTCCGGGCTGGGTCAAAATATTTCTTCTGACAACAAACTCTTTTGTTTTTTTGTTTCCTTCAATAATAATTGACCCGATTTTTCCTTCATCAATTGTTATGTTAACAATTCCGTCCGGGTCGTCGGTTATACTTGTTACTCTGGCAAGGATGTAGCCCTGACTGGCGTAGTATTCCTGAATCTCCGTAATTGCATCATTTATTTTTAGAATATTTTGAGGTTTGTTAATCAAAGAATCCAGTATCTGCAGCAGGTCTCCTGTAGCAACGGAGTTATTTCCCGTAATAGTAAAATCGGTAATAGGAACATTTTCCTGTACAAATATTCTTATTTTTATATTTTTGTCATCAATTTTTACCGGAACAGCCCGCATCTGCGGGGTAAAATATCCGGTGTCGAATATTGCCTTCAAATTCTGCTGTACGGCATCGACACTGTAAGGATCGCCTGGTTTTAT
The DNA here is from genome assembly GCA_944326115.1 of Candidatus Gastranaerophilales bacterium. Classification (GTDB taxonomy): domain Bacteria; phylum Cyanobacteriota; class Vampirovibrionia; order Gastranaerophilales; family Gastranaerophilaceae; genus Limenecus. The sequence goes on along the minus strand of CALVCQ010000029.1, from coordinate 5,062 downwards.
TGTGATATTTCGCATTATTTCCGATGTATCAACAAGATTGTTGCCTATTATTTCAACGGAATGTATTTTTACATCTGAAACGGAGCCGGTTTTTTCAGCCTCCAGTTTTTTTGTGGAATCAGAATGAATGGTATCCCACAAAGAGTCTCCGTCACTATCCTGCGTGTCTGCAGGTGTTGTGGTCTCTGCAGCCGGAGCTTTGTTTCTTTCCCAGAATTTCCATTTTGCGCTTGCAGCAAAAGAAGGGTGTGACTGTATAACCATTAACCCCATAGACAAAAATATTACGCAAAATATATTTTTAACAACAGAAATTGTCGTATTCCTATCTCTTTTACTTCCTGCTAAAAATTATAACTTCAAAATAAAAAAGTACAAAATTAATTTTGGTAAATTTTTCATTTATATGGTGTATTGTTTACACTGTGATACAGATATATATTATATATTGGTTTAGTATCAGTCGTATTTATTACAATTGTTAATATAAATTTAGCCTCGGTATTGAAGGCTTGATGTAAATGTGATATACTATTGATATGTTGTAGTGGATAGTTATGTGAGCCGAAATGGATTTTTCAATAGGAAATTTAAACGGCACTAATGCCAACATAAGCAGTATGATTTCGCAATTGATTGCGAAAAAGACATCCTCCATGAATTCTTTGCTTGACCAGAAGACTTCTATAGAGAATGCTCTTGCTTCGCTGCAAAACTCTGCTCTCGGAGTCGGCTCAATCAACAATTCTTACAGCTCACAGATAGCTTCATTGCAGGATACGATTGATGCAATGAAGGAACAGTATACTATAAACGGCAACAAACTCAGTACAATAAACAGTCTCAACAACAGCTACAACAAAACGGTTTCATCACTGGACGACTACATACAAAGCCTGAAAAATCCAAACCCTAATGATTCAATCGTGTCCGGAACGAGCTCTAACGGAAATGTTGCCGGGATTACGGTTGACAATTCGGCAAACCCGCAGAGAATTGAGCTTTCAGTTTCACAGCTTGCAACTTGTTCCGTGCTAAAAAGCGGAATCATAGCAGGCGTGTCCATTACCGGCAATACAAAGATTACGGATTTATTTGCAGGCAGCTACAACAGTTCATCCAATACTCTTACATCGCTCAGAAAAGACTTGAATGAAAATATGAAACTGTCAGAAATGGGCGTTAAAAGCGGAAGTTTTAAACTCGGCTCACGAGTAATAGAGGTAGACTCGGAGGAAACACTGGGCGACTTGATTGACAAAATCAATGATGACCCGAACTATACCGCAAAAATAGATAAAACAACAGGAGTGTTTACTATTTCCGCCAAAACAGGCAGCTCTGTTGCAATTACAAATGCTGTCGGAGATTTAAATGTCTCCGGAGATATTACTATAGATACAAAACTCGAAGATATCGGCATAAAAAGCGGTGCATATTTTGTCGGCGGAGTGCAAATAGATGTTGCGGACGGAGACACGGTAGGCGTCCTTATTGATAAACTGGAGGCAGAAGGCTTCAACGCTTCTATCCAGACAGATACAACAAATCCTTCATCAAAAGTATTGAGTATTACTGACTCCACGGGAAATGCAGTAAGTACAGAAGGTACAAACTTTGCAGCGCTGGCAGGGTTTACGGTAACGGAAGGTACTTTCAGCATTAACGGCGAAACCTTTACCATAGAATCAGATACAACAATAGACGACCTTCTGTATCAGATAAATAAAGCCACAGACGACGGAGTCGGCGCAATTTTGAAAGACGGACAGATTATTTTGACAGCAAGCAAAACGGGCGAGGTCGAAATCAATGTAGAAAAAGGTTCATCAAACTTTACAAACGCAGTAGGCTTTACAACGGGCGGTGTAATGAATACAAACAACCTTGTAATGGGTACTGACGGGTCTTATGTTACACTCAAAGGTCTGAACGGAGGTATAAAAAATACCGATATAGCAAAATCTGACGGAAGCGGACAGTTTACAACAGGCAACTTCTTGATTTCATTCAGTAAAATTGATTCTCTCGGCAATGCAACGGGGGATATGCTGACTACGGAAATTAAAGTTGAAGACGGCGATACAATCGACGATATTATACAAAAAATCAAAGACCAGACTTCACAAAAATATACTGACGCAAACGGAGTTGAACAGACAAACTATTTGCAGGCAGAACTTGTTGACGGTCATTTTCAGATTAGACAGACAGCAAAAGGCGCAGCTTTTGATATCTCTGTTGCAGCCGGCTCTTCTGATTTCACTCACTACGTAGGATTGACAAAAGAAGTCGGCACCGGCATAGCCACAAGCGGTGGCTCTACAACCCTTACAGGTACAAACGCCGTGAACGGCTCCAATACGTTTACTGAGGGCAGCTTTAATATAACAGCGACTGTCAACGGCACGTCCGGCAGTGGAAATACAGGCGGTACCGGCGGAACGGGAGGCACAGAAGGCACAGGTGGTACGGAAGGTACTCAGCCTGATGATGGTTCAGGCAGTACCTCTTATGTGTATTCTTATACCGGTACAAATAATGTCTATCAAGCACCGTCTGTGCTTACGGAATCCGAGGCAAGAGATAAGTACACTATTATAAAGAGCGCTGATGAACTTGTTTCAGCAATAGAAAATAACGACGATGGCATGTTTATCCTTATGAATGATATTGATATGTCATCTGTTGACTCCAGTATATCGAATTTTTCCGGTACATTGAACGGAAACGGATATACTATTTCAGGGCTGAAAAATGCATTATTTGATACTATTGAAGAAGGTACAATACAGAATTTAAATATTAAAAATTCCTCAATTACCGGTGATAATGCAGTCGGTATATTAGCCAACAATGCATCTAAGGGAGCACATATCGACAATATTAATGTCGAATCTACTGATGTGACCGGCGATCAGGTTGGTTTAATAGGTAGTTACAATCGGTACTATGCTACTGAGGATTTTAGTGTTTCAAATGTTTATATATCTTCTTCTGTTAATTTTACGGCAAATGAATCAGCCGGCTCCATATTAGGCAGTGGTGTATTCAGTGATGGCATAATTTTTGATTTGGATAATATAGTAAGTTATGCCTCAATCAGCACTACAACTTCGTCCGAATACAGCACCAAGTATGCAGGCGGTTTTATTGGTAATTCTTTTAGAGGGGAGATTGTAATAGATCATGCTTTTTTTGGAGGTTCTTTGCCTGAGACATCAGGTTCTGGTGTCTATGCCGGAGTTATAGGCGGACTATTCGATAATAATGACGGTAACATTCACATTAGTGAAGTGTTTGCGCCTGCAGATACAAACTCTGAATTTAATGTTTATTACATACCAAATGCGCTTACTGGTATAATAGAGCATGCCAATCCTTTTGGGAATATAAGCAATGCAGATAGCAAAAGCTTTTCGTACGAACCGTTTGTTACCGAAACCACAATAGGTATAAATAATTATTTTTTAAACATATATTTAGATCCCTTTAATTCGGAGTATTTATTAACAGATATTGAAAATGCAATTGAACAAATCAATTCTAAATCAGAGTTGACCGGCGTAACAGCTGCGCTAAATGATGACGGAAAAGTTGTTTTTACAAGCTCATCTCCGTTTACAATTGAGGAAGGTCCTAGCTATAATGGCAATTTTGTAGAGCTGACGGGCACAGCGTGCAGCGTTACGGATTTGACAGTAACTCCTGTTGCCGCCCCTGCCGCCCCTGCCGCACTTTCCGCACCTGCAGCTGCTCCGCAAAACGCTTCTGACACAGGTACATATTATACATCTTCCGGCACAAATGTCGTAGGACACCTTACGGAAGAAGGTGCTATTGCGCAGGGGTATACCGTCATCCACAATGCGGACGAATTTATATCAAAAATCACTGCTGACTATGACGGCAAGTTTATCCTGATGGCAGACATCGATTTGAGTTCTGTTACATCTAATATATCCAGTTTTGCCGGAATTCTTGACGGTAACGGATATTCCTTAAAAAATTTCAATGCTGCTTCGGATTCTTCATATTCCTCTTTGATACGTTATTTTAGCGATGATGGTACTATAAAAAATCTCACTATAGAAGGATTTAATTCAGGTGCTCTTGTAAGCAAAACTGATGGTACTGTTAATTTTGATAATATTATTGTAAAAAATTCTTCTTTTAAAGGGCAATATGCTGCTGCTTTGATATCTGTTGCAGATTTATCCAGCTCTGTTAATGTTAATAATGTTTATATTGACAGTGATGTTACAATAAGTACACAATCAGGAGCAGCAGGCTCAATCATTGGTCAAACAAATGCATCAACATTGACTTTTTCTAATATAGAAAGTCATGCAGCTTTAGTAGTTGAAACAAACACTAATTATAAGGGTGCCAGTCTGGGCGGTATTGTCGGCAAAGCTTCCTCAGTTTCCGATTTTAATTTTACCAACATAATTTATGACGGAAACACGGAATATTTGGATACCGGTAAACCTATACAAGTTGGCGGACTATTTGGATATTTTACTGATTCTGATGGTATTCAAGGTAATATAGAAAACATATATGTCTCTGTAAACTCTTCTGATGAGAGTATAACACCCAATGCGTTATTTGGCGGTGCAGGTGATGTTGGTGGCTACTTTATACCTTTTAACGGTACAGCACAAAATGTGTACTATAACTCTGAATATATGACAGCTGGTGCTTTATACAGCGATATTCCGGACGACGGCTTAAGCACAGCAGAATTCAACACTGCCGTACAGAATTTAAATTATTCCAATAATCCTCTTGAACGGGAAATAACTGCCGGTACTGTTTATATCAACGGCAGCAGTATAAATTTAAATAACGGAACTATAGCAGATGCAATAAACACCATCAATTCACACTCTGCTCAGACAGGTGTAACAGCTGCGCTAAATGATGCAGGAAAAGTGGAATTTTCTAGCCGGTCAGCGTTTTCTGTTGCAGCCGGCACAAGCAATTTTGTGCAGGTAACAGGCACAGCCTGCACTGCTTCTGATATTGTCGGACGTCTTACGGAAGAAGAAGCTGTTGC
>CALVCQ010000028.1 GCA_944326115.1 Candidatus Gastranaerophilales bacterium | reverse complement strand
GTTTTCCCTCACAAGGGGCGTTCCCTCATTTCATTCGGTCAGCCCCGTCTGATTCCGCTGTTGGCTGTGCCGGACTTGTTGTAATGAATGGACTTGTTTATTGCACAGGTTCAACAGGTAGTCGGAGTCAGTTGACTATATGAAATATTTATACGTAATCATTTTTTGCTGACAGAGGCAGATATTGAAGAGGATATCTCTTTAAGCATTTCTATCTGCATCTTATAAACTTCTGTTTTTGTATTCAGCAATTTTTTTCTTGTTCGGATAATGTCTTATCTTTTAATTTATTTTCGATTTTTCAAAACTGTCTTCCGGCGGATTTATATTTTCTGCCCCAAACATTATTTTTTTATTTTTATTGTTTTCTTCTTCTCCGGTTACAAAATATTTTGTGAAATGTAAAGACGATAACTTTTCAATTCCCATTCTTAATCCCCTTGTATTCTGGCTGTATATATAAATAAAGAAAAGTTAGTTTTATTTATTTTTCTTTGAAATAGATAAAACTTACATTTTTTAATACATATAATGTTTTAAAAAAATTGTCTGAGGAAGATTCCGTTCAGACAATTTTGTGATATAGTTCTGCCGTTTTGGTGCAAACTCGAGTCTGCAACTGTGACACTAAATTAGATAGACTAAAACATCAGCAGCTTTTTCATCTTGTATTTGATAAAAATTTATTCTCCACGGGGCAGAAGAGTGCATCCTGTATTTGGATTATATTCACAAATGCAGTTTTTGCCGTTATTTTTTGCATTATAAAGAGCTACATCCGCAAGTTCAATAAGTGTTTGTTCATCCAGCGCACAGGACGGATATTCACTCATGCCGATACTTACAGTAGGACAAATATTTATATTGTCACGTACATTGATTTTTATCTGGCTGATATTTTTTCTGATTCTTTCAGCGATAATTTTTGCATCCTGTATGTTTGTTTCCGGAAGGATTACTGTAAATTCTTCGCCGCCGTATCGTGAGGCTATATCTATTTTTCTTATAGTCTGCTGTATGCAGCTTGCAATTTCTCTAAGAACCTGATCTCCTACCGGGTGTCCGTAAGTATCGTTTACACTCTTAAAATTATCTATATCCATCATCAGTAGAGTCATTTCATGGTTATATCTGGAGGAACGTTTGATTTCATTTTCCAGCAGTGTATAGAAATGTCTGTAAATGTATAGTTTTGTAAGACCGTCTTTTGTTGCAAGTTCATATAATTTTGCGTTATCAATAGCGATAGCTGCCTGATTTGCTAGAGCTTCTATAAATTCGAGGTCCTGCTTGTTAAAAAGTTTGCCGTTTTTCTTATTGGTTATATTTATAACTCCAATCGGTTCTCCTTTTGCGATAAGAGGTACACACAGAAGTGAATTTACATTGAGCTCCTGTCCGTTGTCTATGAATCTCGGGTCATTTTGACCAAGGTTGGAGATTATGGATTTTTTTTCAACAAATACAGTACCTGCAATACCTTCCCCGACTTTTATTTTTGAACATTCTATAAGACCGTTGTTTATTTCTGTTTCAAGGTTTTTGTCTGATAATCCGTATACAACTTTTGTTTGCAATACATTTTCCGCAAAATTGTATAGCATTAAAGAGCCTTTTTCTGCGTCAATAGTTTCCAGTGCTTTGTTTAAAATTACTCTTAACAAACGTTTTAAATCATCAATAAAGTTAACAGCCTGCGAGATGTTGTACAGGATGGATATATTATGAAGAGATTTTTGAAGTTTTTTAAGATCATTTTCCTGTTCTCTTCTTTTTATATATTTAATTAAAATAGGTCCTATATAATTAAAAACTTTGTTTAGATATTGAATATCCGTTGTTGTAAAGTTTTCTCCGTTTGTTTTGTTACCGACAGAACAGATAAAATAGGGGATTGAATCTTTTTGAAATAATTTAAAATAAGAGCTGTCAAGATTTTGCAGATCATATTTCTCCCAGAAAGATTTATAAATCGGTTTTTTGTTTTCATCGGAAACTTTTATAAATTCATTTTTATTTAAAACTTCCCAGAATCCTTCTTCGTCATTTTCAAATTGAAAAAATTCATGGTCATCGGCATTCTGGCTTGCAACCATGTAATAAACTTTATCATGGTTGATAAAAAATCTTACGTTATCAATATTTAGAGCCTGTGTGACAAAGGAAGCGACTTTGTCAATTAAATCTTCAATTGAATCGGCCTGTGTAGCAATAATACTCAATTCAAACAAACTGTTTAAATCATAAAAGTTTTTTTGAAGCGTGTTTATTTTTTCCGAAAGATTCTCCATAACAAATATTCTATTAAAATTTTATTAATAATTCAATCGATTAAATGGATGCAATATTTTTCTGTATTTAATAAATTTTAGAAGATATAGACTTATGTATGGGCGGTATATCGCAGTTTACACTAAAAGGCGTAATTGTCTTCGGAATTTGTTTGACTGCATTTGCCGGAATAATTGATTTTGTGCAAAATCTCTTGTTTTCCACAGGGGCTTATCACCGGCAAGCAAAATGAATTTTATAGCTGTATTTCGGGAATATTTGGTGTAAAGTTGTCTGAGTGGGACCTCGCTTGTAGGAGTGGTACACGGAGTGCGAGTGGCGCCGAGTCTAGCATTTTACGGAAGTGACCCCATGCGCTTGTTGACTGTGCCGGACTTATTGTTAAATATTGAACTTGCTTATTGCACAGGTTCAACAAGTAGTCGGAGTCAGTTGACAATATGAAAATGTATGTATGTCCCTTATGTATTGACTTGCTAATTGAATTACTCCTTTATATAATTAAAAAGTTATGGAATGTATGTGTACAAAAAGAAAACAGATTTTGGGGTTTGGTGTTGATTTATTCTCTTTTGAAGATGCAATGCAGTATGTCCATAATTGTTTGAAAGAAAATAAAGGTTTGCATATAGTTACTATTAATCCTGAAATGATTTCGCTTGCCGGAAAAGATAAAGAATTTGCAAATATCATAAATAATGCAGATTTAGTAATTCCTGACGGAGTCGGGATAAAACTTGCCTTGAAAATAAAAGGAACTAATCAGGAAAATATACCGGGAATAGAATTTGCTAAAAAATTGTTATCGCTTTCTTCTCTGGAGGGTTTTTCCGTAGGGCTGCTCGGTGCAAAAGAAAATGTTATACAAAAAGCAGCTGATAAACTGCGTGAAGAATATAAAGATATTAATATAACATATATAAGAAACGGTTATTTCGACGAAAATCAGCTGCCGGTTATTGTAAAAGAAATAGCTGCAGTTGCACCCCGTGTTTTTTTGGTTGCAATGGGGGCGCCAAAACAGGAAGTATTAATTAATAAACTGAAACAGCTGCTGCCGGAAACTGTTTTTATTGGTGTAGGCGGAAGTTTTGATGTATGGTCGGGAGAGGTAAAAAGAGCACCTGAGATTTATCAAAGGCTCTGTCTCGAATGGCTTTATCGTGCGATAAAGGAGCCTGCCAGATTCAAACGTATCTTTCCTGCTTTGCCATTGTTTTTGATTCAGGTTATAATAGAAACATTACACGAGAATTTGGTAAAACAAAAATGATTCAACTAAGAGGTGTTACAAAAAAATATAAAAATAATTATGCCCTGCGTAATATTAATCTTGATATTATGTCCGGAGAATTCGTCTTTATTACAGGTTCTTCGGGCGCCGGTAAATCCACATTGATGAAACTTTTGTATAAAGAAGAAACTCCGACGTCAGGAAGTGTAATGATAGGCGGAATAAATATTGCAAATCTGCCTTCGGAAAAAGTCCCTAATTTAAGACGATGCATGGGGATTGTTTTTCAGGATTATAAGCTTCTTATGAATCAAAGTGTTTATGATAACTGTGCTTATGTAATAAGAACACTGGGAATGAGTTCAAAAGAAATAGAAGCAAGGGTGTCAGGCGCATTAAAAGTTGTCGGTCTGTATGAAAAAATGAAAGCAAAAGCATCTGAATTATCCGGCGGTGAGCAGCAGCGTGTGTCTATTGCCCGTGCGATAGTCAACGGACCGCCTCTTTTGATAGCGGATGAGCCGACAGGCAATCTTGATCCTAAAAACTCAATGGAAATCATGCAAATTTTGGAACAGGTTAATCAAAAAGGCATTACAGTGCTTGTCTCGACTCATGACCATACCATGGTAGATTATTTTAGAAAAAGAGTTTTGACTTTGGAAGCCGGTCAAATAATAAGAGATGTTCAGGCAGGGACCTATGAGTAAAAATTATACTCATTAAAACTTTTAATAAAATGTAAAAACATAAAAATGAGAAAAATATATGAGTGAAGAGTCAACAAAAGCAATTATAAAAAAGAAGGTTAAAGCACATATACCTAAAGATTGGCTGAAAGAGCTGCGTATTGTTTACCGGATGTCTCTTGAGACTATCTACGGTATAAAAAGAACCGGATGGATAAATTTTGCGATTGTTACTACAATGGCTGCGATATTGACAATATTTGGCAGTCTGTTTAGATTTACAATATCATTAAACTCTTTTGTTCATGAACTGGGTAATGCGCTTGAAATATCCGTTTATATAAAAACCGATGCAAAAACGGAGTCTGTAGCACAGGAGATTAGAGGTCTTGAGCATGTAGAGAGGGTAAAAATAATACCCAAAGAAAAATCATGGTCGGACTTAAAGAGAGAATTTGATGTTCCGAATATGGAAAACCCTCTGCCTGATACACTGCATGTAAAAGTTGACAAACCTGAAAATATAACGGTTGTCTTTAATAAAATAAAAACGTTCTCAGGAGTTGAAGATTTAAATTATGCACAGGATATTGCAAAAAAAATGCAGATGTTTAACAATGTTGTTCATACAATAACCGTGCTTGTTGTTATATTAACAGCAATTTTGACAATAACTATAATAAATAATACAATACAATTGGTTATTCAATCACGCAAAGAAGAAATAGAAATTATGCGTCTTATGGGTGTAAGCAACTGGTATATAAAAATACCTCTTATATTGCAGGGTGCAATATACGGCTTTGTCGGTGCATGGATTTCTCTGTTGCCGTTGAATGCCGTACATAACGGTTTGATAAAGGTTCATGAATTCTTTATGGTTCCGGTTCCGTTGTTAGCAAATAATACAGTTATATTAGTTTTGTTTATTATAGCAGTTGGATTTGGTGCCGGCGGAAGTTTACTATCAATTAAAAAACATTTACAGGTATAAAAATATGGATGCACAACAAGTATTAGAGCAAATAAAAGAAATTCCGGCAATGCCGAATGTAATAGTAAAGGCACTGGGTATTATTAAAGATGATACATCAGGCACCAAGGAGTTGTCAGAAATCATGGCTTATGATCAGGCATTAACTTCTCAGGTGTTGAAGCTTGTTAATTCTGCATATTATGGTTTTGCTCAGGAAATTACATCTGTCGGGAAAGCGCTTGCCCTTCTTGGTATGACGCAGACAAGAAATATTATCATTGCCGTTGCAATGAAGCCTATGCTTACATCACAGGGCGGTCGTGATATGTGGAAACATTCACTCAGATGTGCTGTTGCCTGTGAATATCTGGCGGAAAAAACAGGCGTTGTGGATGCAGGGGATGCTTTTACAATCGGATTTTTACATGATATAGGTAAAATTTTATTAAACATTGTTGATACAATACTTTATCAAAAAGTCAGAACTTCTGTTAAAAACGGTATGGATATAATTGATGCGGAGAATGAGTTATTTGAAACAAACCATGCTGATATGGGCTTTTTGCTTGCTAAAAAATGGAAACTGTCTGTTTTGCTTGCAAACTGTATAAAATATCATCATGATCCTATGTCATCATCTATGCCTCAGGTTAGTACACTGGCTTATGCAGCTAATAAAATATCACATGATGAACCGGATGTTTTTGACGAAGCTCTTGTCAAAGAACAACTAGGTATTGATGTCAGCACTTTGATGCAATATAGAGAAGCTATTATAGAAAAAACTAATGTTCTTTTCTCTTCATTGAATGCAGGTTAGTACAGTTTATTTTATCAGAGAGGATTAAACATGAATAAGATATTGCGGCAAGGTGCTTATACGTTAGCAGAAACGCTGCTTACACTTGCAATTATCGGGGTTATCGCTGCTTTAACTATTCCTACGCTTCGCAGTAACGCTGAAGAAAAAAAATTTGTTTCTTTAACGCAAAAGGCTTTTAATACAATATCAGAAGCGACGGCGAGAGTTGAAAATAAACATGGGAATTCCGAGTTCTGGGTTACAAATAATTTGTCTGCCTGGTATAAAGAGGTCATGAATATTGATATAGGTGCAAAGGCTGATAATTCAATCGAAAGTTCTGATATTGCAGGAGGCGGACCGTACAGGTTATGGAATGCTGATACTCTTATTTCTGCAGACGGTATGTACTGGAATTTTTCGACAAATGCAAACAGCCCAGATTTTGTTGTTGATGTTAACGGTCCGCAGAGTCCTAATATAATCGGGGTTGATATACATGCTTTTTATCTTTCTGATGAGGGTGTTGTTCCTCAAGGTGCCGCAGGTTCGCTGAATGATAGTGAACCGTGGAAAATTTGTTGTACTTATTATACTATTCAAAAAAATAAAATGCCCTGGCTTGAAACTCCGATGAATGAATGTCCGGATATTTAGGTCTTGACGAAAACCTGTTAGTACCGCTAAAATAGCAAAAAGATCGGATAGTAAATATGAAAAAGAATTTAAAAATACAAGCTTTTACTCTTGCGGAAGTTTTGCTTACTCTTGTGATTATCGGTGTTATTTCTGTTTTAACGGTGCCGAGCTTGAGAAACCATTCCGAAGAGGCAAAGTACGTTGCGGCAACGCAAAAAGCAATGGCTGAAATTGCTGCAGCGACTACCAATGCTGAGCTTGCCAACGGAGATGCTTCCAGCTGGAATTTTAACACTACTGCTGTTGTAAACTATTACAAAAATACGATGCATGTAGTTCCTCTTTCAGAAGAGACCTCCTGGCCGAGATACAGTATGAGCGGAGAGGAATCTGTATTCAGACCTAGTTTTATGACATCAGACGGTATGGCGTGGTCTATCGTTACCGGTGGTTATGGTTGCGGCGGCGGCTGTGCGCTTGTTGACGTAAATGGTATAAAACCGCCAAATACAATAGGTGTTGATATTCAGGGGTTTAGAATAGGTTATCTGTGTGAAGGCACTGCAAAAAAAGGCGATTTTGGTGTATATGCTATGGGTGACGGTACAAATGACAAAAATGAGATATGGGCTTGTACATCATATATTATAAAACATAAAAAAATGCCATGGTTGCAAACACCTACAGATAGCTGCAACTCTTATATGGGCAAATAATTTAATAGTATGAAGGGGTTAAACAATGATTAAAGAAAAATCAAAAGCTTTTACTCTGGCGGAAGTTCTGGTTACACTGGTTATAATCGGTGTAATCTCTGCATTGACAATACCTACGTTGAAAGAAGCCTCTGACAGGAGTGCAAATATTGCGGCATTAAAAAAAGCATATTCCACATTATCAAATGCTTTTGCTGAACTGCAAGCAGAGCACGGCTCTCCTATATACTGGCAGGTCCCTGCTGATGCGGCAAATGCCCCTGAAGATATTAAAGGCAGAAGAGTATTCGGTGCGGATGCAAAAGCGTTTGCATGGATGTTGAAACAAAAAATCAGTGTCGGTCAGGCTGGAGGAGTTCCTCCTGCAGGTTATGAAATAAAGAATCTGTCCGGATCTTCGTTCGGTACTACTGAAGGAAAAATAGACGAAGCTTCTGTTTCACTCGATGACGATTCCGGTGAGCTTTCTTTCCAGAGTGCGGATAATATGTTCTGGTTCCCCTCTGCTACATATCAGGGCTGCAGATATGAAAAGGAAATAGCTGATACACAATCTGAGTCAGTTAATTTATGCGGCTATGTGGTAGTCGACACAAACGGTGCAAAAGGACCTAACCGTATGGGTTTTGATGTTTTTGTGTTTGATATATCAACAAACGGTGTAATCCCTCATGCCGGTGATGATGATTGCAGTGATATGTCAGGCAACGGTCTTACATGTTCTGCAAAATTAATTAAAGGCGATGAGCATGCACTCGATTTTGTATATGAATAAGGAACAGGAGAAAACAATGAAACATTATAGATCAGGTGCATTTACACTTGCTGAGGTTCTGGTAACACTTACAATAATAGGGGTAATAGCATCTTTGACAATACCTTCATTACGTAAGGTATCAGATGAAAAAGCCTATGTTTCAGGTTTGCTAAAAGCATATTCTGAACTGTCATCCGCAACGAAACTGATTAGACGGGAATCAGGACCGGTTGCTTTGTGGGCAAATTATTCTTCAGACGAAGCAGCAGCTAGTGTTATTGAAAAATATAAATCGGTAATGCCTTCTGTGGGCAATCCTTCTTTATATACAATTCAGACCTTGAACGGTGCAACAAGTTCTGTTGATTCATCTTCGCTAGCAGATTCGACAAGAACCATACTTGCCGCTGACGGAGCATTATACAATCTTGCTTCGGTAAACAATTGTACTGCTGCTGATGCAGTATCAAAAAACTGTTTTAGATTTATAGTCGATGTTAACGGAAAAAAAGATCCTAACATGATAGGTGTTGATGTTTATGCCTTTGATGTTATGAAAAACGGAGATGTTCTCCCTGCTCAGGGTAAATGTCCTCCGGACGAAAAAAGCGGGGATTCCTCGGGACAAGGCAGCGGTTCGGACGCCTCTGGTTCGGGTTCATCCGGCAGTAGTTCCGGACAAGATGCTTCCGGTGAAGACGGTGCCGGCGGCGGGCAAAGTGCCGATGCTGATTCCGAAGGCTGGGGCTGTACGGCAAGAGTACTGCAAGAAAAAGATATTAGCTGGTAATTATAAATTAATATCAAAAATCTAAAATACTTACAAAAAGACTCTGAGTAACAATTAAAATTGAAATTCAGAGTCTTTTTGTATTTAAAAATTTATAAACATTTAAATTTTTTACTTAATGTTGTTTGTCAGTCAAAACAAATAAACTGATAAGATCGTTAAGTGCAACAGCCTGTCGTTTATAATCCTGAACTTGTTTTTCCAGACTTTTTATATTATTTTTGTATTCGGCAATTTGTGTCATACAAGCTTTTGCGCTTGCTGAAAGACTATCTTGACCTTGCTGTGCTTCTTTTAATACACTGTTCATTGATATGCCGAGTGCTTCCATTGTTTGGCGTATGATTTGAGCGCCTGTTTGTTTGGTTACTCCCTGTGGAAGCTGCATAATCAATCGTTTTAATACGGCTACATTTGCCGGTACAGTATAATTCTTTTGCTGTGGAATATTATTTAGTCCTGCAGGACGTGTAGTTGCGAACATCTCTTTTTCTTCAAACATGCGTGGCTCCGTTTCTTCAAAGTTAAGATTTTGTGAAAAAGATTCTCCAAAATCATTCTGATTTGCATTGTCCAGCTCTATATCAAGATTGTTGTCCAATATATCGTCTGTTGTTTGCGGGATATCATCCTCAAGCGAAAAATCAGCAAAATTGTCGGATAAAGTTACGTTGTCTGTTATAACATTGTTGGAATTTTGCTGTACGGACTCTTGAATTACGCTGTTCTGTCTGTTGTCAGGAACCGGTTGAATTTCTATTTCTGCCTGTTTTTTTAGTGCTTCTACTATTTTTTTCCCTACTCCTGACGGAAGTTTATTTTCTGCCATATCACTAACCTTTTCTTTGCTTTCATAAGAATTATATAAAAAATATAATTTATTTTCAAAAATAATTACAATATATTAAGTATAAGCCGTTGTTGCTTTTTATACATTAAGCAGCAGTGCATAATCTGTTAATTGAGATATGCTCCGAATGCGGAGAAAGTATTGCTTGCAGGTTCCAGAGGCTGTGAAATAGAAACATCCGGAATATGCATTTTTTCCTGCTGAGGCTTTTCTGGTTGAGTTTTGCTTGATTTTTTACCTTCTACTGCTTTAGTGATAGCTATGTTTAGTTTTGGTATCCCCCATCCGAGAACTACGCCCGAGTATAGATATCCGAGAAGCTGTGCGTAGTTTTTGTATTTAAGTTTAGTCAGTGCTTCTTTTGCAATTTTTTTATTTTCAACGCTGCCTTCTTTAGCTGCTTTTCCAACAGCTTTCATAAGTTTTCTGAACGGCAGCTTTTTATCTCCGTCCATGACGCTTATATTTAACTTTTTCAAAGCCGGATACAGTATTTCTTCATGAGTCTTTTCTACTGCTTTTGTGATGTAGCTCCACAGGCTGTTTCCATATTTTGCGTTGTCGTAATTTACTATCCCTTTGTTGAATTTTTTTGCTGCAAGTTTCGAAACAAAACCGCCTAAAATTAGCCAGTTTGCAAATCCCAGTGAATCTTTTATTGCAGATTCACGGGTTTCATTCTTATCACGTGCAGCAAATATCCGGCTCATGATAGTCATTCCGTATATAAATTTGAACTGGTCAATTGTTGGAACTGCTCCTTTATATTGAAGTTTTTTTGCAATTTCTGAGGGGGCATTTTTCCACGCTTTTAATGCTCCTTTCTTTAAAAGTGCAAGCGGGTCTTTTAAAATACATGCAATCATTGCAGTGCCGAGACCTACACCCAGAACTGTTTTTAATACTTTAAAACCGAACGATTTATCAGGTTCTCTGCCTTCAACGCCGACAAAACCGTCCGAGCCGGTACGTTTTTTTGTAAGATATCTGTTAAACGGTTGAGATGACATACCGACAATAACTGGTATTGCCAGCCCTGCAGCAACTGTTGCTGATTTTCTTCCTTTGATTCCTTTCAGGAATTTTTCAAAGTTTTCTACAATTTCTGTTTTATCATGTGCTGCTTTATCAAGAACGGTTTTTCTCATTGCATAAGCGTTCTTAATGAGATTATCAATTGAACCTTCTACTTTTGCTCTGGGTTCCATTCTTGTTATTATATTGTTTTCTTCACGTACAAAATTTACTTTAAATGTAGAACCTGCACCGGTTTCTTTAGTAACAACCTCTATAGCTTTAGCAAGTGCATCTTTCGGAGTTGTGTATTTTTCTGTGCCGGCATTTATCATTATTTTTGCGGCTTTTTCAGCAGATTCTTTACTTAATGTTTTCCATGCATCGCCGCCTTGTGTTGTATTTAAGCCTTCCAATCCTTTAAAGAAGTTTTCCCAGTATTTTTGTGCATCATATTTTCCGTCTGCTATGCTGTCAGCCATAAGCTGACCGAATGTATCTATTGTGTCGCTGTTTGCAAATAACAGATGTGCTTTAACTCCGTTTGCTTTGTTAAAAGCTGCTGATACGGCATAACCTGCACCAAGACCAACTAAACCTGCAAACGCATGGTTTATTGTTCCTGCGGACTCTCTGAAACCTGTCTCCATCCCTGCATCTTTAGATCGTGAAAAGTCGACAAGAGTTCTTGGCATAACCATAGAGAAAAAGTCAACAAACACTGCACCGACTGCAGGACTTGTATTCAAAAAGTTTAATACCTGTGTACCTAATTCTGCTGGACCTTTAAAACTTGGTTGTGTTCTTTTTATGTCTTTATTATTCTGTTTTAATGTTTTCGGTTGTATTTTGTAGGGTGTAATTTGTGATAGCATATTTTACCTGTGTTTTATTGTTTGTTTTTTTGCAACATCATGCCAAACGCCTGAAAAGTTTTTTTGTTGCTAGTAAAATTTATTGAAGGATAAAAGATTAAATTTTTCAACCTTTCTTTAAGTTTTAATTCTTCTTTTCGTTCTGTTTCTTTACGTACATACCATGGAACGAGAATACCCAGCACAAGCATAGAAAATCCAAGTGAACTTACTTCGCATAGTGCCCTCAATCCTTTTGCATTTGCAGCACCTTTGTAATTCTTTATTATTTTTTTGCCGTTTTTCTCTATTTCAATGGCTCCGTCTTTGATTGCATTTGCTTCGTCAAAGCTTTTTAGTTTTGTATCTTTTACCCAGAACCAGAATTTTTTAAGCGGATTTTTTGTTTCAGGTTTATCTTTCATATAATTTAAAAGAGGAATCCCTTTTACCTTTTGCATTATTGTTCCTACTCCTTTAGAAACATAATCTCCCAGAAAATATAAGCTTGAAAAGGTTGCTATATCACGCCAGGTTACTTCATGAAGCTCATTTTCGTCTTCTGCCGCTAACATACGGCTTGCAAATGTAGCAGTAGCAATCCATCTGCATTGATCCATTGACGGCATGTTCTTTGTGAATTGAAGCATTTTAAGACTTGGCTTTTTCATCATGGAGAGTATTGCTACACCTACCATCAAACCTGCTGCTGCAATCTTTTTGGTCCAGAAGGCGGATTTTTGTGCAGGTGTCATCTTTTCTTTTTCTTTGCCTTTGCCAAAGTTTTTGTAAATAGGTGCACCTTCCTGCCCCGAGGTTTTCTTTGTAATCCATCTGTTTATGGACTGCATGGAAGCAGCAAGCGGGATAACAACAGCCAATCCGAGCAGGCTCTTTTTGTTGACAAACTTCGTTGCTTTTTTTACAAAATCAGCAATTTCTTTGTTATCGCATTTGTGTTCATGGATGAATTTTTGACCGGCTTCAACTGCATCTCTAAGAAGTGTGGAAATGTTGTCGTGGTAAACTTTTTCCCCGGTTCTTTCAAATACTTTAACACCGTCTTTTATAACTTCTTTGTATGCCCCTATTTTTATATGTTCGGCACCGCCGGTAACTTCCAGAATTTTATTATATAGTCCGTCTCTTGCTGCTTTGACTGTTTTTTTGTCTTTTATATTTTCTCTGATTACACGTTTATATTCACTTATTTCCTGTTCTAAATCTTTTGTATTTAACGAAGTCCACGGTGTTTGGTTTGCGCTGTTTAATACTTTTGCGTCATTTAAAAGTGAATCCACAAATCTGCCGGCAGCATCGGGTGTATTTTCTATATCATGGAAATGCTGTTGAAAAGTTTCGAGCGCTTCCTGATTTGCCCACATTTTAGAAAGCCCTTTTTCTCCGGCACCAAATGCTTCAAGGAGTTTTGCCGCACCAAGAACAATAAACCCCGGTATTAAACAGTTGACAATAAGTCCAGATGATTCTCTTCTGAATGTTTCAGCTGCTGCAAATCCGTTTGTTTTTGCATCAACTATTGTTCTGGGGGCAATTGCTGTCGCCAGATCAATAAGGGATACCCCTGCCATCGGATTTGTGTTGCAATATTGAAGTATGGATGTAGCAACTTCAACAGGTCCTTTAAAAGAGGGATTTGTTTGTTTTGTAAAATTTTTATATGAAGACTTGTACGTGTCTTTTTTGTAAACATCCTTGTTGTTTATATTTAGTTTATTTATCATGGTAATTTCGTCCGGTGTCTTTAAACCTTAAAGGTGATTTATACCTTTATGATATGAAAGACCTGTTATAAATACAAATCCTCTCAAAAAAAAATTTGCTATTTTAAATTTATAAAATTGATTTTATACGGTGTAAAAAAATGATTTTTTATTTAATATAACAGTTGTTATGCTCCAAAATCTTTAATTTTTATTTATTTTTATTTTTTGTTTTTATAACTTTTTACAAAATGCAAGTTTACAAAAGTTTACATATAATCCTGTAAACTTTTCTTTACAAATAGTGAAATTTTATTAAAGTTTAAGAAAATTGTGCCGATATTTATGTTAGAAACAGTCACAGGGGTGCGTATTTATGGCAAACGAATTTATAAACCGACCTTTCGGGTTTAATATAAAAGTTCCGACAAAGACAATTAAACAGGTTGAAAAAACTGCCGGAGGTACAGTCAGCGGAATTTGGGAGCCTCTTTTTAATTTTATAGACGAGAATCAAAATGTATTTACGGGTGATGTCTCGAGACAGATTGCTAAATTTAATGCAATGCAGTATAACATTGGTGCTGCATTGAGAGAAGGCAATACAAACGGCGGTTTTGACGTAAAAGGTTAATTCCGTCAGAGTGATTAGATGTTTTATTGCTTGTATTTAAATAAAAAAGAGCTGAATGAAAAAATTCAGCTCTTTTTATTTATAAAAGCGTTAATTACGTATCAATATTTTGGGCATAAACCGCATTTGTTTCTATAAATTCTCTTCTTGGTTCAACTTTGTCTCCCATAAGAACATCAAACAGCTGATCGCACAGCATTGCATCTTCTACATTAACTTTTAACAATGTTCTGGTTGCAGGATCCATTGTTGTTTCCCAGAGCTGTTGCGGCATCATTTCACCGAGACCTTTGAATCTTTGCAGAGTCAGACCTTTTTTGCCCCTTTCTTCGACAACTCTTTGCAGCTCAGCAAAAGAAGTTAGTTGAAGTTCTTCTGTTCCAGTATCCAGGACAAGAACTTTTTCTTCTTCTATTAAGTAGCTTCTGATTGCCGGATATGCGTTCTTTACTCTTTGAAATTCATTAGATTTTATCAATACAGCTGTTAAAAGCACCTGTTCTGTCTCTCTTTCAAGATGCAGATTCATGTTATATTTTTGAGTTTCAGTATTGAATTTAATTTCTACACTGTAATTTTTTGCTTCTTCTATACCGTAGTTTTCAGCGTGATCTTGCAGATAATGATTGATATATTCACAGTGTTTTTGCATTGCTTCTTGAGAATCAAAATCCTCCGGTTCGATATTAGAACGGATTAATGCTCTCATCACAACTGACGGTATTGCATTAATTAGCGGATTGTTGAATGAATGGTAGAAAGTAGACATATTCGCCAATAATTCTACCAGTTCAGCACCTGTTGCGCTTTTTGATTTGTCTTTGTTGTAAAGAGTCAAATCTTTAATGCCTCTTTCTCTGAGCATTTTATCCAGGGCTCTGTCATCATAAAGATATTCCGCATTTTTTCCGATTGTAATTTTGTATAAAGGCGGCTGTGCAATAAAGACGTGACCTTTATCAAGAAGCGGTTTAGCATATCTGAAGAAAAATGTTAACAGCAATGTCCTGATATGGGCACCATCAACATCAGCATCTGTCATGATTATTATTTTGTGATATCTCAATTTTTCAATATCAACATCATCTTCATTTTTGCTTATGTTAATACCTAGAGCCTGAACCATGGACTTAATTTCATTGTTTGCATACATTTTGTCCAGTCTTGCACGTTCTACGTTAAGGATTTTTCCTCTTAATGGCAGAATTGCCTGAAACATTCTGTTTCTGCCCTGTTTTGCTGAACCTCCTGCGGAATCACCCTCAACAATATATAGTTCGCATTTTTCAGGTTCTCTGTTGGAACAGTCAGCGAGTTTGCCCGGCAGGGTAGAAGTTTCAAGAGCAGATTTTCTTCTTGTAAGCTCTCTTGCTTTTCTGGCTGCTTCTCTTGCTCTTTGTGCCTGCAGGGTTTTTTCTATAATGATTTTTGCATATTTAGGGTTAAATTCTAGCCATTCCTGCAATTTATCTCTGATTGTATCTTGAACAGCTGCAGTAGCTTCGGAGCTTCCTAATTTGTCTTTTGTTTGTCCTTCAAACTCCGGGTTAGGCAGTTTAACGGAAACAATGGCTGTCAGACCTTCTCTCACATCATCACCGGAAAGATTTGCATCAGAATCCTTTAACAGTTTATTCTTTCTTGCATAGTCATTCAATACACGGGTAATACCGTTTCTGAAACCGGTAAGGTGAGTACCTCCGCCATGGGTATTGATATTGTTTGCAAAGCTTAATACTGATTCATTGTATGCATCTGTGTATTGCATGGCTATCTCAACCTGCATATTATCCACTGCTTTATCAATATATATAGGCTGCTCGAAAAGAACCGTTTTATTTTTGTTTAGAAACTCAACATAGCTTCCTATACCGCCTTCGAAATGAAAATCCTGTTCTTCTTTTGTTTCAGCGTCAATATATCTTATTTTTAAACCTTTGTTTAAGAAAGCCATTTCTCTCAAACGGTTTGCAATAACATCTCTGTCAATGTGTGTTGTTTCTGTAAATATTTCGGGATCAGGCCAGAAAGTTGTCCTTGTACCGGTTTTGTCTGTTTCTTTAATTTTTTCAACAGGCGTGGTCGGTTCGCCTCTCAAATATTCCTGACGCCACAAATAACCGTCTCTTGCAACTTCTACAACGTATTTTTCTGACAGAGCGTTTACTACAGATGCACCTACGCCGTGCAGACCTCCCGATACCTTGTATCCTCCGTCGCCAAATTTACCTCCGGCATGGAGTACTGTATGAACGATTTCAAGAGCTGATTTGCCTGAATCAGGCTTTATATCAACGGGAATACCACGACCGTTGTCTTCAACAGTAACACTTTCGTCTGTATTTATTGTAACCGTGATTTGTGTGCAATAGCCGGCAAGAGCTTCGTCTATAGAGTTATCTACAATTTCATATATACAATGATGCAATCCTCTTTGTGACGTAGAACCGATATACATACCGGGTCTCATTCTTACGGCTTCTAAACCTTCCAGAACTCTTATATTACTCGCATCATAATGTGTTTCTGCTGCCATACTTTATTTTTCCCCAATTAAGTCTAAATTCTATCTATAATAATATTGTACTACAAACAAGCAGAATGAACTAATTTGTAAATAATAAGTCTTCATTGATTTGTAAGACAATAATTAAAAATAAAAAACGGATTCTGATTTATTCAGAATCCGTTTAATTTTGTTAACAGAATTTACTATGCATTGCAGCAGGCAACCTTTTTGCAAGATTGTCCGTTGAATGCTTTCAATCCCATGTATTTTGCTGCAGAACCGAGTTCTTCTTCGATTCTGATTAACTGATTGTATTTGCAGATTCTGTCTGTTCTTGAAGCAGAACCTGTTTTAATCTGACCGCAGTTTGTAGCAACAGCGAGGTCAGCGATGAATGTGTCTTCTGTTTCGCCGGAACGGTGAGAAGCAATTGCTGTATAGCCTGCTTTGAATGCCATGTTCATAGCGTTCAATGTTTCCGTCAAAGTACCGATTTGGTTTACTTTGATAAGGATAGAGTTGGCAGTACCTGTTTCAATACCTTTAGCCAATCTCTTAGTGTTTGTAACAAACAGGTCATCACCAACGAGCTGGCAGTGAGAGCCGATTCTGTCTGTGAGCATTTTCCAGCCTTCCCAGTCTTCTTCAGCCATACCGTCTTCGATAGAGATGATAGGATATTTGTCAACCCAGTTAGCGAGGAAATCAACCATTTCTTCACGGGAAAGGACTTTGCCTTCGCCGGCGAGGTTGTATTTTCCGTCTTCGTAGAATTCGGAAGAAGCAACGTCTAAGCAGATTTTAACCTGTTCAGTAGTATAGCCTGCTTTTTCAATAGCTTCGATGATTACCTGCAAAGCTTCTTCGTTAGAAGAAAGGTTCGGAGCAAATCCGCCTTCATCACCTACAGAAGTAACCATACCTTTGTTTTTAAGAACTGTTTTTAAGTTGTGGAATACTTCAGCGCCCATTCTGATAGCTTCTGTGAAAGAAGAAGCACCAACAGGAGTAATCATGAATTCCTGAAAATCTACGTTGTTGTCAGCGTGTGCACCGCCGTTTAATACGTTCATCATAGGAACAGGCAGTGTTACAGCATTGATGCCGCCGAGGTATCTGTACAATGGCATTTCAAATGCTAAGGCAGAAGCTTTAGCACAAGCCAGTGATACGCCAAGAATAGCGTTTGCGCCTAATTTTGATTTATTTTCTGTGCCGTCAAGTTCTAACATCAATTTGTCGATAGCTTGCTGGTCAGCAGCATTTTCACCGATTAAAGCCGGCGCAATAATGTTATTAACGTTATCAACTGCTTTTAAAACGCTTTTTCCACAGTAAATAGATTTGTCGCCGTCTCTCATTTCAAGAGCTTCAAAAATACCTGTAGAAGCACCTGATGGAACAGCTGCACGACCTACAACGCCGCAATTGAGTGTTACATCAACTTCAACAGTCGGATTTCCTCTTGAGTCAAGAATTTGTCTTGCTTTTACGTCTTCAATAGTTGTTGGCATAATTTTCTCCTTTATTTTGCCTAACTAAATATTTTCTCTCTTGATTAAATTATCATACAA
This sequence comes from Candidatus Gastranaerophilales bacterium, assembly GCA_944326115.1. Classification (GTDB taxonomy): domain Bacteria; phylum Cyanobacteriota; class Vampirovibrionia; order Gastranaerophilales; family Gastranaerophilaceae; genus Limenecus. The sequence goes on along the minus strand of CALVCQ010000028.1, from coordinate 6,988 downwards.
AAAAAAGTTTTTACAAGATACCGTGGTACAATACAAAATCAGCTAAAATAAGTATTTATAACTGATTAAAGAAAATGATATAATTTTTTTATAAAGGAAAATACGAATATGCCTGATTTTAGAGATGAAGAATTTTTTGATGATTATGATCGCAAAATATATGATTATAAAGAATTAGCAAATAGACTAAAAGAAACTTATGCGCAGGAAATCCCTCCGGATATTGCAGATGCTGACAAGCAGTATATTATAAAGACTGTTCACAATTTTTGCTATATGGCAGGAGAAGCAATATCCTATGATTCAACAGTATCTATGAATGATGAACAGGTGAGTGTTTTTGTACAATTCATAGGAGAATGGACTTTTCGTAAGTCGATTGATCTTATAAGAAGCGGCATAATTGCAAAATTCAGAGATGAGATTTTACGAAAAATTGCATTTGCTGTATTTGAAAAAGCTAAAACAGCAATAATAAATAATATGCCGTACGACGTTATGACAGACTTTGTAGAAGAGCATGTAAAAGAAGCTTGCGATGAAGCGCTGGAAGACTTTAAGAACGAAGGTATATTAACAGAAGCGCAGGTAGAAGAAGTACTGTCTCTTTCAAATATAGAGGAAACATCTCAACCTGAATCAACAAAAAAAATTAAAAACTCTCATACTGCTTTAAGGCAAATTTTTTGGGCAATTTACCTTGATATAAAAGAAAAAACAGTAGTTAATCTATACAAATTTTTAGTTTTTGTAAAATCTTTATGCACAAATTTCTTTGTACAATCAACAATTCTGCTGTGCATTTTTGCGGCTGTGCTATTTCTTGTAAAACCGCCTTTAAAAATACTTGATATACTTACGTTGATAGGGCTGTTATACGGAATTGTGCTGACAATTTATTGTTCATTATTTAGTTATTTTAATAAGAAAAAAAGTAAGTTTTTCCATATACCGGGGGAATATTTAAATTTAATTTGTATCTTAGCGGCAATTCTGCTTATTTCCATAACAATATATATATCCATTACTGCTCATATTGCACCTGTATTTCAAATTTTTGCAGTGTTGATGCTGCTTTTAGCCTGTAAAATTTGTGCAGGTTCTGAATTAAGAATGTACGAAGAACAGCTGCAGCGGATAGAAAAAGAAAGAGAAGAGCATTTTCATCCTGACAGAATGTCTGATTGTCTCGGCGTAGATGTGATATCTGTTTTTCTGGGGAATTGCCTTGTCTGGCTGGCTGCTTCCGATGCCGGAGACTTGCTGCCAAAAATCTGTGCGAATAGACAGCGTATAACTGATAAACTCGGTTATATTATACCTCTGATAAGATTTAGAAACTCAGACGATTTGGATGAATATCAATATAGTATAATGATAAGAGATATCGAGGTAGCATCAGGATTTGTTTATCCGGGCAAATGTATGGTGCCGGCAGATGATTGGAATAAAAAATATAATACGGAACTGCCTGAAGATGCAATAGTGAATGTTGATCCGGTAAATCTTGCACAATGTTACTGGCTGGACGAAGAATATATAAATAATAAAAAAGATATTATTGCTGTTAAGCCGGAAGATGTAATTGCCACACATATAGAAAAATTAGCAATAGAGTATGTTGACAGTATATTGTCCACAACTGATATATTCAAATATTTTGAACTTTGTGAATCAAAACATAGTTATATCATAAACAGTTTGCGTGAACGGCTGGCAGTAGAAGACATAAGAAGAATTTTTGTAAACCTTATAAAAGAAGAAGTTCCTGTAAAAGATACAGTCTTATTGTTCGACAGGCTAAACGATTTTTCGAGATTTTCAACTTCTCCGGATGTACTCTCTGAACAATTGCGCAGTGTGTTTGCAAGAAAAATTTCTCTGGAGCACAGTACTGCTGACAAAGTCATTTATACCGTGTCCGTATCGGAAAAATTTGAAAAAATTCTTTCAAAAAATATAGTTGAAACAGAACAAAAGACAGTTTTAAATCTAAGTCCGGATTTTGTACATGAATTTGTCGAAAAAGCAGCAGATACACTCACGGAAGCACATAAAACAGTCGGAAAACAGCCGGTAATTGTTTGTTCTTCCCAAATCAGACTGCCTTTGTACCGATTCTTGGAAAAACATATACCGGCAGTTGTTGTTCTGTCTTACAATGAACTTGTTGATGATATAAAAATTGAAAATTCAGGACAAATTGAATGAAAAACTGAATCTGAATTATTTCATACAGAGGACTTATATACAACTTTACACAAATATTCTCGAAATGCCGCTATGATATTATTTTGCTTGCCGGCGGTGAGCCCCTGTGGAAAACAGGACAAGGATATTTTGCAAAAAATCAAAGATTTTGGCAGAAGCAGTCACACAAGTTTAGGGGTGACAATTTTAGCCTTTTTTAGTTTTTTTTGAGCAGCGTGTTCTTTATAACAAATTTTCTACGACACGTACATGTACAAACAAGCCCCCGGTTAATCACCGGGGCTTGTTGTTGTTGATATATGTTATGATATTTACTTTTGTTCACGTTCCGGCAGCCAGAATATCAAAGTATTCGGATTTTCTTTTTTTATTTCATTAACTTTATCTTGAGCTGCATTTTTCGGATTATAAGGATTATTTATATCAACATTTCCTGTATCTCCTAAAATAGTATAATTTGTACCTTTTACTGTATTTGTGAAAGCGCCTGCACTGTCCAGACTCATGCTTACTACTGTGCCGGGCTGGAATGTTGCCTGTGTAATTTCACCTTTCTTAATATAGTTATAAGTTTTTCCATTTATTTCTATTTCTTTCGGGAGACAAAGCTCTTTACCTACAGGAGGGAAGAATGCAGCTTTAGGTGAGTTAATACCTTGAGCATTTAATTTTTTCTTGTTTGCTTCATAATATTGCGTTTTTACATAAGTTCTTATGGCAAGAGCTTCAGCATTTGTTTTAGGTTGATATTTGCCTCTTACTATTGCATCCCAAGTGTCACCGAATTTAACCTGATAGCATTCTTTTTCTGCTTCAACCGTTTCTTCAAATGATTTCGGTATAACAAAAGCCATATCAAGTTTAAACGGATCATCATCATCAATTATTGTTGTATCAGGGTGTTCTTCCGGAGGTACAGGTCGCGGAGGTTTCTTTTCTAATCTGCCGAGAAGTACAAGTGCTTCTTCATAGTTTAACGGTGTAGAGATTGAAACATTAGTACCTGCTGCTCTTGAAAGATCTCTGTTCATTTCTTCGATATTCAAATTACCTTCTTCATCAGTATAGTATTTTGCAATATCTTTACCGATTGCAGCGCCTCTTTCAGTTGAATAACCGTCAAGATATTTTGCATACTGTTCGTATGTTTTTACACCTTCCGGTACATTTGTCGGAAGAGCTCTGTCTTCTACTCTGTGAGCCTGGCTTATTGCTGAATATATACCGCCTGTAGCTGCAGTAACACCCGGGATAATACCGGAGAGATTTATGCTTTGAACCTGAGAAGCTACTCCGGCCATGTGTTGTGTCTGCTCCATATTAATATAGCTTGCTGGAGAGCCGATAAGCAGACCTCTTGTTGTATCTTTTACAACTTGTCCGGCATCGACTTTCTTTTCTACAGTATAACCCAGTGCACGTCCGAGATCTTTAACATCGTTCATTGAAAATTCAACACCTTTTTCATTTCCGTTCAAATATGTATATATGCCGTCTCTTTCACCTGGCTGGACTTTTTTGTAGCTGTAGTTTATAGTACCGTCAGCCGCACCGCCGTTTGCATCATAAATTTCGTACGCATCTTCAATTGAAATACCTGCAAGCTCAAGTTTTGCCTGAAGTTCAGGATCCAGTTGAATTTCGTCTTTATTAAACTTTTCTCTTGTAACATCTACTTTGTTTCTGTTTGCATTGCCTCTGTAGAGTTGAATTGCTTCGTTTTCTTTTGCACCGAAAAATCTTGCAAATGCTCCTTTTCTTTTAGCAAACTTGTTGTAAGCATTATACTGTTCTTCTGTAATTTCACCATTTTCAAGCTGATCTTTTAATTCATTTCTTACTGCTTTTTCAAGATCTTTGTCATGTGTGATACCCTGATCTCTAAAGCTGCTTGTAAGATGTGCTACATAGCGTCTTGCTTCTGATTTGAATTCTTCTTCTTTTTGTTTTTTGTATTCTTTGCTTTCAAGATATTCTTTAGCTTCTTCGTATTCTTCTTTTGTAATCTGTCCATTATCAAAAAATGTTTTTAAATCTTCATTGATATCATCTTTAAAACTGCCGTAGCTTTTTGCATTCGATCCGCCGGCAAGTTCTGTTACAAGCTTCTGTGCTTCTTGTTCTTTTAATGCTTCTTCTCTTTTCTTTTGCAGTTCTGCTTTTAATTCCTGTTTTTTCTTGTCAACTTCCTGTTGATGTCTGATAGAATCTGTTGCGTTAACTCCCATCGTAAATCTCCTCTTTTTTTCTCTAATAATCCTAACAAAAAGATTTAATATCCCTTATGCATATATAAACAATTTTCGGATTCAAAAATTGCCTTTGGTGAATAAAAAATATTAAACTGCAAGACAAAAAACACTCAAAATAGCCTGAAATTAACGTTCCAGAAATATTAAGAAATGTAACAAGTGTAATAAATATAAAGCCGTATTTGTCTTTGTGAGAATTTTTATGTAAAAAAATTTTTAAGGTGCAGGATATTTCTTGTTTCGTGCTGATTTTGTCTTTTTAAAAGCACTCAAAAAGAAGCATCCTGCACCTTTCGTTTTTATGGAAATTGTTCAGCTTTTGTTTTTATAGAGACATAAGGTGTTTGCTCAGGAGTGATTATGAACCTTTCCCTGACAATTTTTAATATTTTTCCAGATATTCGTTGATTTCCCATGGCGAAACATCTGTTCTGTATCTGTCCCATTCAATCTCTTTTGCCGTAACAAATTCATTAAATATGTGCTCTCCCAGAGCTTTTCTTACTATTTTGCTCTTTTTCATAAGGGCAAGTGCTTCATTCAAACTGCCCGGTAAAGAATCTATATGGTTTCTTTTTCTTTCTTTAGGCGTCATATCATAAATATTTTCTTCCGTTTGAAGCGGCGGTTTGATTTGATTTTTTATACCTTCCATTGCAACGGTTAACAATACAGCCATAACAAGATACGGGTTGCACGATGCGTCAGGAGAACGCAGTTCAATACGTGTTGCATTACCTCTTTTTGCCGGAACTCTTATAAGTGCGCTTCTGTTGGCAAGAGACCATGCTACATAAACAGGAGCTTCATATCCGGGGACAAGACGTTTGTAGCTGTTTACTGTAGGGTTTGTAACGGCAGTAAAGTCTCTTACGTGTTCCATAATGGCGCCAATTGTATAAAGGGCTTCTTTAGACAGCTGGTAAGCTGATTCTTCATTGTAAAAAGCGTTTTTACCTTTTTTTACATCAAATAAAGAAATATTGCAGTGCATTCCGGAACCGTTTATGCCGTAAATCGGCTTGGGCATAAATGTTGCATGAAGTCCGAACTTATCAGCCGAAGCTTTTACCGCATATTTAAAAGTTACTATATTATCAGCTGCAGTAAGTGCGTCTGCATATTTAAAATCAACTTCATGCTGTCCTCTGGCTGCTTCGTGGTGGCTTGCTTCAATTTCAAAGCCTAATTGCTCAAGATTATCTACTATCTGTGCTCTGATATCTTCACCTTTGTCATCCGGACCGACATCGTAATAATCTGCCTTGTCATGTGTGCATGTTGTAGGAAATCCGTTTTCATCTTTTTTAAACAAAAAGAATTCTGCTTCCGGACCTACATTCATGACAAAACCGAGTTCCTGTGCTTCTTTTATTACCCGTTTGAGATTGCATCTCGGACAGCCTTCGAAAGGTGTTCCGTCTGCGTTGTGTATATCGCAGATAATTCTTGCAACATTCCATCTGCCTTCTTGTTCTCTCCAGGGTAATATAGCAAAAGTTGACCTGTCAGGGAAAAAATACATATCAGAGGTTTCAATACTTCTGAAACCTTTAATGGAAGACCCGTCAAGCATTAATTCGTTGTTTAGAATTTTATCAATCTGTTTTGCAGGTACTGCCATATTTTTTATCATACCGTTTATATCAACAAATTGAAGACGTATAAATTTTACATTATTTTCTTCAATAAGTTTTTTAATTTCTTCTTTTGAAAGTTCTTTTCCCTGTTTCGGAATATAATTAATCATTTTTACTCCTTATATAAATTCGGCATTATTCCTTTGATTTAATAATTATCATATTTTTTTATACAGAGTGCAAATGTTTTTTGTTTTCTTTATTTATTAAGAATTTTAAAATAAAAAAAATCGAGCGATTTATACATTGTATGCAGCAAAATAAATCATCATCATTTTAATATTTGTATAAAATATCCGCTCTGCTTATGAATTTTTAAAGAAAAATACGTAAGTTTTGTTAAAAATTTTTTGTTTAAAAATTTTTAACAATTATTCAATTATATTGTTGTCTGAGACGGCTTCGCTTGTACTCAAGAGTATCCTGATATGTACTGATTACAAACTCGCCTGCATCTCAAGCCGGGAGCGGTACACACTCTGCCGAATAAATATTCCGGTGGCATCCGGAGAAAATATAATTAAGAGAGGTAACGAATGACACCGCAACGCAGTTGCATAACATCAGACTTCGCTCTATCTCAGCCGATGTTGCAGCCAGTCTGACCCAATCAGTCATTTTGCGACTCTGCCCAATAAAATATGACTAAATGTCATATTTTATGAGAGGGGCTAAATCAAAAGCTAAGCTTTTGTGTACCGTATTAAAATTAAAATAGACGAAAACAACCATGTGAGTAAGGTTGTTGAAGAGAAGAAATTTTAGAAAAAAATTTCGAAACGGAATACCAAACCTTACGAACGCCAATAATCCAAGAGCGGATTTGCCTTCTTTTGCCGTTGAGCTGAGGCGAAACGTGCAAAATGGCTTCACGAAATTATCAAA
>CALVCQ010000027.1 GCA_944326115.1 Candidatus Gastranaerophilales bacterium | reverse complement strand
TTATTGTTAAATATTGAACTTGCTTATTGCACAGGTTCAACAAGTAGTCGGAGTCAGTTGACAATATGAAAAATATAGCAATTATTCCAAACGGTATATTTATAAAATAAATATATGGCCATGAATAAGTCTCTGTAATCCACCCGCCTACTGCAGGACCCATAATAGGTGCAAGAATAACTCCGAGCCCGAAAACAGACATTGCTGCAGGGAGTTTTTCTTTTGGAAATATTTCAAAAATTATAGCCTGAGCAATCGGCATAATACCTCCGCCTCCTATACCCTGCAATATTCTTGAAATAAGCATCATTGGCATAGATGTAGATATACCGCATAAAATTGATGAAATTGTGAAAATAAAAAGACTGAGCAAGAAATATTGTTTCCTTCCCATCAATTTACAGAAAAAATCAACTGTCGGTATAATTACACCGCTGGCAACAAGATAACTTGTGATAATCCAAGTGGATTCATTCTGACTTACGGAAAAAGAACCCGCCATGTGAGGAAGAGCAACATTGGAGATTGTCTCATCCAGCGCAAACATAAAAATAGATAGCATAATTGGTATCATTGCTATCCAGGGATTAACCTGAAAATGCCATTCTTCAGCCGGTGTATTGCTTTGTGTCATAATTTTCTCTCTAAAATTAAAAGTGATTATTCTGTTTGTTGTTATTGCGTTTTAAGACAAAAGAGCAAATTGTTATTTTGTAGATTTATCTACATGTAGATTAAAAAACAAAATTCAAAAAAAAACAAGTTTTTGAACAAACAGTTTAATCAAATTTTATGTTAAATCTTTCAGTGCAATTCTTTCTTATTTCCCGTAACAGTTTTATGACATCGCTAATCTGGACAGTTTCATCAGGATTTGTTTGTGCAATATATTTATCAATTTCAGAACAGATTTTTTTATAAAGATTCAAACCTTCTTTTGTTATTATGTTTTTTGTGATGGTCTTAGAACCCTGTCTTACAGGCTTTCTGACAATTAAATTTTTTTCCTCCAGCGATTTTAAAAACCTGCCTGTATGAGCTCTGCCTTTTAAAATCATTTTTGCAAGGTCGATTTGAATAATGTCAGGTTTAAGATACAAACAATCTAAAATTGTGAATTCTTCGGGAGTAATAGGAAAGCTGCACTGTTCAAAATAGCACTTAGCCGCCTCATGTAAGACTCTTGAAGTCAATTCCAGTTCATAAGGCAGTGATTTTGTGTAATGTTCAACCATGTTTATCTTTCTTCTAACCAGTGCACTTATATAAATGATAATACATAATACCATTTAAATAAATAAGTTGCTGCAGGGATTTATATTGCAGTTTACACTAAAAAAGGCTAAATTTATCACACTGCTCTTGCTTGTTTTATAGAATTTCATATTGTCAACTGACTCCGACTACTTCTTGGATTTTCTTCACGCTCGGTACTGTCGTTCGCATTGCTTCGCCTGTGCTCACTTCGTACCTCGCTCCCCAGACTTTGTCCGTCCGTAAATCCGCTTGTTGAACCTGTGCAATAAACAAGTTCGCCGTTTAACAACAAGTCCGGCACAGCCAACAAGTGCATGGGGGCACTTCAGTAAAATGCAGACCGGGCGTCACTCGCACTCCGTGTACACTCCTACAAGCTAGGCCGCCTCAGACAATTTCAATAAACGGCATGAGCTGCTGATGCGACACGCCCCTGTTATTACTTTGGTTAGTATGAACTATATTATAAATAATAAAATGTATTTTTGTTAACAAATCTTAATATTTGCTGTTAAATCATGCAATTATTTAACAAGTATATACTTTATATATGTAAGAGAGTAAAAAAAAATAATTGAGGATTGCATGGGCGATTTTTCTATCGAAAAAACTAAATCCGGTTGGACAGTCATAAAAGATGGAGCAACATACACCGTTACCGATACAAACAACAACGGCAGATATGACAGCACCGATAAAATTATTTTTGGCGACCAATCTGCTAATCCGCTCAGTGCTGAAGACAGAGCCGAAATAAAATTCAGTATTATGAAAGCTGACCCTGAAGGAATGACCGATGCTGAAATGGCTCAATATGCGCAATTTGTAGAGACTAAAGAATACCAGCAAAAACTGGAAGAAGAACAGGCAAGACTCCAGGAAGAACGTCAGGCTGCGCAATGGGCAGCACAGCAGCCTAAAAAGAAAGGCTTCTGGGAAAAATTTGCTACTGTACTCGGATTCACTGCACCTGTTTTGACAGGTGTCGGGGCAGGCTTTATCGGCGCAGGTTCAAATTCTTGGCAGTACAACAGCGGTGATTCCGGTTTAAGATGGATGTCCGGAATTGCTGCAGGGTTAAGCGGATTTACAGCTTCATTTGCATCAATGATGCCGTTTATTATGGGTTCGCAGACTCAATCACTGACATCTTCTTTAAATCTCAACAGTTTACTGGCACAACCAACCGTGCCATCAACAACTAACTTTGATAGTTTATACAGCCGGTTTTTGACTGACGTTAACACTACACCATCAATAGAACAGCAGGAACAAAGAGCACAGCAGGCAAGAGCACAATATGCGGAACAGGTAAGAACAAGGTTGTCAGCTGATCTTAATGTTCCTCGATCAAATAAAGAATTATTGGATCAAATAGCTGCTCCGTCAAAAGAGTCATCAGAATATACAGAGCAAGACGAAAAAACTCTTCGCCAGCTTGCAGCTACTCCGTATGTTCCTGTCAATGTAATTGATATAGATGATACAGAAGGAACTGCAGCAAATAAAATAAGTACTGAGTTAGCAGAAAAAATAAATAAAGCAATTACAGATTTCATTAATGCAAGTGCTTCAACTGGTCAAGAGTATTATAATTACAAGCAAAATATAAGTAAATTACAAGATATAATTGGTGATGGTTCTGTTACCCAAGATGATATCGAGTTGATTGACAAGATTTTAATGAATTTAAAAGATCAAATAAAAGACGCAGGTATAAATTATAATATACCTTCTAATGAGGAATAATGATAAAAAAGAGCTGATTGACAGCTCTTTTTTTATTTTCCGCTTATTTGAGACTGTTTTTGTTTGATATCAAGTGCAGCATTATGCGCAAGTAAATATACAGAACAAGTTTTATAGTTCTTTAAATACCAGGCACATTTTTCCTGTGCACAAACTATTTCGATATCATTTCCGGCACTCATTAAAGGGCAAATTGGAATAAAAGGCATATTTTTATCTCCTGATTTTAGTTAATTCTTTATCATTTCTGCTTGTTTAAGCAGGTTACAGTTTTCGCTGCGTTTTTTTTCATAGTCTTTATATATTTTAGTACGATTTATTACTTCGTCAAAGTCAATTTTATGTGCATCAAAATCCGGACCGTCAACGCAGGCAAACTTGACCTCGCCGCCCACTGTAACACGGCATGCACCGCACATACCCGTACCGTCTACCATGATAGGATTCATGCTTGCTTCTGTTTTGATACCCTTGTCTCTTGTTAGTTCCGCAACTGCTCTCATCATTGGCATAGGACCTACTGCAATTGCATAGTCAACTTTTTCTTTATTCATAATATCTTCCAAAACGCCGGTTACAAAACCTTTTGTACCTAGAGTTCCGTCATCAGTTGTTATGAATAATTCTGTACAGGCATCTTTCATTTTATCCTGCCAGAAGATTAAATCTTTTGTTCTTGCACCCATAATCATATAAACTTTGTTGCCTGCTTCTTTAAAAGCTTTTGCAATCAAATAGCAGGGTGCTGCTCCGTATCCGCCGGCAAGACAAACAACCGTACCGTATTTTTCTATATGTGTAGGCTGACCCAAAGGTCCTACAATATCTTCTAGTTCATCACCAGCATTTAGCAATGCGAGTTGTTTTGTAGTAAAACCGACAGCCATAAATACAATAGTAAGCTCACCTTTGTCTCTGTTATAATCAGCAATCGTTAATGGTATACGCTCACCGTCTTTTGATACTCTCAGGATTATAAACTGTCCTGCCTGTGCATTTTTTGTAATATAAGGAGCATGAATTGTTAATTCATACTGATTAGGACATAATTCTTTTTTGCTTAAAATTTTATAACCCATAATTCATACCATTTAAATCTATCTAGTGTATTCTACAATAAAACGGTCTAATTTTTCAAGGCGTCAGCACCGGAAACAACTTCGGAAATTTCCTGTGTAATAGCAGCCTGACGGGCTTTATTGTAGTCAATGGTAAGAAGTCTTATCATTTCATCAGCATTGTTTGTAGCGGAAGACATAGCTGTCATTCTGGCAGCAAGCTCGCTTGCCACGGCTTCTAATAATGCCTGATAAATAATGTTTGTAATAAACATAGGAACAATTTTTTGCAAAATATGATCTGAATCCGGTTCAAATGCCATCAGAGGGTCAATTGTTTTTTCCTCTTTTGTATCATCACCCAGTGCTCCTTTAATGTCATCCACCGGCAGGATTTTCCAATCTTCCACCTTATAAGACATCATATTTTTAAAGCGTGTTGTTACAATTTCAATACTGTCAATTTTTTCATCTACAAAAGACTGTGCTAAATCTTCTGCAATAACTATTGCATTAGAAGAATTCGGCTCCTGAGAAATTTTTGTATAGGTTTGAACCATTTCAACATTCATTTCCTGAGCTTTTCTTCTTAAAGAAGCAACCCCTTTTGTACCGACAATAAAGAGTTTTACATTAATACCTTTTTCTTTATACTCTTTTATTTTTTTAAGAGTAAAACGAATAACATTTGCGTTATAAGCGCCTGCCAGCCCTTTATTAGATGTAATAACAAGTATACCGGCTGTTTTTTGTTCTCTTTTTTGCATAAGAACAGGATAATTATCGATTGCCCTTTCGATTTTTAAACCTGCAGAAGAAAATCCTTCAGTACAAGACAAAACTTTAACAAAAGCTTCTGCAAGTGCTTTTGAAAACGGACGTGCAGAAAGCACCTTGACCTGCGATTTTTTAACTTTAGCCGCAGCAACCATTTTCATTGCTTTTGTAATTTTTTTTGTATTTTGAATACTTGATATTCTGTCTTTTATATCTAATAAATTTGGCATTATTCTTTACCTTTTGTTTTATTGTCTAAATCCAATTTTAGCAGGTTTTGTCCTATCCATCAATAAATCAATTGCTTTATATATCTCTTTTAATTCTTCTTTATTCTCATTACAATGTTCTATAAAATATGTTTCCAGTTCTGCTATTCGTTTCGCTAAATCTTTATTTTCAATTGCCCATTGGCGCATTTGAACAAAAGTGTTCATTATTTGAATGTTTATTTGAATCGCTCTTTCACTGTTTAAAATGCTGGACAGCATTGCTACACCCTGTTCTGTGAATACATAAGGTAAAAATCTTCGTCCGCCTCTTCCTATTTTTGATGTCGCAATTTGCGATATCAAAAAATCATATTCATCTCTTGTTAACTGAAACATAAAATTTTTCGGAAACCTTGTTTTATTTCTTTTAACTGCTTCATTTAGGCGGGAGGTAGGAACTTCATATAAACTTGCGAGGTCACTGTCCAGCATTACTTTGTAACCGCGGATTTCATATATTAAATTTTTTACCTGCACAATTTCATTCATTTTTATTATTTAGTTTTTAATATTAAAAATGTGGAATCTTTAATATTCATAAATACATCACCCCTCCTGCAGGGGTGATGTTAATTTTATTTATGCGTTAAACAAAGATGATTTGAAGGTTTCAAGATTTTCTTTCAATGCTTTTTTGTCATCGTCACTCAAAGCAGCACCTTCGTTGAGTCTTTGAGCAAGTTCTGACATATTTGCATCAAAATATTCAAACCATTCTTTTTTGAATTTTTGGATATATCTGTTATCAATATCGTCAAGAATTCCTTCGTTAGCGGCAAACAGTATGCTTACCTGTTTTGCTACGCTCAAAGGTGAATACTGAGGCTGTTTTAAAACTTCTGTAAGTTTCTGACCTCTTCTCAACTGATCCTGAGTAGCCTTATCCAAATCAGAAGCGAATTGAGCAAATGCTTCCAGTTCTCTGAATTGTGCAAGGTCAAGTCTCAATTTACCGCCGACCTGTTTTGTTGCCTTAGTTTGAGCTGCACCACCTACACGGGATACAGAGATACCGGCGTTGATAGCAGGTCTGATACCGGAGTTAAACAAGCCTGTTTCAAGGAATATCTGACCGTCAGTAATAGAAATTACGTTTGTCGGAATATACGCTGAAACATCACCCGCTTGAGTTTCAATGATTGGCAAAGCAGTAATAGAACCGCCGCCAAGCTTGTCACTCAATTTACATGCTCTTTCAAGAAGTCTTGAATGGAGGTAGAATACATCACCAGGATATGCTTCACGTCCCGGTGGTCTTCTTAACAGCAAACTCATTGCACGGTATGCTTGAGCGTGTTTTGTAAGGTCATCGTATACGATAAGTACGTGTTTACCCTGTTCCATAAATTCTTCGGCAATTGCAACACCTGCAAACGGTGCTATAAATTGAAGCGGAGCGGATTCATCAGCAGTTGCTGATACGATTATTGTGTAATCCATTGCGCCGAAGTCTTCCAGCTTTTTAGCTAATTGCGCAACGGTTGAAGTCTTCTGTCCGATTGCAACATATACACAGATTACATCCTGACCTTTCTGGTTGATGATTGTATCTATTGCAATAGCAGTCTTACCTGTCTGTCTGTCGCCGATAATCAACTCACGCTGACCTCTGCCTATAGGTGTCAAAGCGTCGATAGCTGTCAAACCTGTTTGTAAAGGCTGATGAACCGATTTTCTTGAAACAATACCCGGAGCAACTCTTTCTACAGGTCTTGTTTTTTCATAATGAATATCACCTTTTCCGTCAACCGGTCTGCCAGTCGGACTTACTATTCTTCCGATAAGTCCTTCACCTACCGGAACAGAAGCAATTCTTCCGGTTGTCTTTACCGTCATACCTTCTTTGATATGCTGATATTCACCAAGAATAACAACACCAACATTGTCCTCTTCAAGGTTCAGTGTAATACCCAGTGTGCCTTTACCGTCCTCGAACTCTACAAGCTCGTTTGACATTGCATTTCGCAAACCGTAAACACGGGCAATACCGTCGCCGACTTCCAATACAGAGCCAATATTTGAAACTTCCATTTCAGAAGCATAATTTTCAATTTTGGCTTTGATGATAGAAGTAATTTCATCCGGTCTTATTGTTGCCATTTTGTTTTCCTTTATATCTTTCTACTAATATTATTATCCTGGTTTTCGGTGATTTAAGATAAGTTCTTAGCTCATTACTGTCTTAAAGTCTTTTTAAAACCTTCAAGTTTTGCCGCCATAGAACCGTCAATTGTTTTATCCTGAATTTTCAAAACAAGACCTGCAATGATATCAGGATTTATATCAAACTCAAATTTTATTGATTTTTTGAGTTTATTTTCAAGTTTATCTTTCAATTTTTGTTTTAAGTCTTCATCAATTTCCACAGCAGAAACAACTCCGACTTTGAGTATATTTTTTGCCTTATCAAGAGATTCTTCAAAGCAGTAAAGAACAGCCGGAATAAGATTTATTTTATTTTTTTCAAGTAAAATAAACAAAAGATTTAAGACATCATTGTTAATTTTGCCTTCAAAAACATTTTTCACCATTTCTTTTTTTTCAAAAAGAGGTATAACAGGGTGCGAAAGAAAATCTGCCATTTCTTTAACTGATTCTAAAGACTCGGCAGCTGTCTTTAAATCCGTAGACACACTATCCAGTTCATTTCTGTCTTTAGCAACTTCGATTAATGCATCGGAATATCTTTGTGCCAGTGGTATTAATTTGTTGTCTATTGTTTTTGATGTCATTTTTCTTATCCGTTATACATCTGCTTTATCAATACTGTTGATAAAATCCTCTATATATTTTCTGTGCAGCTGTTTGTCTTTATCAAGAGCTGTTTTTATCTGTTTTTGTGCAATTTCTATTGAAGAAGCAGCAACACTGTGAAGAAGCTCGCCTTGAACATGATTTTGTTCGGTTTCAACCTGTTTTTCTATGTTTTGTTTCAGCAATGCAACAGATTTATCAAGGTCAGCTCTTGCTTTTTGTTCAAAAGATTTAGCTGTTTCTTCAGCTTTAGCAACAATAGCATTCAGCTCATCTTCTATATGAGAAAGTGAAGCAGCAACACTTTCATAGTCTTTTTTAGCTTCTTCTTTGATTGCATCGGATTCTTCAACTTTGTTTTTTATAGATACTCTCATATCTTCGATTTTTTGACCGACTTTTAGCTTGTATCCGATAAATACAAACAGTGCAATCATTATCGCAAAGTTAATTACGTTTGAGTGTAGAATATTTGAGAAGCTAAAATCAAGCATTTTTCTTCATTACCTCTTCAACTTCCTGCTCGCTTACAGGTTCAAAAGCAATACCAGTTCCCATCAATTTTGTTGTAAGACGGTTTGCAATATCAGCCACATCGTATTTCATATTATGCGATGCCTCTTCTCTCTGGCGCGCAAGATTCTGTTTTTGTTCGCTAAAATAGTTTGTCACACTGTCTTTTGTATCTTTCAAGACTTTTGCTTTTTCTTCTTTCAGCGCATCAGCTTTTGAAGCAACTATATCACGGGATTTTCTCTGTGCATCAGCGACTCTTGCCTGCTTGTCAGAAAGCAAGTCCTGAGCTTTTTTGCGATGTTCGTCAGCTTCATTTTTATTTGCATCTATGTATTTCTGCCTTTTTTCCATAATTTCAAGAACAGGTTTATACAAAATGCTGTTCATAATAAAAATGAATACAATAAAACTTATTGCTGATACTAATATAGTTGCGTTAATTTCCATAATTTTTTATTTTCTTATATATATTTGTTTGTTGACATTATACCGGAGCAATATCTGCCGGTAATGACCGGTGCTTGCCAAAATCAACACCGGATGCCTGTCAAAATTTTTAACCGAGTAACTGTAATGCGATGAATAATGCATAGATAGCACAAGCTTCTGCAAGACCTGCACCGATAATGAAGTAAATTAATGCTTTACCTGCAATTTCCGGCTGTCTTGATACAGCATCCAAAAGACCTTTTGTAGCTATACCCAAACCGATTCCGGCACCGATTGCACCAAATCCGATTGCAATACCTGCACCTAATTTAGCCATTGATGCAACTTCAACTGCTACTTGTTCTACTGCCATAATTTTCTCCTTTTTATTTACTAATTCTTATTTTTAAATTAATGTTCTTCTTCCTGTGCCGCCATAGCTATATAAGCCGTCGACAACAGCATAAATACAAGCGCCTGAACAAATGCAACAAATACCTCAAAAAGCATAAACGGAAGAGGTAAAAGATATGCACAAAGCCCGACAAATGTAACAATCAAAAGCTCGCCTGCCAGTATGTTGGCAAAAAGTCGGAGTGCAAGAGAAAAAGGTCTTACAACCATCTCTAGCAGTTCTATAAGAGCCATTATTATACCTACTGCACTAAATTCATGCAAAAAGTACTTTAAGCCTTTAACCTTGACGCCCTGATAAACATAATATATCAAAACCATTACAGCCATTGCAGCAGTCATATTTATATCATTAGTCGGAGAAGCAAGTTCACCTGTTTTCAAATGATATAAACGCCATGGCAATTGACCTAACAGGTTTGCTGTCAGAATGAACAAAAACAGTGTTGCTAAAAGAGGTATATGCTTGCGTCCGTTTTTGCCGATCATAGAATCCGTTAAACCGACAAAAGCACCGAGTATGCCTTCTGCAACAGCCTGTAATTTGTTAGGGATAAGAGACATTTTGCGTGTAGCCAGTATAGCAAACACTATAAGGATACCCATTGTAATCCACATGGTGATAACTGTATCAACGTTTATATTAAATTGACCTAAATGCGCAATCCAGTGACCTTCTGACACAGTATGTATCCTCTTTCTATCCTATATATCCTTTTGTAATATATCATTTTAGAATGAAAATTACAAATAATTTTACAATACAATAATATTACAAAAATAATTTTGACTATCCGATAAATAGAGTAATTTATACGAAAAAAGACCTCTCGCAATAAAGAGGTCTTTTTTAAAAAATAACTTTAACGGATTATAAAGCTCTTTGAACTTTGCCTGCTCTTATACAGGAAGTGCAAACATCTATTCTTTTTACAGTACCGTTCTGGTTAACTTTTACAGACTGGAGGTTAACTTCCTGTCTGTGAACATGCTGTTTGTGTGAAAAAGAAATTTTAGCAGCTTTAAGCTTTGTTTTACCGCATATTGCACATTGTTTTGCCATATTATATTCCTTTCAAAGATTAATTTCTTATTATACACTACTTTAAACATATTCTAATATCAAGTGCATATAGATAATTCTTAACATATAAATAGACTCCACCTGATGTATTTATTCCGCTTTGATATTATGATATTATTGGCGCAAGAGTTTACACAGGCAGGAGGTTCTTATGTTTTCTTTTTTGAAAAATTTTGGTGCGGATAAGACGGTTAATGAAAACATTGAAAAAGAGATAAATGAATCATATAAAAAATTAAAAAAGTTATATGATTATGACTCTCTTGCCGGTGACAGAAAAGAATATTTGAAAAATCTGATTGATACTTACGGCTATCTCCCCTATCCTTACATCAAGGCTCTGGAAGAACTTACGGCTGCGGAAGTATTATTCGGGCTTGAGATAAAATGGGCTAAAAATAATGTGTTTGATGCACAGAAGTGCAATTTTTCTTTTGACAAAGAAAAAATTTCACCGGCACAAAGAGCAGGTTACAAAAACGGTGATTGGATAAAAAGAGAACAGCATAATATTAAGCTTATAAATCTTGCAGGATTGGGAAACGGCAATGAAACTAAAGATACCGGAAAACTTATTGACTGGCTACGACAGGTATTGATTTTACCGTGCGGCATTCCGGAAAAAGGTGTACTTTCCACAACAGTTTATCTTATACCGTTTCATCCAAGAGAATTCGGCTGTGCCTATCTCCCTGTGAGTACAGAGGTTAGTCCTAATCTTGAAGACAAAGATGTAACAAAGTATATTGGATTAGATACAAAACAGCAGGTCCAGCTTTTTGTGAAACTTGCTCAGCTTGCAGGGCACTGTGTGATTTATGATGTGCTTCCTCAGACCGGCAGATTTTCCAAAATGGTGCTGGCAGACCCTTCTGTTGCAAGATGGTTTGATGTCAATGATTTAATATCAAAAATTGAAAAAGAAGCTGATGATGCAGCAGAAAAAATAAAAGACGATTTTGAAGCGGAAGATGTTGAAATAGTAAGAGATATTTATAAAGCAACTTTAAAAAAGGGCTCAAGCGATTTAGCAGAACATTATCAGGCAGTGTATGACAAATTCGAGGAAATAATCCAGCCGAAGAAAAAATCCTTTTCTGATTCTATGATGACAAAGCATGAGCAAATTAAAATTCAAAAAAGAGCAAAAGATATTATTTCGAAAATAAATAAATTAAACACTTCGGACAAATCAGAAGAAAAAGATATAACAAAGCAGGCAGAAACGATACAAGCACTTATAAAAGAAGGGCTTTGGCCTGCACCGGGCGGAGCGTGGTGTTCATCGGGAACGCCTGTCTTTGATAAAATGGCTGAAACAGGTGATTATCCGGTTTTTAAACATTATGATTACAACGGAGAAGATGTTACAAATTTTGCAAACTTAGATTGCCAGACTCCGTATTATTTTGTTTATCTTGAAACAGGAGAATACAATCAGCATACTATTGATGTTTATATTGATTATCTGAAAAAACTTCAAAAAGATTATAACTTTGACGGATTTAGAGTTGACCATATAGATCATATTGTTGACAGGGTATCGGAAAATGACGGCAAACCGATAAGTTACAGAGCGCCGAGATATGTGCTCGGTCAGGCTAATAAAGCGTTGAAAGAACAGGTAAAACACTTTGCAACGCTTGCAGAATATATGCTCTGGGACAGATATTACAGGGAATATCATGAAGACATGGCTTTTGATATTCTCTGGGGGAATGATATCATTTCTCAATTCAGCAAAAATCCGCAGTCTATTGTTGATGACAACAGAGAGCTTGAACAGTACAACTCGGAGCATACAAATGAGCTTACCGGTTGTCTTTCAATACTAAAAACTTATAATAATCAAGACGGCGAATTTCGTTCCATTGACCAGTATCCCGGACAATTGGGCGAAACCGGAGCAATATTTAAGTGGTTTAAGTACAAATTTTTGCCGGGCGGGAAAAAGGCTCAAAGACCGGTTATGTTTATTGATGGAGATGAATCATTTACAAAAAGAGGTATAGAAAGCGTTATCGGCGCAGAAATATCTATGCCGAGAACTGATAATCTGAAATTCTTCAACAAATTTAATGCAATAAATAAATTTGCTCTGGAAAATATTCTTACCAGGGAAGGTGAAGCACAGATAATAACGCAGGAGAATGACGGTTTTTCTTGCTGGATGATTTCTAAAAATCCTCTTAAAGAATCTCTTCTTGTTGTTGCAAACTTTAGCTCTCCGACAGAAAAAATCACTGAAACACAACAGGATGGCTATACAAATACTTATATCAAAGAAGGGCAAAGTGTTTATGACAAGACAGTAAATCTTCCCTGTGATTATACAATTGTATCCGAATATGTATATAACGAGTCGGATAAAGCCGGAGAAAGTAATTTTGTAGAGGTTGAATTTGATAATCCGGAAACTGTTTTACATTTCGGGGAATTGAAACCTGCGGAATTTAAAATATATAAAATTAAAAAATAATTGTAACTTTTACACCGGATATTCCGTGTATTGTTAACAAATATTACATGAATTAATATCATGCAAACCATGATACAGCGCTACTTTTCATGATTGTAAAAAAAACGTTACGTTTTAATTTGATAAAAAGCCTTCACAAAACACTATTACAGTGTTTTAATAAAAACATTGAAATTGATAAAATTGATTGGGAGGAGATTTGGACGATTTCCAAATCTAAAAGCCGGCTAATGTCCGGCTTTTTTATGTATATTTTTGTTTGAGACTGATTATTAAAGTATTGGAGAGGTTATATGACCGAAAAAGAAAAAATGATAAACGGTTTATTATATGATGCAACAGACGCAGAGCTTACTAAAGACAGAGATAATGCAGAAGAGCTGGCTTTTTTGTTTAACAGTTTGCCGCCCTCAAAAAGAGCGGAAAAAGACAATTTGATGAAAAAAATTTTTGGCAAAGTCGGAAAAAATGCTTTTATTCGATCAACTTTGTATGTGGACTACGGGTATAACACAGAAGTCGGTGATAATTTTTATGCAAATCATAATCTTACTATTCTGGATTGTGCGAAAGTGAAATTTGGAGATAATGTATTTATCGCTCCGAATTGCGGTTTTTATACCGCTGCACATCCTCTTGATGCAAAAGAAAGAAATACACTTCTTGAGTATGCAAAGCCTATATTTGTCGGAAATAATGTATGGATTGGCGCCGGTGTTCATGTTATGCCGGGTGTTACAATAGGCGATAATACGGTAATCGGCGGCGGCAGTGTTGTGACAAAAGATATCCCGTCCGATGTCGTGGCTGCCGGCAATCCGTGCAGAGTTCTTCGGAAATTATCAGACAAAGATAAAATGTTTGTTAAACAATAATTGTCCGAGAAAATTCGTGATAAGACTGCGTCTGTAGTCAGTTTCGTTATTTGCACGAGATGTAAACCTAAGCCGGCTATGTGATACCGGATTAGATAGTTTATTCGCAAATATGTTCAAGCGCACGTTCAAAAATATCTTTTACATGTGAATCGTTCAATGCGTAGTATACATTTTTTCCTTTTTTGTGTGCTTTTACCAGCTTTGCCGTTCTTAAAACTTTGAGCTGGTGGGAAACTGCAGATTTTGTCATATTTAAAAGCACAGCAAGATCGCCGACGCACATTTCGCTCTGCTCTAATGCCCACAAAAGTTGAATTCGTGTTCCGTCGCCCATAACTTTAAAAAAATCGGATAATTCGTATAACAGGCTCATATCAGGCATGTTTGGCTTGATTTTGTTTATTAACTCTGCATTTACCGGCATGCAGTCTGATTTTTTATCTTCATTGTTAATCATAATTTTATTATAACATAATTGAATGATTGTTCAATCGTGTTAAGAATTGTTTAATTTGCGTTTATTTCACTTGACAATTGAACAATTGTTCAATCATAATAGAAATATAGTTGAGCAATTATTCAATTGAAAGGAGCTGCAATATGTGTGATTGCTGCCATACTCACGAGCATAATGCGACAACCCGTAAAACCAGAATTTACAGACTTATTTTAGCTTTAATTTTTTTAGCTGCTGCTATATTGTTTCATTTTACCGGAATATTGAAGATTGCGGCTTTTGTTATTGCATATTTGATTGCTGGCTGGGATGTTTTGTATAAAGCTGTAAAAAATAT
This sequence comes from Candidatus Gastranaerophilales bacterium, assembly GCA_944326115.1. GTDB lineage: Bacteria > Cyanobacteriota > Vampirovibrionia > Gastranaerophilales > Gastranaerophilaceae > Limenecus. Next base: position 11,799 of record CALVCQ010000027.1, on the reverse strand, counting down.
AATAAAAGGTGATTTTTTTGATGAAAATTTTCTTATGGGAATAGCTACTCTAGGAGCTTTTGCAATAAAAGAGTACCCCGAAGCAGTAATGGTAATGGTTCTTTATCAATTAGGCGAATTCTTGCAGGATATGGCTGTAGAAAAATCAAAACGATCTATCACAGAGCTTATGGATATTCGTCCTGATTATGCAAATGTTGAGGATAAGGACGGACAAATTTATAAAAAATCACCCGCTGATGTTTTAAAAGGAGATATAATTATAGTAAAAACCGGTGAAAAAATACCATTGGACGGAATTGTAACAGAAGGAAAAGCGTCTGTTAATACTTCTGCTCTAACAGGAGAGTCTATACCTGTAGAGTTAAAAGAAAATGATAAGGCTGTAAGCGGATGTATAAATACCAATGGGGTTTTAAAAATCCGTGTTGAAAAAGAATTTGCTGAATCAACCGTATCAAAAATTCTTGAACTTGTTGAGCATGCGGCTTCAAAAAAGGCAAAAGCAGAAAACTTTATTACAAAATTTGCAAGATATTATACTCCTGCAGTTGTTCTGGGGGCAGCTGCCCTGGCGGTTATTCCTCCTTTGCTTACAGGGGCTGAATTTAGTATATGGTTTGCAAGAGCACTGACATTTCTTGTAATATCATGTCCATGCGCACTTGTAATATCCGTTCCCCTTGGATTTTTTGCCGGACTCGGCGGTGCATCCAGGTGCGGCATATTGATAAAAGGCAGTACTTATCTGGAATTACTTTCAAAACCCGATACTGTTGTCTTTGACAAGACAGGAACTCTTACAAAAGGTACATTTAATGTAACGAAAATTGCGGCGCAAAACGGAAATGAAGAGGAACTCTTAAAATATACGGCTGCTGCTGAAATCTATTCGAACCACCCGATAGCTCTGTCTTTGAAAACTGCTTACGGAAAAGAAATTAATACAAATGAAATTTCAGATATAGAAGAAATTGCCGGAAGCGGTGTTAAAGCAAATATCAATGGTGCAACAGTGCTTGCGGGAAACGCTAAACTTATGGCGCTTTATGGTGTTAAATATAAAGAGGCTGAAGAATCGGGCACTGTGGTCTATACTGCAAAAGACAATAAGTATCTCGGGTATATAGTAATTTCAGATGAACCAAAGGAAGATTCGGAAGAAGCTATATCCCAAATAAAGAAATTTGCTTGCCGGACTGTAATGCTGACAGGAGATACAATAAAAACAGCTGAATCTGTTTCAAAAAAATTAGGCGTGGACAAATTTTATGCGCAGCTTTTACCGGCAGATAAAGTCGAAAAAACAGAAGAGCTTATCCGCAATAAAAATAAGGATAAATCAGTAATTTTTGTAGGTGACGGAATAAATGATGCCCCGGTTCTTGCCGGAGCGGATGTCGGTATTGCAATGGGGGCGCTGGGTTCTGATGCGGCAATAGAGGCTGCTGATGTCGTGATAATGGATGACAAGCCCTCCAAGGTTCCTGCTGCTGTAAAAATTGCTAAAAATACAATGAGCATTGTAAAGCAGAATATAGTTTTTGCAATCGGTGTAAAATTGTTATTTCTTTTATTAGGTGCAATCGGTTTTGTAACTATGTGGGGTGCTGTTTTTGCCGATGTGGGTGTTGCCTTGATTGCTGTTTTAAATTCGTTAAGGGCTTTACATACAGGTTGTTTTATTAAACAATAAATTTGCAGTTAATAGTATTTAAAAAAAATTGGCGGCAAGATTCTGCTGTCCGTCCATCTGCAGGCAGGAGGGAAGCTGTCGCCGTCAACTGCAAAACCATATTAGACAATTACAGCTGATATTATAAATAAAATTACTTTAAAGTTTATGCAGCTGTTAGCTTAAGGAGAATAAATTGGAAAAATTCTGGATACTTATACAGGCAACTGCGCTTGCCGGAATCGGCGGTACAGGATTGGGCGGCGCTATAGGAGCTCTTTTTAAAAGAGATTCTAATAAAACAGCAAGTCTGCTTTTAAGCTTTGCTGCCGGAGTTATGGTTGCGATTGTTTGTTTTGATCTTATTGTCAGTGCTATAGAAACAAAAACTAATGTGTATATTGTAAGTCTTGCAATTGCAATCGGGGCGGGAGTGGTTTATCTTTTAAATCTTTTTATTGACCGTGTAACGAATAAGGAAGTTTCTCATATTGATAAAGAACATCCCGAGACAGCGGATGACCTTGATGAAATTATACACAGCAACCATCTTTCCGTACATATAAAAAAGAACGATACAAGATTTTCATTATTTGTAGCAGGTGTAATTATGGCTTGTGCAATTGCGCTGCACAATCTTCCGGAAGGTATGACAATAGGTGCTTCATTTGCAAATACAAACGGAGTAATGCAGGGTTCTGCGCTGGTGATTGCGATATTAATAGGTTTGCATAATATACCGGAAGGTATGGCAATAGCGGTTCCTCTTATAAATGGCGGCGTAAAAAGACGTATGGCTATACTTGTTACAGGTGTTAGCGGTGCTCCTACCATTATCGGTGCCATAATAGGTTATTGGCTAGGTGATATTGGCTCTTTGGGGCTTGCTTTAAGTCTTGGTTTTGCAAGCGGTGCAATGCTTTATGTAGTATTCGGCGAGATTCTGCCGCAGTCTATTCTGATGTACAGAAGCAAATTACCTGCCTTTTTTGTTATGATCGGTATATTAATCGGTATGGTTGTTATTTATTCCTAAATTGCATTTTTACTTAGTTTGCAGGCTGTTACAATCATCCTTTTGTACTATTGTAAAAGTGTTGCCATAGTATAAAATTGTTGTTATGCTAACAATTATAGTTGCACATCACGAGGATTAATTGTAATGAATAAGAAAAAGTTAATATGGATAATAATTGCTGCAATAATTATTGTCCCTGTTGTTTTTAATAAAGTTGCCGGTTATATTGCGGATAAAATTGCGGCAGAGCAGAGTAAAAAGCCGACTCCTGTTGATGTTGCTATGGTAACAACAAAAGATATTTACCCGAGAAATGAATCTGTGGGTCGTATTGAAGCTAAATATTCCGTGGATGTTGTAGCGAGAATTAACGGCTGGCTGCAGAAAAGCTACTTTAAAGAAGGTGCTTACGTAAAAAAAGGTCAGACTCTGTTTTTGATTCAGCCCAATGAATATATTATTGCGGTGCAGCAGGCGGAAGCGGCAGTGAGACAGGCACAGGCTGCTCTTGTAAATGCACAGAAAGAACTCGTTCGTGCGCAGGAACTTGTAAAAAATGACTTTGTAAGTAAGTCGTACTACGATCAGGCACTTGCGACAAGAGACCAGAACAGAGCAACTTTAGATGTTAATAAAGCAAACCTTGCCGCTGCAAAATTGAATTTAAGCTATACAAAAATTACTTCTCCGGTTGACGGCAAAGTCGGCAAGATTTTGATTACAGAAGGAAACCTTGTAAACCCTCAGTCCGGCGCATTAACAAGGATTGTTTCAGTAAGTCCTATTTATGCATATTTTAATGTAAAGAGCGAGGACTATCTCAGATATATGAAAAGAAGACTCGTTCTTCAAAAAGGAAGCATACCGGGTACGGATGTAATTATAAAATTATCTGACGGTACAGAATACAAAGAAAAAGGTCAGCTGGAATTTGTAAATAACGTCGTCGACCCGACAGCAGGTACAATTGCTATGCGTGCTGTTTTTGAAAACAAGGATCACCTTCTTGTTCCGGGTGATTTTATCAATGTAATAGCGGTTTCAAAAAAAACTGTTCCGGTTGTTGTTGTTCCTCAGATAGCAGTTTCAGACAGTACGCAGGGGACTTATGTATGGGTAGTTAACGACAAGAGTCAGGCTGAACAGAAGTTTGTAAAAATTTCTAATCAGGTGGATGACAAATGGGTTGTTGATGAAGGTCTACAGCCTGGTGAAAGAGTTATTACAAAAGGTTTCCAAAGACTCAGAAACGGCGCAAATGTAGTTGTTGACAAAGATGCAGCTGACAAAGCCGCAAAGGAAAATAAATAATAGATGGAAAATAATCAGCAAAAAACAGATAAAAAAGACTTATATTTCTTTATTAAAAAGCCGAGATTTGCAATTGTAATATCCATATTCATCACGCTTGTCGGCTTTATTGCCATGACAGGGCTAAAGCTTGAAAAATATCCCGACATTACACCGCCTCAGATTACGGTTAGTGCTTCATACCCCGGTGCCAGTGCGGATGTTGTTGAATCCTCCGTTGCATCTTTGCTGGAATCTCAGATTAACGGTGTTGAAGACATGATCTATATGATTTCAACAAGCTCTGACGAATCCTACAGACTTCAAATATATTTTAAGGTCGGTTCTGACAGAAATATCGACCTTGTAAACGTACAAAACAGAATTCAGCAGATAGAGCCAAAACTTCCGGAAGATGTAAGAAGACTCGGTGTAACTGCTAAACAGCAGGTATCCGGAGCCGGTGTTGCTATTTTGAATCTGGCATCTACTGACGGAAGATATTCACAGCTTGACGTTACAAACTATGCATCCATTTATATTAAAGATGAAATTGCACGTTTACCCGGAGTCGGCGAAGTAGGTGTCTACGGTGCCGGCAACTATTCTATGAGAATCTGGCTTGATACTGAAAAGATGGCTAACCTAAATGTTTCAGTATCAGAAGTTCAAAAAGCTATTACAACACAAAACGTGCAGGTTTCTGCCGGTGCACTGGGGCAGGAGCCTGGACCTGACAAACAAAGATTTCAGATTACATTAAGAACTAAAGGCAGACTTTTAGAACCTGCTGAATTTGAAGATATAATTGTCCGATCAAATCAGGACGGCTCAAGTATAAGAATAAAAGATATAGCAAGAGTTGAACTCGGTTCTGAGACATATTCAAGAAACGGTAAAGTTGACGGAAAACCGGCTGCATTGATGCAGATTATCCAGATTCCTGGTGCAAATGCTATTGAAATTGTAAACGCAGTTGAGAAAAAAATGGCAGAGGTTTCAAAAACGCTGCCGGACGGTATGGAACTTTCAATGGTGCATGATGATACTCTGTTTATCAGAGAGTCCATGTCAGAGGTTGTTAAGACTATTATAGAAACATCTATTATCGTTGTTGCTATCATCTTTATTTTCTTAGGCGACCCGAGAGCCACTCTGGTACCTTTGATTGCAATTCCTGTATCTTTAATCGGTACTTTTGCAGCTTTGCCTGTATTTGATATGTCAATTAACCTTTTAACCTTGTTTGCTATGGTGCTGGCGGTTGCGACAGTAGTTGATGATGCTATTGTTGTAATTGAAAACGTAAAAAGGCACTTAGAAGACGGAAAATCTCCTGTTGAGGCAACGCAGATTACCATGCAGGAAATCGGCGGTGCCCTTGTTTCAATGGCACTTGTATTGATGGCGGTATTTGTTCCGGTCAGCTTTATGCCGGGGTTATCAGGTTTGATGTACAAACAGTTTGCGGTTTGTATCGCAGTATCAATTGCTCTGTCTGCTGTTTGTGCGTTAACGCTTTCTCCTGCATTGTGTTCTATTATTTTAAGACACGAAGACCCTAACAGAAAGCCGTCTAACAAAATTTCAGCAGCTATAAAATGGGTATTTACCGAATTTAACGTTTATTTCCAGAAACTGACGGATATTTATATTCATTTTGTAGAAAAATTTGTACATAACCAGAAACTTACACTTGCTGTATTTGCTGGCATTATCATTTTGATGTTAGCTTTGTTTAAAATTATTCCGACCGGCTTTATTCCTGATGAGGATCAGGCTGTATTGATGGCTCAGGTGAGCTTGCCGGCAGGTGCTTCTATTGCAAGAACAACAGAAGTTACAGAGATGATGGATGAAATTCTCCAAAAAACAGAGGGTGTTGAAGGCAGGCTGGTTTTTGTAGGTATGGGACCCTCAAATGAAGCCTTTCTCGTAATCAGATTAGACGAGTGGAGCAAACGTGAGTTTAATATATTCCAGAAAATAGTAAGAAAAATTCAGGGCAAAGAAACCGATTTGTCTGCAAATGCAATTCTTGGAAGAATAAGAGGCGAATTTGCACAGATAAAAGAAGCACAAATTGGTGTGTTTTCACCTCCTGCTATCACGGGTATGAGTATGCTGGGCGGTTTTGAGTTTCAGATGCTTTCAAAAGCTGAGTATACTCCGCAGGAAATGCAGCAGTATGCAAATATGCTTATGCTTGCGGCTAATCAGGATAAGAGATTGTCTAACGTATATACCCAGTATCAGGCAAATATGCTTCAGTATATTGTTGATATTGATTATCATAAAGCTCTGGCTCAGGGCATTGACCTGCAGGAACTTTACAGTACGCTGTCATCAACTCTCGGTACATATTATGTAAATGACTTTAATAAACTTGGTCGTGTATTCAGAGTACAGATGCAGGCGGAGCAGAGATTCAGACGCCATGCAGATGACCTGTCCGGTATATATGTTAAAAACAGTTCCGGTGTAATGGTTCCGATTACAACCGTCGTATCTTTGAGACAAACAGTAGGTGCAGGTTCTATTACCAGATATAACCAGTACACAAGTGTACAATTCTCAGGTCAGCCGGCTTCCGGCAGAAGTTCCGGTGAAGCAATGAAAGCTATGGAAGAGGTTGCTACAAAAACACTTCCTAAGGATATGGGCTATGAGTGGTCAGGTACATCAAAACAGGAAATAGAATCCGGCGGTCAGACCACTACGATTATCGCTCTTGCTTTGACTTTCGTATATCTGTTCCTTGTAGCTTTGTATGAAAGCTGGTCAATTCCGTTTGCGGTGCTTTTAATCTGTCCTCTTGCAGCAGCAGGTGCGTTATTATTCCAGTTAATAATGGGTCAGGCATTTGACCTTTATTCTCAGGTCGGTATGATTATGCTTATCGGTTTGGCGGCAAAGCAGGCTATCTTGATTGTAGAGTTTGCGAAGGTTTTACACGAAGAAAACGGTATGTCTATCGAAGATGCTGCTGTTGAAGCTTCAAGAATAAGGTTCAGGGCTATTATGATGACCGTAGTTGCGTTTGTTGTAGGTATGCTTCCATTGATTCTTGCTCACGGTGCCGGTGCATCTTCAAGAATTTCAGTAGGTTCTACAGTATTCGGCGGTATGCTGGCTGCAGGTACAATAGGTACTGTTATGACTCCTGCTTTCTATGTAATTATTCAGCACCTTGTTGATAAAGTTATGAATAAAAAGAAACACGACAATCTTGATAATCTTGAAAAGGGTGAAAATTGAAACAATAATATTATAAACCCGCAAAAATTGAGGAAAAAATGAAAAAGATAATAAGGACATTAATAATAACATTCGTGATTTCAGGGCTTTTATCCTTAAACTGTGAGTATGCTCTGTCTATGAATTTGAACATCTTTAAAAAACAAACAGATGCAGCAGACACAAAGAAATCTAAAACTCCTCAAACAGTGAAAAAATCTTCTGCGGATAATAATCAGCTTCTTAATACGAAAAATCGACTTTCTGTTTCCAATAAGATAAAATCTGATGTTGCAAAAAAAAATGAAACTGTAAAGCAGTCGAAAACAGAAAAAACAGCAGATAAGAAAGTACAAATAACTGTAAAATCAAATAAAACAGAACAAAAGAATACAAAAATTGCTCAGAATAATACTACTAAAACAAATGTAAAACAACCGCAGCAAAAGTCTGTAGTAAAAAAAACAGAATCTGCTAAAAATACTGCGTATCAACAACAGGCAGTCAATAAACAAAAGACAACTTCTGAGATACAAAAACTAGCAAATGCTGATAATAAATCTGCAAATCCGGTAAATCCGGCAGGTACAGCAACCGTTAAAAAATCAGATACTGGTACGCAGGTAAAAGCAAATGAAAAGCCTGCCGTAAATACAAAACAAAATACTCAGACCGTAAAACAACCGGAAAATAAACAGCCTGAACAAAAGGCAGATGCTGTTGTGAATAAGGACAATAAAGTTAATCAGAAACAGAAGTCTGTCAAATCTAATGAGACTAAAAAGGTAAAAGAAGACAAGAAATCTAAAACCACAAAAAAATCTAAAAATGATACAAAGTCTAAGAAAGATAAGAAAGAAAAATATGACGATTCCGTTGTAACTGCAAAAACGCATGAAACGCAGCCTTCCGTAAAAATAATTATAAAATCCGATAAAGGTAAGAAAAAGGTAAAAAATAATAACGAAAAACAGGTTTCAGAGAAAAAGAAAGTAAAAAATAAAAAATCAAAGAAAAATAAAAACGGTGCTAATGAGCCTAAAGAAAGAGAAATTATACTTAAACACCCGGCAGAAAAAACAGAAAATGTTCCCGAAGCAGATGTCTTTTCTTCCACAGCAGCTGTCGAAGGCTCAGTTTCTACGACACGTATTATATCTGTAGATGATTGTGTAAAAATCGCTCTTGAAAATAACCCTTCAATTTTGTCACAGTTAATCAGCAAAGATATCTATAAAAACCAGATTGCTCAGGCGTGGTCAAACTATTTTCCTACATTGAATGCATCTGCAAGCTATTCAAGAAACGATATGCTTGTTACAAACTTTAAATTTCCGATGCAAAAATATAATCAATGGTATACACCAAATATCGGCGTTAATCTTTTGATTTATGACTTTGGTAAAACAGGCGCTCAGGCAGGTATTGCAAAAAAGACCTACGAGGCATCACGTGAGACATTGCAATCAAGTATTAACGATGTTGTTTATCAGGTTAAAAATGCATACTACAATCAGTTGTTCCTACAGCAGCAGGTTCAGGTTTATGAAGATTCCGTTTTGCAGTATCAAATACATCTTGAGCAGGCAAAGGCTTACTATGCAATAGGAAGTAAGGCTAAAATTGATGTTTCTACGGCTGAACTTAATTTAGATAATACAAAGCTTACTTTAGTTCAGGCAAAAAACGCTGTAGAAACAGGCTTTGCACAGCTTACTAATGCAATGGGCGTTCCTGAATTTGAAAAGTTCGAGATACAGGACAGACTGGACAAAAGAAGATATGATATTTCCTTTAATGAATCATTAAAAATAGCCTGTGACCAGAATCCAACATTGCTTGCAGCTAAAAAGAAAATGGAAGGTTCAAAACTTCTTGTAAAATCTGCTAAAGTTGCTTTCCTTCCTGATATCACCGGATTCGGTTCTTATTCAAGAGGAGGCGGCGAGCCAAGTAAAGATTACGGATATCAGCTTGGTGCGCAGATTTCTTATACAAACTTGAATCTCTTGCTTTTAAAACAGCGTGTTGATGAAGCAACTTTGACTTACAAAAAAGATCAGGCTGATTATGAGACACAGCGCCAAAAATTGTATCTGGATGTAAAACAGGCTTATATTCAGCTGAAAAACGCACAGGAGTCAATCCCTGTTGCCAGAGCTTCAATGAATGTTGCAAAAGAAAGATATGATCTGGCAGCCGGCAGATACAAAGCAGGTCTCGGTGATGCTATTGAAATTAAAGATGCCCAGATTACGTATCAAAATGCAAAACTTCAATTCTATAACACTCTTATGCAGTATCATATATCAGCTGCAAACTTAGAACGTGTAATAGGTGCACCTCTTACGGCTACGGAAGTTAATTTATAAGAAACTACATATATTTGCCATTTCGGGTTGATTTTGCCACAATAAAATCATGAATTATATATGGTTTTTGATTATTTTAATATCAATAGTTTCTGCTGTATTTACCGGCAGAATTGAAGCTGTTGTAAACGCTGTTATGTCCGGAGCGCAAAAAGCTGTAGAAGTTGCTATTTATCTGGCAGGTATTATGGCTTTCTGGCTCGGTGTTATGAAAATTGCCGAAAAAGCAGGACTTGTTGCTTTTATTTCAAAACTTTTAGAGCCGGTTGCAAAAAAACTTTTTCCGGATGTCCCTAAAGATAATTCTGCAATAGGTGATATAGCAATGAATTTTACTGCAAACGCATTCGGGCTTTCTAATGCAGCAACTCCGATAGGTATAGAAGCGATGAAAAAGCTGCAAAATTTGAATAAAGATAAGGAATCGGCTTCAAATGATATGTGTACGCTTCTGGCTATGAATACAGCAGGCTGGCAGATTGTTCCGGCTACAGTTATAGCAGTGCTGGCTGCGTGCGGAGAAAAAAATCCGGCGGTTATAATACTTCCGACATTGATTGTGACAACGATAACTTTTGTATTTGCAATTGTAATTGTAAAAGTATTGGAGAAATTCTGGACTCCTCAAGAAATTGGGGTGAATAAAAATATAAGTACTAAAGACGGAGAAAAAGCCAATGATTAAAACAGTTGTGTATAACATTTCCGTTTGGCTTATCCCTGTTATGATTCTTATCACGCTTTTGTGGGGGCTTATAAAAAGAATTCCCGTATATGAAGTGTTTGTTGACGGGGCAAAAGACGGCTTAAAAGTGTCTGTAAATATTCTTCCGTATTTGCTGGCAATTATGGTTGCTGTTTCTATGCTGAGAGCCTCGGGCGCAATTGATATAGCTGCAAATCTTCTGTCGGGTGTACTTGATTATTTTAAAATACCAGTTGATATTCTGCCGGTTATGATTATCCGGTCTTTATCAGGTAGTGCGGTTTTGGGGTTGTTCTCGGAAATTGCTGATAACTACGGACCGGATTCTTATGTGACAAAACTTGCTGCAATTATGGTCGGAAGCTCTGAGACAACTTTTTATGTACTTGCAGTATATTTTGGTTCAGTAGGAATAAAAAAATTTCGCCATGCTTTGTGTGCTGGTATTTTTGCTGATATAATCGGAATAATTACTGCTGTTGCAGTAGCAAGATGGCTGTTTCTTTAATAAAGGATAGTTTATGTGTAAGAAATTTTTATTATTTTTAATTATTACATCGGTATTTGTTTTGACCGGATGTACAAAAAAACAGCAGGAAAAAGAAGATACTCTGTCAGCAATTAAAAAAAGAGGAGAGCTGGTTGTCGGTGTAAAGTATGATTCTAAACCGTTCGGCTTTGTCGAAAACGGTAAACTGCAGGGTTATGATATAGATATTGCTCACCTTATGGCAAAAAGAATACTTGGCAATGAAAGACTGGTTAGATTTGTCGAGGTAAATGCATCAAATCGTATTTCTAAACTTAATTCTGGCGAAGTAGATATGATAATTGCGACAATGACGATTAATCCAAAAAGAATGGAAGTGGTGGATTTTTCGTTACCTTATTATTACGTTGGACAGGCAATAATGATAAGAAAAGGCACTGCAATAAAAACAGTCGGTGATTTAAACGGACGAAGGGTTATTATTGTACTTGGTACTACAGGTGAAAAGAATATAAGGTACTTTGCACCCGAGGTTATGCTGCAAGGGTATAAGACATATCAGGATGCTTTTAACGCTTTTTTAGACAGAAAAGCTGAGGCGATGACCTCTGATGACAGTATTCTGGCAGGTTTTGTTATGGACCATCCGGAGTTTATGATTCTGCCTCAGCGATATTCTCAGGATGCTTATGCTGTTGCGTTTAGAAAAGAACCACAGAGTGCAGCTTTAAAAGCACAGGTAAATGCGGCAATAGCTGAACTTAGAAGAAAAGGACATCTGAACCATCTGAAATCTATATGGATGCCTGCCGCCAGCACAAATTTTAAGCAATCTTAGGAAGTTGGGGGTTGCTAATATCTTTTTGAATAAAACTAAAATATATAAAATATAAAAACCCGTTACTATTCTAATCCGGTGTCGCAGGTGCCGGCTTTCTTGAAATTCCTTCCCGCTCGCTGCAGCCGCTGACTACGCTCCGCTGTCGTCAGCTTTGCACCTCGCTCCCCGGG
>CALVCQ010000026.1 GCA_944326115.1 Candidatus Gastranaerophilales bacterium | reverse complement strand
ATTGTTAAATATTGAACTTGCTTATTGCACAGGTTCAACAAGTAGTCGGAGTCAGTTGACAATATGAAAATGTCTGAGACGGTGTTTTTCCCTGCAGGTATCATTATGCGTACTGCTTGCTTTAAAATTTATACTGTACGAAGAAACTACTTTGCTATAATTTTTTTAAACTTTTTATTAAATTCTAAAATTTCATTAGGGGTATTATATTCTTTTATAATTTCTTTACCGTTTCTTCCGACTAAAAAGCGTCCTGTTTCCTGCCATTTGGAATCCGGTATAACACAGACGTAGGTACAGCCGCCATGGATTCCGGAAGATTTGATTGTACGCTGTTTTTGTTCATCTCTGATAACAAAAATACCTTTGTTATCTATTTTAATTTTTAATTTTTCCACATTTAAGCGCAATGTATTTAAAGCCTCTTGCAGATATTCTATCTGCCGTTTTAAGTGCACTACTCCACTTAATAAAAATTTATTTAAAATATTCAAATTACTTATTACACAATTGTTTTTTGTATTCAGCAATTTTTTTAATCCTTCGGGTATTTCATCGTCCAATCCGCTTTTTGTAGATATTTCGGGATAATATTCAAAAGCTGTTTTTTCATTGTTTATAAATTCACATACCCGTTTATCATATTTGTCTCTTACAACCAGAACAATGTCACCGTCATGTTTTATATTGTAAAAAATCTGTCGTCCCTGTTTTATAATATGCGGAACCTTATCTTTTACGGATTGATTTGCATTTTTAAGTATAAAAGCACCTTTAAAGTTTGTATTTGTGCGATTAATAAAGCTTTTTCGTATTTCCATTTGTCTAATCTCCTGTTTACACAAATAACAAACAAACAAAAAAATTTTTGTCTTAATCTAATCCGGTGTTGCATTTGCCGCCGGCTGTCTTATAATTCCTTCCCGCTCGCTGCTGCCGCTGCCTACGCTCCGCTGTCGTCAGCTTCACAGTTCACTTTCCGGGTTTCACCCGTCCGGAATTCCGCTTTCTTGTAATCAGACGTTCCGCCGGAGTAACGTCCGGCTCCACAAGGGGCGTTCCTTCATTTCATTCGTCAGCCCCGTTTGATTCCGTTTTCTTGTAATCAGACGCTGCGGAAAACTCACCTTTTACTTCGCTGTGGCTTGTTTCGGATGGAGACTCTGCCGAACAAAAGTTGACTAAATGTCAAATTTTGTGAGAGGGCTTTGATTTCGTGTAAAATGTCTTCACGTATAGTGAACAAAGACTGTCTGAGTGGGACCTCGCTTGTAGGAGTGGTACACGGAGTGCGAGTGGCGCCGAGTCTAGCATTTTACGGAAGTGACCCCATGCGCTTGTTGACTGTGCCGGACTTATTGTTAAATATTGAACTTGCTTATTGCACAGGTTCAACAAGTAGTCGGAGTCAGTTGACAATATGAAAAACTCAAAAAATTCGTTCACGTCATTTCCCTCTCACAAAACAATTCACAGGATTGTTTTGTTGCGCAGAGGCTTATCACGAATTTTTCTCGGACATTTATATAAAGTTTTTTTCTCTAAAATTTGACTAAGTGTTAAATTTTGTAAATACAACGGGAGGTATTAAAGAATAAAACTTTTTGCGTACAAAATTATTTGAAGATAAATTAAGAAAAAGAAAATATTTAAACTTTAGGCAGACTAAGACTCATTCCATCAAGCCCGAGTATGGATTCAAATACAGCCTCTGAATATGAAGGATGAGCAAAAACAGTATTTAAAATATCATCTGTTTTTAATTCATTATCAATCATAAGCGCAAACTGATGAATTAATGATGATGCCCCGGGACATATAATATGAGCTCCTGTTATTTTATTATCAACTGATAATACTTTTACAAAACCGTCAAGCTCATCATCAGCAAATGCCTTGCCTAAAGCCGATACCGGGAAAACTGATACTTTATAATCTGTATCATAAAGCATTTGTTCTGTTTTACCGACCATGGATATTTCAGGCTTGCCGTATATAACGGACGGTATTTTGTTTTTGTCAAAACAAACAGGCTTTTTATCAACAATAAAATCAACAACTGATATTGCCTGATGAATGGCACTGTGCGCCAGAAGTAATTTCCCGTTTATATCACCGACGGCAAAGATATTTGAAAAATTTGTCTGAAAATTGTCATTAACTTTTATAAAAGAACCATCACGAACAAACTCCAAACCGCAAGGTATTACAGGCACTCTGCCGGCTGCACATAGAATTATATCGGGGGTTAGAACTTGTCCGTTTGAAAAAAATACGGAATTACCGGCTATATTCTCTATTTTTGTGCCGGTAAAAAATTTTATTTTGTTTTGTTTAAAAATTCTTTCCAGTCTTTTTGAAACATCTGTATCTGCTGCAGGTAAGAGACTGTCAGCTATTTCTGCAACTGTGACATTTTTTTCAAGTGCACTAAATATTCTTGCCCATTCTGTCCCGATGGCTCCGGAACCTATAATAAGAATATTTTGAGGTAAATTATTCAAATTTAAAAGATCATCAGAGTTTAATATAAATTGTCCGTCTGTTTGAATACCAGTAAGTTGTGCGGGCTTTGCACCTGTTGCAATAATGATATTATCACATTGATAAGTCACATCACCGGCAAATATTTTATTGCTGTCAACAAAGCTTGCTTCAGCATTAACAATTTTGACGTTATAGCTTTGTACAAGCTTTGTCAGAGATTTTTGAAGCTTTATAACAATTTCATTTTTCCTGTTAAATATTTTTTCATAATCAGCTTCAGGATTTTCTTTACCTAGATTTATTCCGAATTTTCCGGCTTTCTTTAAACTTTTATAAAAATCAGTACAATGAAGAATTGTCTTTGTCGGGATACAACCTTTATTCAGACATACGCCGCCTATGGACTCTTTTTCAAAGAGTACAACGCTTAAGCCTTTTTGTACAGCTCTTATTGCAGCACTGTATCCTGCCGGTCCTGCGCCTATAATTCCAAGATTAAAAATATTTTCCATAATATGATTATTACAATTTATAAAAATTTTGGCAATTTTTTATATTAATTATTGTTTATATATATGGTTAGTTTTGGTAAATTTTATGATTTTATCAGCAGGTAAAAAAATATTACAGTCAGTTCTAAGGGGTACTCCTTATAATTTAAGCGGAATGCAAAGTACACGGCATATAAGATTTTCTATGTCCAATCCTTATATATTGGACGGATGTGATGAAATTATTTTAAACAGCTCAAAAAAAATACAAAAATATCTGGAAAATGAGCCTTTGACAGAAGTTACCAGGCTATTTGATGAATTATCTGCAAAAACAAATTCAATAACTCAAATTTTTGAAACACTGGAAACAAGACTAAATCATAATGAGTTATTGTCATATCTGGAGCGCAGCAATCTTAAAGGCTTGTATGATATATTTAATAAAACAGGCGAAAAAGGATTATTTGACACTTTTTTGACAAAAGCTCTAAATGCAGGTTCGGATAAAGTAACTTTATTAAAAAAAGAAAACAGTATTATAAACAAATGGAAAAATGCACTTTTTATAAATAAATCAGACGGTTTTACAAAAGAAGAATTACAAAAACTTTGCCATAAAGCTTTTAACGGAAACAAAGTTCCATGCAGCGTAAACATGGATGCATTTGTATATCTGAATGATTTAAATCCTCAAATTGCATCACGATTTGATGCGCACGGGCTGGCTAAAACAGGTGTTTCCGATCAGCTAAGCCAGCTTAATAACCTTTTAACAAAGGGCATAGACAAAAACAGGGGATTTTTTACAGCGCCTCTTGCGACAGCAGCTGATGATGCGGCAGGGATAGGGGCAGGGCTCGGTACTGCAGGCGGTCATGCGTATCGTGACGGTTCCTTTATAATAGTGTCAGGAAAAGACAAGTTTTTAAAAAGTGACGGTATTAAATATGTTATAGTAAACGACGCATATTACAATATCATAGATGATTTGTCAAAAAGATTTCCGAATCAGCAATTTATTCGTGCAGACAAAGCAGCTGATTTTTTCAATGCGTTGTAAATATCCGACGGTATCGTTATGTCAGTTTGTGTCTGATAAGTGCGACTCATTTTTAATTTTCAATAAATAAAATGCCCGTATGAATTACTGTATAAATTATGCACAGGGAAGTTTAATTATTACGCTGAATGTATTGTCTTTCGTTGATTTCAATTCAATGGAACCGCTCATAGCAAGCACAAGACCTTTTACAATAAACAGCCCGAGACCCGTGCCTCTTGTCGTTCTTGTTGTTTTATCATCTATTCTTGTAAACTTACCGAAAAGCTTTTGAAGCTTATCAGGCGGAATATAATCGTAAGCATTGGTAATCTTTATAACTGCGTTATTTTTTTCCTTTGCTATATCAACAGTAATTTTTGTATCTTCATAAGAATATTTGTATGCGTTTTCTATCAAATTTATAAACACCTGCTCCAGTCTGTCAGTGTCGGCAATTACATCACTTACATTTTCCGGATTATTTATGACTATTTCTCTTTGTGCTTTATGTTTTGTTGACAGTATTGCATCATTTAAAGAATCGGAAAGATTTACTTCCTGCATATTCAGATTTAATTTAGCACCCTCTATGTCCGGTATCACAAGTAAATCTTCTACCATCCTGCTCAAACGTTCCGATTGATTTTTTATGATTTTCAAAGATTTTTGGATCGTTTCTTCATCAAGTTGTATGTCCTGTCTCAATAGTCTTGATGTATACCCTTTTATACTGGTCAACGGGGTGCGGAATTCATGGCTGACTGTATCTATAAGATTAGAGCGGAATTCATCAAGTTTTTTAAGTTCTTTGTTTGTATGTTTAAGTTTTTTATATGTATTGTTAATTTCATCAGTCATTTTATTGAATTCTTCTGCAAGAAATACCGTCTCATGCGGAGTGAAAACACTCGTCAGCAAACGAATTTTTCTTTTGTAATTACCTTTTGATATCGCCATAATACCTTTAAAAAGCTGTCTTATATTTATATAAAGATAGTATGTGTATATACCGACAACAAATATGATAAATAAAGCAGACAAACACAAAGCCAGAATAATTTTATAACGTGCGGTATTTATTGTCGTTTTTGTAATATGGTGAGTTGTATTAACAATTATAATTGTTTCAGGATCATCCAGTTTAAAATATGCAAGCGGCTGATTTTTTACTTTACCGAAAATTACCGGTCTATTTATTTCCAATTTTTTAGGGAGTGCATAGGTGACACGGTTAAAATCTTTTTCATTATAATTGTGTGCGGCAACGAGTTTATTATCTTTATTCAAAATATATATTTGTCTGTCATCTTTTCTGTATATATTAAAGACCTGTTCCTGAAAGACTTTTATATCTATTTTTGCAATTACCGCTTTATTTTCGTCTATACGTTTCAGTATTTCAATATTTTTATCCTGTTTATTGTAAAAAGTATAATCAATCCATTGTCTGTAAAGCTTTTCATCAGCTTTATCAACTATATAAAGCTCAGAAATAAGATTAGAATTTTTTAAAACATCTTTTAAAAATATTTCTTTGCCAAAATCAGAAGGTATGTTTCGCAATGCCGACACAATTTGATTCAGCTCGTCTTCTCCCGATTCAGAAAATGTTTCAATATTAGATGCAATTGATTCCGCTATGCTTAAAGCGGAATACTGCAGTTCATTCCTGACGGCATGCTGGTTAATATTGTTGACAATAATCGCACATACCGTTGTCGGCAGTATCACGGCAAATAACAGTACAAGAATTATTTGTTCTACTATTTTAAGCCTTTTGAATTTAATATTGTTTTTCATTATTCCGTTCCGTTGTCAGGCATCGGGGTTAATTTGTAACCCACATTTGTAACTGTATGCAGATATTTAGGATTTTTTGTGTCTTTTTCTATTTTTTGTCTGAGTCCGCCTACATGGACTCTGACCATTCTGACATCTTCATCAGAATCATAACCCCATACTTCATCAAGTAATACGGCAAGTGATACGGAATCATTGAAATGCTGCATAAGACAGTATAATATTTCAAATTCTGTAGGAGTCAGCTTTATCTTTTTGCCTTCAATGGCTGTTTCCAGCGATTCCGGGAACAGTTCTATATCTCCCATTTTTAAAATTTCCTGCTTAAAACTTTGATCACTGTTTGAACTGTCTGTATTTCTCCGCAGCAAAGCTTTTACTCTGAGCAAAACTTCCTGAATATCAAAAGGTTTTACCAGATAATCATCAGCTCCGCAATCAAACCCCTGTGTTTTATCACCGATTGTTCCTTTTGCAGTTAATAGCAATACAGGTATATCTGGTTTTACTTTTCGAAGATTCTGACATACATCAAACCCGTTCATCTTCGGCATCATAACATCAAGCAGAACAAGGTCGTAAGAATTTGTAACAGCTTTGTTCAATCCGTCCATTCCGTCAGAAGCTGTGTCTACTGAGTATCCGCTATGAGCAAGGTCAAATTCCAGCAGCTCTCTTATTTCATCATCATCATCTACAACCAACAGCCTTTTTGCCATATACGTCACCTCTTTTAAAAATATTTTCTCATATTATATTTGCTGATACAAGAATTTGTAAATTTTATTTTGACGGTTAATACTTTTTGTCCTGATTTTAAAAATAACGGTTTTAGTGTAAAATAAATTCAGTTTATCTTACGGCTGTAATGCACAATAATTAATTGAGGAATAAAAAATGATACAGGTTTTGACAGCACTTTTTATCGGCTATATTATTGGCTCAATACCCACAGGATATTTGATTGTTAAAGCAAAAACAGGTCAGGATATCAGAAAAGTAGGCTCCGGATCAACAGGTGCAACTAATGTAAAAAGGGTACTTGGCAGAAACTGGTTTTTTACAGTTATGATTCTTGATGCAATAAAGGGTGCTTTTCCTGTTATAATTGCATATTTATTTTTGACAAAATACGCTCAATATGGCATTACTCCTGTGGTTGCAGCAGTAGGAGTACTGGCGGGACACAGCAAATCTGTATTTTTGGGCTTTACAGGCGGAAAATCCGTGGCATCCGGAGTCGGAACAATACTTGCGCTGTCTCTGCCCGTTGGGTTGATAACAGCTGTTGTATGGGGGATAATCACATGGGTATCAAAATATGTTTCGCTCGGCTCTATAATAGCATTGGCTCTGACACCGTTTCTTATGTGGATATTTAAGCAGCCTGCCGGATATATTGTCTACTGCGCAGCCGGTGCAATTTACATTATCTGGTTACACAGAGAAAATATCAAACGATTAATCAAAGGTGAAGAAAACAAAGTGAGAGATTAATATGCCTCAATTTAAAGGTTTTAAAACTATTGCAAAAATTCCTGTGGAAGACAAAGACACATTGTCCCTTGTATATACTCCCGGGGTCGGTGCTTCTTGTCTTAAAATTGCTGAAAATCCTGAAGCATCAATGGTTTATACAAACAGAATTAATTCTGTTGCTGTCATAGCTTTTGATTATGAAAAAGCTTTAAACCGTGCAATATTTTTAAAAAGCTCTCTTTTGACAGACGCATATCCGCTTGTTGTTAGTATGGAAACGCAAAAAGAAGATTTTAAATTTGCAATAGAAAATATTGATATAAACTTTTGTGCGATTGACGTGTCGCTTATGGAGGAATACGTAACAGATATTGAATTTGATGTGGAAATACCTGTGTTAAAAGGATATGTTCCCGATTTAAAAGAATTTTTCGGAACAATTGCCCGTAATGTATTTATGATAGATACATCAAAACTTTCCGGCACGGTGAAAGAACGCTCTTTGCAATTGAGAGAACTGGCAGGTGGTGTTATAGAAACAGAATTGACGGAAGAAAAAAGGAATAAGCCTGTTGCTATTGTTTCTGACGGTACAGCTGTTCTGGGATACGGGAATATAGGAGCACTTGCGTCTATTCCTGTCATGGAAGGCAAAGCCGCTTTATATTCTGAACTTGCCGGCGTGGATTCAATGTCTTTTTGTGTAAGAACGCAAAAATCAGAAGAAATTATAAAAATCGTACAAATGTTTGCTCCTTCATTTTCCGGAATACATTTAGAAGATATTGCGGCTCCGGCATGTTTTGATATAGAAAATTGTCTGTCACAAACTCTTGATATACCGGTATTTCATGATGACCAGCACGGAACGGCGATAATTGTTCTTGCCGGATTGTTAAATGCACTGGTGCTTGAAGACAAAAATATTTCGAATATAAAAATAGTAATTGCCGGTGCGGGAGCTGCAGGTACAGCTGTTGCAAAGCTTCTTTTGTATGCCGGTGCAAAGAATATTGTTATGGATGATATTAACGGGGCTGTATACAGAGGGAGAAAAAATGATAACAAATACCTTGATGAACTTGCATCAATAACAAACCCGAATAATGAAAGCGGTGAGTTAAAAGAGGTAATAAAAAATGCTGATGTATTTATCGGACTGTCAAAAGGCGGTTTGTTGACTGAAGATATGGTTAAATCAATGGAATACAGACCTGTTGTATTTGCTCTGGCAAATCCTGAACCCGAAATTATGCCTGATGAAGCAAAACATGCCGGAGTTTACATTATGTCTACCGGCAGAAGCGATTTTGAAAATCAGATAAACAATTCTCTTGCTTTTCCGGGACTGTTTAAAGGATTGATTGACGGTAAAATTAACAGAGTAACAGATGAAATAAAACTGGAAAGCGCATTGATTATTGCGTCGATGGTGCCCGAAGATGAACTTTCGACTGATAATATTCTGCCGGAAGCGTTGGATAGAACTGTTCCCGTTAAAATTGCAAACAATATTATTGAAAAATTTTCAAAACACTAAGTTAGTTTATTGTAAAAGAACACTTGGTTTGATTTTTGAGAACAGAGGAAAGCTAAAAATTCTCAATTATTAACTTGTCTTTTAATTGCATAACATATTCTTCTTTGTGTAAAATATCAGCTTTCAATCAACTTTCCGCCGGGTAGACTTTTGTTTGCCAATAAAATTACTCTAATTCTTTTAGGAGCAGTTTATATTCTAAATTATCCGGCTCTAACAAAATTGCATGTTCAATGGCTGATTTTGAGGATTCATAACTATCCAGTGCGTCTCGGTAAAAAAATGATTTTATAGCATATGCAAGAGGGTTGTTTTTGTATGTGCCCTCTTCAACAGATTTACTAATCTCTTCCGGAGAAATTATTCCGCTTTGAAACATTGCATAATCATATAAATAAATAAAATCCTCGTGTTTGCTGTCAGAATTTAATATAACATTTCTAAATTTAAATATTTTTTCAGCATCATCAATAATTAGCATTAACGTTGATAAAGCATTGATTTTTTCATCTATTGAAGATACTTGTTGATTATAAATATTAATAAAATCATTTATATCATTTTTTTCAAATGCTTGTAATGCTTTATTATTTACGCTTTCATATTTTTTATGTTTAGCGGCTGTATCTGCGACTATAAGATTTACTAATTCATCTAAATCATCTTTTTTCATAGCTTATTCTTTTCGTTTATTATCTTGGTAATATTTTATAGAGTTTTTATTATCGTGTAAACTATCCCATACATTATATAATATCTAATTATAAGTCAAATTTGAGCAGGTGCCTGCTGCAGTCAGCGACAGCAGCGAGCGGGAAGGAATTTCAAGACAGCGAAATTCCGGACGGGAGAAACCCGGGGAGCGAGGTGCGAAGCAGACGACAGCGGAGCGTAGTCAGCGACAGCAGCGAGCGGGAAGGAATTTCAAGACAGCCGGCACCTGCGACACTAAATTAAATAAATATAAATATTTTTGCCATAATATCCTATACCGCTTGCTGCGCTATTGACGGAATGGTAAACTGCCGGCGAAACCCGTAACAAAGGATCGGATTATTTAACCAAAAACTTTTCTTGCTTCTTCTCTGTCATCAAAATGTATGGTTTTGTCTTTTAAAATCTGGTAATCCTCATGCCCTTTGCCGGCAAGTACAACTACATCATTATTTTTTGCTATATTTTTCAGCATGGAAATAGCTGTTCTTCTGTCAGGTTCTACAAAAACTTTGCGTGTATTTACTGTTTTTATGCCGGCAAGAATATCCGAAATTATAAGCTGAGGATCTTCACTTCTTGGATTATCAGAGGTCACGACAACAATATCAGCGTTTTCATCAGCAATTTTACCCATTTTGGGACGTTTTGTTGCGTCTCTGTCGCCTCCGCAGCCGAACAGACATATAAGTCTTGCGTCTTTCGGTGTTAATTCTCCGGCAGCTTTGAGTACATTTTCCAGCCCGTCAGGCGTGTGAGCATAATCGACTATAACAAGCGGCTGTTTATTTACTATCTCAAACCTTCCGTCCACACTTCTGGTTTCTTCAAGAGCTTTTACGCAGATATCTTCTTCAAAACCCATTGCAATACCTGCTGTTAATGCGGCAAGAGCATTGTAGACGCTGAACATACCGTTCATCTGCAAGTTAACTTTTCTTGTATGCCCGTTTATAGTGCAGTTAAATGCTGCGCCGTGTATAGAAAAATCTATAGCAGAAGCTGTTATATCAGCTGTTTTTTTTATGCCGTAAGTGTAAATTTTTACCCCGTCGGGAACTACTGATTTAAAACGTTCTGCGTATTCATCATCATTGTTTATTACAGCAAAACCGCCTTTTTTTAATCCTCTGAATAAAAGAGCTTTGGCTTCAAAATAGTTATTCATTGTTATGTGGTAATCCAGATGATCCTGTGTAAGATTTGTAAATACAGCGCCGTTGAAATCACAACCTCCGACCCTGTTTTGCTCCAGAGCATGAGAGCTTACCTCCATGGCAACATAATCTATTTTTTGAGAATAAATCATATCCAGTGTTTTTTGCAGCTCAGGCGCCTGCGGTGTTGTGTGTTTTGCGTCATGATAGTTGTCTTTTCCCGACAATTTATAACCGAGAGTTCCTATCAGAGCACATTTGTGTTTTGCATCTTCAACTATTCTCTGGATAAGATGTGTTACTGTGGTTTTTCCGTTTGTACCAGTAACGCCTATTAAGTTTATATTTTTTGACGGATAGTTATAAAAAGCTGCAGCAATATCAGCTATTTGATGTCTTGTTGATTCCACTATAATTTGAGGGATATCTATCTCGAGTTCTTTTTCACAGAACAATACGGCTGCTCCGTTTTCAACTGCTGCTTTTGCAAAGTCATGACCGTCTGTGTGTTCACCTTTAAGGCAAACAAAAATATCTCCCTGACAGACTGTTTTTGAATTATATGAAATGCCTTTAATATCAACATCTTTTTCATTAATGATTTTTTTTATGTTTATATTCTTAATTAATTCTTTCAGTTTCATTTCAGTATCCTTTTTTTTGTTCAAATGTTTAATTAATGATCCGTATGTTTGTCAGGAGGAATATTCATGATACGTGCTGTTTGAAGAGCTACTTCTCTAAAAACAGGTGCAGCAACAGTGCTGCCCCACAATGCACCTTTAGACGGAGAATCGATTACGACATATATTTCAACCTGCGGATTGCTTGCAGGCAGGAAGCCTATTATGGATGTTACAAGTTTATTTGTATAACCTCCGGTATTGGAAGATTTTCTGGCAGTACCGGTCTTTGCTGCAACATGGTAATCCTCCAGATTAACAGGCGATTTTGACCTGCCTATACTGCCGGCAAGCAATTTTGTAACAGAATGTGCTGTTTCCGGTCTTACGACCTGTTCGTGTTTTATTTTTTCAGCTTCTTCTTCAGGCGTATATTTTATCACGTGAGGGGTAACTTTTATTCCGTTATTTGCTATAGCTGAAATTGCTGACGCCATCTGGATAGCTGTAACAGAAATACTGTAGCCGTAACCCACGGAAGCATGAGTGGATTTGTGCCAATCTTTTAACGGAGGGATAAGACCTCTTGATTCTCCCGGAAGATCAATCCCTGTTTTCTCTCCTATACCAAATTTTTTGAGCACATTGTAATGTTCCTGCTTTGTCATCATCAATGCTGCTTTTGCACTTGCAACATTGCTTGAATGTTCAAACAGGTAATATAAATCTATGTTGCCCGGAAAAGGTTTAACACTGTAATCGTAGTTTTTGATTGTCCATTTATCAATTTCCAGTTTTCCTGTATCAAGAATTTTTGAATTTTCATGGAGTCTGCCGTTTTCAATAGCAGAAGCTATTGTCAAAACTTTGAAGGTTGAACCGGGTTCAAAAACATCACTCAATGTCCAGTTTGTAAGCTGGGTCAGTGTTGCTTTTTTGTAATTGTTCGGATTGTATGTCGGATAGACGGCATATCCCAGAATTTCTCCGTTTTTGGGATTCATTACTATAACTGTACCCCGTAATGCTCCCTTTTCTTTAATTACTTTATTGAGTTCTACCTCGCAGACATGCTGTATAGCAGAATCTATAGTAAGAGTTATAGATTTACCTCTTAACGGAGTAGTCGTTGCTGCAGGGTCTGTATTTACCTCATAGATAATATCTCCGTCAGGTGTTTTTTCAAAGTTTACATCCTGCTCAACTTCTTCAAGCTTGTCTTTTGCCGTAAGTTCAACTCCTGCAGCCACATCAGCATCAGGGTTGTAATACCCGAGTATATGTGCAGCCATAGTGCCCTGCGGATATACCCGTTCATTTTTTTTACCGAGGCTTATTTCTCTAAGTCCGAGTTTCCTTATTTTTTGTGCGGTAAGTCTGGGTACATCTTTTTTTAAAACAATTATTTTTTCATCCTGAGCAAGTTTTTTTGCAAGCTGGTTTTTGTTTACTTCCAAAACAGGTGCAAGTATTGCGGCAAGTTCGTTAGGTGTGTGATCATAGTACTCCTGATGAGCATATACATCAAAAGAAGTTTTGTCAGAAGCCAGTTTTATTCCGTTTCTGTCAAGAATCGCACCACGCATAACAAAACTTTTTGCACTTCTCTGCCGTTTTGCCTGTGCCCGGTAATTTTTGACATCAACAACCATAATTAAAAACAAATATCCGATAATTACAAAACTTGTCAGGATACAGAGTATTTGCCAGAAGATAAGTTTTTTGTCAAACTCTTTAAACTTCTCTTTATCACTTTTATAATTTTTATATTTCATTATGTGTGCAAACTCCGCTGTAAGCAAATATTGCTTATACAAATACTAGTTTATTTCCGCAAGTTTTTCCAGTTTTAATTTCTGGTCATGTTCCATAAGCAGATTAATAAGCTCATCTAAATCACCGTCAATAACCGTCCACACATTGAGGTTGTGATTGATACGGTGGTCTGTCAGCCTGCCCTGAGGGAAATTGTATGTTCTGATACGTTCGGAACGGTCGCCGGTACCTACCTGTGAACGACGAAGGTCAGTTATTTCCTGCATTTGTTTTTGTACTTCCATATCATACAATTTAGCTTTCAAAATCTGCAGAGCACGTTCTTTGTTTTGTAATTGCGAGCGTTCTTCCGTACAGAAAATCATAATGCCGGTAGGTTTGTGGAACACCCTTACGGCAGTTTCTACTTTGTTTACATTCTGACCGCCTGCACCGCCTGAACGTGCTGTTGAAATTTCCAAATCATTCGGATTCAATTCAACTTCTACATCATCAACCTCGGGCATAACGGCAACCGTAGCGGTAGAAGTATGTACACGTCCCTGTGACTCTGTCTGGGGAACTCTTTGCACACGGTGTACCCCTGATTCATATTTAAGTTTTGAATAAATACTGTCGCCTTTGATAGATATAATAACTTCTGATACACCGCCTGCTTCGCAATCGGTTTTGCTTAAAATTTGTGATTGCCAGCCCTGTTTGTCAGCGTATCTGAGGTACATCCTCATCAGGTCGCCCGCAAAAATGTTTGCCTCATCACCGCCAGCTCCGCCTCTGATTTCGAGCATGATATCTTTGTCATCCATCGGATCACGGGGGAGTAAAAGAACTTTCATTCTTTCTTCCAGTTCTTTATTTTTTGCCTCGTTTGTTTCTATTTCCTGATGCAAAAACTGTTTCATGTCGTGGTCTGATTCTGATTTAAGCATTTCTTTTGCATCGGCAATAGCGTCTTCATTATCTTTCCATTGATGATACACTTCAACGGTTTCTTCCATTGCCTTTCTCTGTTTTGAAAGATCTCTGAATTTTTCATAATCTGCAATTACTGCAGGGTCAGAGAGGATGGTACCGAGTTCTTTATATTTTTCTTCTATTTGAAGAATTTTATCTAACATATCTTTCATATTGCATTTTTCCTTTTATAACAATATTCAAAACCTGATCCGGTATTTTGCGAAGGTTATACCCGGACTTGTTTATTTTACAAGTTAATAAGCTGCCGGTATCAGCTGGCTATATGAAAATATTATAGCAAGAATAAATTTTATAAAACCCGTTTTGATGTTAATTATAATTACTTGTTACAAATCACACCGAAAAGCTTTTTGATATAAAATATTTAATAGAAAAACATGGGGAAATATTTATGGAAAAGAAAATAAAATCAATAATTCTTGCAGCAGGCAAAGGCACTAGGATGAAATCGGAAACTCCGAAAGTTTTGCATAAAATTTTTAATAAAGAAATTTTGGGATATGTGTTAGACGCAGCCAACAATACAGGGAAAGTAACAGAAAATTATGTTATAGTAGGACATTGCGCACAGGAAGTAGAAGACTACGTTACAAAACACTACAATAATGCAAAATGCCGGCTGCAATCTCCACAGCTAGGTACAGGGCATGCTGCTTATCAAGCCTATGAAGATTTAAAAGGGTTTGACGGTGACGTGTTGATTCTAAACGGGGATATTCCTCTTCTTACAAGGGAAACTCTTTTAAAATTTATTGATACACACAGAAAAAATAATGCTGTATTAACTGTTATGTCAGCAATTTTTGAAAATCCATATAACTACGGACGTATTGTAAGAGATGAAAACGGCAGTCTTAAGGCTATTGTGGAAGAAAAAGACACAACAGACGAACAGAAAAAAATAAAAGAAATAAATACGGGTGTATACATTCTGGATTGGCAAAAAGTGCATGAAGCATTTTTAAACATGGATTCCAACAATGCACAGCATGAATACTATCTGACAGATATTGTTAAGTGGACGATAAATCAAGGTTTAAAAGCACAGTCTTATGTAATGGAAAATAATGAAGAATCTTACGGAATAAACTCTAAAAAACAGCTTGCAGAAGCTGCAAAAATTCTGAAAAACCGTGTTATGGACAAATTATTTGAACAGGGCGTTACAATTGTAGACCCCGATACAACTTATATTTCACCGGAAACTGAGATTGAAGCGGATGTCATTATCTATCCCTGCACATATATAGAGGGGAAAAACAAAATTGCCAAAAATTGCAAAATAGGTCCGTTTGCAAGACTCAGAGGAGATGTGGAACTCGGCGAAGGAGTAAAAATCGGCAATTTTGTAGAAATTAAAAAATCAAAGATAAAAGCACATACAAATGTCTGCCACCTGAGCTATGTCGGAGACAGTGCTTTAGGCAGCAATGTAAACATAGGTGCCGGGACAATTACTGCAAATTACAACCACATCACAAAAGAAAAGTTTCAAACAGTGATTGATGACAATGCCTCAACAGGCTCAAATTCTGTAATAGTTGCACCCGCTCATATAGGAGAAAATGCTTCAATAGGTGCGGGTTCGGTTATCAGTAAAGACGTAGAGGCAAACGCACTCGGGCTTACCAGAGCACCTTTGAGGATAATAAAAGACTGGTTTTCAAGAATGCAAAAATAGCATCTAATCCGGAATTGCTTGTATCACGATGTACTCTGGTGTAGGCAAGGTCTTGCTCAGACAATTTATATTTTTGTAAATATAACTCTATAGAATTAGTTCTATAGGGTTATATTTTATCAATAATTGTGATATAACTATGTATAATCAGGGGCGGATATAAAAAACCAAACCGATAAGACATATATTAATAACACAGCGTCAAGGCGCAATTAAGAGAAAAGGAGACATTATGACAGTCGGTCAATTCGTATTTATGCTACACTCCCATTTGCCCTATTACAGAAAAGCCGGTATGTGGCCGTTTGGAGAAGAAAATCTCTATGAATGTATGGCAGAAACTTATGTTCCGTTACTAAATGCAATTTCGGAACTTTATGAAGATGAAGGGATAAAAGCAAAATTAACAGTGGGTATTACGCCTATCCTCGCTGAACAATTAAATGATGAACACCTTCAAAACGGTTTTATAGAATATCTTGACACAAGAATAGCAGCAATTTCAAAAGATCTTGAAAGATATCCTGATCCTGAGGTTGCGCATTCTCAACACTTAAAATATCTTGCAAAATACTATTTTGACTGGTTTAATCACATCAAAGACAGTTTTGTAAATAAATATCATAAAGATTTAATCAGTGCATTCAAGAAATATCAGGATTTAGGCTGTATAGAAATCACGACATCCGGAGCAACACACGGTTTTTCTCCGCTGCTTGCTACGGATACAAACCTGAATGCACAGTTTAAAATCGGTTCTGACACAACAAAAAGACTTTTCGGCAAAAAAGCAAAAGGCTGCTGGCTTCCGGAATGTGCTTACAGGCAGGGTTATGAATTCATTGGCAAAGACGGGCAGAAGAAATGGCGTCCTGCTATCGAAGTAACTCTGCAGAATAATGATATAGAATACTTCTTTACGGAATCACATGTAATAGAAGGAGGAAACTCTATCGGCAACAGACGTGTAATAGGTGTTTACGGTAACATTGAATACATTCCTCTGCCTGAAAGAGAACCTACCGGTTATGATACATATTCAGCTTACTGGTTGCCTGATGCGCAAGTGGCAGTAATGGGCAGAAACGACAGAGCAGGATTTCAGGTTTGGTCGGCTGCTGACGGATATCCGGGTGACGGCTGCTACAGAGAGTTTCACAAAAAAGATGACAAGTCAGGTGCTCACTACTGGAGAATTACTTCTTCAACAACTGACCTCGGTGACAAAATGCTTTATGACCCTGTTCTGGCAATGTCACAGGTTAATTTGAACTCTGATCACTATACAACATTGATTTATCATTTACTCAATGATTACAAACTTTCTCATAACAAAGAAGGTCTTGTAATGGTATCGTTTGATACAGAGTTGTTCGGTCACTGGTGGTTTGAAGGTGTTGAATTTATTAAACAGGTAATTAGAAAATTCAACAACTACCTCCCACAGGTAGAAAGAATGACCGCCGGCGAATATCTGCAGGCTCATCCGCCGACCGAAGCTATTCAGATTCCTGAATCTTCATGGGGGCAAGGCGGTCACTTTTATGTATGGCAAAACCATCTTACAGAATGGATGTGGCCTATTATTCACGGATGTGAAAAACGTATTATTGATATTGTTTCAAAATACGAAAAAATTCCCGAAGACAAACTTTTGCATAGAGCCTTAAACCAGCTTGCAAGAGAAAACTTGCTTTTGCAAAGCTCTGACTGGCCGTTTTTGATTACAACATGGCAGGCAAAAGACTATGCAACAGACAGATTCAGAGAACATGTTGAAAGATTTGAAACTATTGCTGATATGATAGAGTCCGGCAATATTGATGATAACAAACTGCAGGAAATCGAATCAATTGACAATTGCTTCCCTGTAATAGATTACAGAGCATATCTGCCGATTGAAGAGGGCAAAATCCCGCAGCAGGAAGAAAAATTAAAACCGTTGTATCAATAATCATTAACAATAGCAAAAAATTCCCCTGCAAAATATAACTGCAGGGGTATTTTTTATTATTAATTTTTGAGTGTCTATTTTAACTCTTTTTCAGAAAAAGTTTTATAAGCCGCATAATATTTTTTATATACTTTTCAGGTTTAATCAGCCACTTATAATTTACAACAAAGGCTTTAGCTGTTATTTCAAATTCTCCTTTTATTAATTTCGCTTCTTGGCTGATTGCTATCTTATTTTTCTTAACATTTCTTACATTGAAATAAATAGAATCTTCACTGCTGCCTATGGACTCACCCAGCTCTGACAATGATTCCATTTGTTTAGCGGACAAAATATTGTGGGAATGTATTGTTGTTTTTGCTTTAAAAGACGGTGAATTTGATATTTTCGTTATTTTTGTTGTTTTCGCTATTTTCATATTTAAGCTGCTTTCTTTTTAAAGCACATTGGCAGACATATCAAAGCACAAATCAATGCTGACGTACCCCAGAAAGCTAAAGCACCGTTCCAACCGAACCTGTCAACCACAAGACCCGTGCCGAGACCTGAAAGCATAGCTCCCACATATCCAAAAGTGCCTGTAAAGCCTGTTACAGCGGAAGCAACTTTCTTTGAGCTGGATTCGATAGCACATACACCGCCAATGAGCATTTGCGGACCGTAAGTAAAAAATCCGGAAAAACCGATTAATAATATATCAATCACGCCGGAACCGTTAATTTTAAAAACATCAATAAGCGTTTTTCCGGTTATTGCAGCAAATGCAGTATCGATAAAGTTTGTACCAGTGCCGTTAAAGTAAAGCCCTGTCATACAGAGGATTACACCGGCAAGAAATATAACATTTATCGGCGCTCTTGCACCTTTAAAAATCTTATCTGATATTACACCGGCTGAAATTGTTCCGAAAAATCCGAACAAAGGCAGACAGGCAAGCTTCATGGAAGCAAGCTCCAGAGGGTTGTCTTTTGCTTCTACCAGATATTTTATAATCCAGTCTTCCGTACCGAATCTTATTACATAAACAAATACATAAGCCATTGCCAGCGCCCAGATAGCTTTGTTCGTCAAAACATTTTTTACAAGAATCTGGATATAAGTCATACCGTCATCTTCGTCTTCTGTTTTTGCAGACTCATTGACTCTTTCAGGCTCTCTGTATTCTTCAACATCCGGAAGCCCTATAGTCTGAGGTTTGTCTCTAAGTCTGTTAAACATCCAGAAAGCTATTAAAATAGCCATAATACCGGGAACAAAAAACGCAGCCTGCCATCCGAAATGTGCTATCAGAAATCCTGATAAAATCACGGCAAGGAACGTACCTGTCTGATGTGATGTAGACCACATTGCCCATTTTGTAGCTCTTTCAGAATTAGAAAACCAGTAAGTAAGGCTTTTGGCTACAGGCGGAAATCCCATAGACTGGAACCATCCGTTACATCCCCAGAAAAATGCTAATACCCACAAAAGGATAGTGGCGCTGGGAAGCCCGAAGAAAGTAAATTTACCCGGAGTAAAAACAAAAAAGCTGAGAGCAAAACAGATATTTGCAAGACCTGCAAGAATCAATCCTGTCGGCAAAAATTTGCGAACATCGGAACGGTCAGCTATCATACCGTTTACAAATTTCCCTATTGCATAAGTCAAATACAAAGAACTTCCTATAACACCCAGTTCAAGATTTGAATATCCGAGCTCTTTACTCATGGAAGGCAATGCAGCAGCAATATTTTTTTTGCAAAGATAAAACATTGCATAGCCGATGAAGCAGGAATAAAACATTCTCCATCTGAAATGTGCATAAGTTTTTTTTATTTTTTCTTCGTCTTTAATCGGTTCTGCAGCCAGAGGCTCTTTAAAAAATTCTAATAATCCCATAACCACTCTCTGTTTATACTTTTAATAAATTCTTATATGAAATTATCCCAAAAACAAAGACCGATTACAAATATCAGTTTGCTTATGTTAAAATTGTCTCTATATTTAATACCTTTATCAGGGAGACGCACTGCATGGAACTTATACACAATTTTGTACAAAACAATGCGCTTACAATATCATCAAGCATTTTGATTATTGCATACATTTTTATTGCATGGGAAAAAATATCCAAAGTAACCGTTGCAATGATAGGTGCTGCAATAACTCTTATACTCGGGCTGCTTGCCCAGTCAAAAGGGCATGATGCAGTGATTGACCCTCATTATTTTATAAATTTTGTGGATTTTAATGTAATATTCCTTTTGATAAGCATGATGATAATAGTAAGCATTGCAAGTAAAAGCGGAATATTTACATGGATAGCCAATGCGCTTTTGAAAAAAACAAAGGGACACCCCGTGAAAATTCTGCTTGTTCTCGGGTTTTTTACAGCATTTGCATCAGCATTCCTTGATAATGTTACAACTGTAATTCTTGTTGTACCGGTAACTTTTCTTGTTGCAAAGTATCTGGATATAAACCCGATTCCGTATTTGATTACGGAAATTCTAGCCTCTAATATAGGAGGCACTGCCACTCTAATCGGAGACCCTCCGAACATTATTATAGGCAGCAAAGCCGGATTTACTTTTATGACATTCTTGCTTGAGCTTACAGATATCGTATTTTTAATACTTGTTGTAACGCTTTTTATCCTGTGGCTGTGTTTCAGAAAAGACCTTGTTGCTTCCGAAGAAAAAATGGAAGCGGTTGCTCATCTTGATAACAGTACAACAATTACGGACAAAAAACTTGCTATACGTTCTGGCGCAGTACTTGCACTTGTTATACTCGGATTTATACTGCACGATTTAATCCACATAGAATCCCATGTAATTGCGCTTGCCGGTGCAAGCTTTTTGATGATTTTTGAAAATCCTAAAAGGGTTTTAAATGGCGTAGAGTGGAATACTATATTTTTCTTTATAGGGCTGTTTATTATTATAGGCGGGTTTGAAGCTGCAGGCGGAATAAAGATTCTTGCACAATGGGTGCTTGATGTCACAAACGGCAATGAATCTGCAGCAGCTATGCTTATTTTGTGGGCATCCGGTATTCTTTCCGGTGTTGTGGATAATATACCCTATACAGCAACCATGGCTCCGATGATTTATCAAATCCAGCTCGTTGAAGGTGCGGCTTATGCGCACCCTCTGTGGTGGTGTTTATCTTTAGGTGCGTGTCTTGGCGGGAACATGACTATAATAGGCGCAGCTGCTAATGTTATAGTGTCTGAAACAGCTGCTGCTCACGGCAAACCGATTTCATTTATGAAATACTTAAAATACGGGGTCCTTATTACATTTGTTTCGCTTGTAATGAGTTCAATTTATATATATTTCCGTTTCTTAATCCATGCCGGACAGTGATATTATCTAGTCCTGAATTAAATAGGTTTGAATCGCAGAATGTATTTTTAAATCTCCATTGTTGGAATGATTTTTTCAAATCCGAATTTTGTCAAAATAATAATATCCCCATTAATTATTAAAATCACCAACTATTAAAAAGAGAGAGTTTAAGATATGAACCTTAATGAAGAATGTTTGCTGAAATATTTGCAAAACCCTGACGAATTGTTTGATTTAACCTCAATTTTACTGGAGTTAAACAAAGATTATGAAAAAAATTAGAGAATATTTACAAAATAAAGTATTTTTAAAATACTTGCTATACAGTATTTTTATAGTAATAACAACCGGAGTTTTATTTATACTGCTGTCTAATCCGTCAATCAAAGGTTTTTTCTCTTCCATAGAAAATAAAACATTTGATGCAAGACAGAGTATACTTGCTCCATACAAAAAAGTTTCGAAAGATATTGTAATACTTTCTGTTGATGATGAAAGCTACGAATATTTTCTGGAAAAATACGGCGAATGGCCCATATCCAGAAATATTTATGCTGACATGATTACATATCTTGAAAATCAAAAAATCGGTGCGGTTGCGTTCGATTTGATGTTTGTAAAATCTTTAAAGAGCAGCAGCAATGATGACGAAAAGCTGGCAAAAACAATCGCAAAATATGATAATGTTTTTACAGCAATAAATTTTGACAATCAGTCTTTTGATTTAAGAAAACCTGCGACGCTGCCTGATTATTTGAAAGTCAGAATAAACAATAATTCAAAGATAAATCTAAAAAATGATTACACAAACTATGTAAACTGCCGAACTATAATTTCACAGATAATAAATTCAACCCCGAATATAGGTCATATCAATCTTGTTCGTGATGAAGACGGTATAGCAAGAGATTTGCATCCGTTTGTTGTATACAAAAATGACTATTATCCTCATCTGGCGCTTAAAGTTGTTTTGAAATACCTTGAGAATAAAGAAAATCTCAAATCTACAGATTTTAATATAGACAAAAACGGAAACCTTATTTTGGGAAAACGAAAAATTCCTCTTAATGAAAAAGCTTCTGTTATACTAAACTGGTACGGTTCCAGCGGTATCAGCAACCCGAATTCATTTGAATATATGCCAATGTGGAAAGTAGAAAAAGCAATGTATGAAGGGGCAAAAGTTATACCCGATAATTATTTTAAAAATAAAATTGTTTACATAGGAACAAGTGCAACCTCTCTGTTTGATTTAAAAAATGTTCCGACTGATAAAATTTTTCCGGGTGTGGAAATTCATACAACCTTTATAAACAATGTTATTGATAATAATTTTATAAAAAGGGTCTCTCCTGCTACGGATATAATTATCTCTATTCTATTGAGTTTATTTGTAGGATTAATAGTTGTGAGAAGTGAATCGACTGTTCTTTCTTCTCTGGTAGCAATTCTGACAATAATTATTTATGTACTGTTTGCGACGGCGGTTATGAAGTATTGTAATATTTGGACCGGTATTATTCTGCAGACGGCATCTGTAATACTTGTATTTATTGCCTGCTATCTTGCAAAATACATTATGAAATCAAGAGATCTTGAATATACCTATGCGCTTGCGACTACGGACGGGCTTACAGAGCTGTATAACCACAGATATTTTCAGGAACAAATGATACAGAATATTGAAACCGCAAAAAGATATGAAAAACCTTTTTCTCTTATAATGATAGATATAGACTTTTTTAAAAAGTTTAATGATACTTACGGACACCAGTCAGGAGACGCAGTTTTAAGGCAGGTTGCCCAAATTCTTAAAAAAAATGTCAGAAGCAGTGACATTGTCTGCAGATACGGCGGAGAAGAAATGTCTGTCATACTTACAAATACAAATAATGCGGATGCAATGACAACAGCAGAAAAGATTTGTAAAGCGGTCAGTGAAAAACCCCTGAAGCTTGTTAACGGAAATGATGTAAATGTAACAATAAGTCTTGGTGTTTCGACTTATCCTGAAAACGGACAAACACCGCAGGATATTATTAAATATGCTGACGAATGTCTGTATATAGCAAAAGAAAACGGCAGAAATCAAGTCGGCAAAAAAGGCTAACATCTATACAGTTACAACAAAGAATTGCCTGCCAAAAATCCTGTTGACCAGCAATTTTGAAGATTAAAACCTCCTGTCAGTCCGTCTATATTTAATACTTCGCCGCAGAAATACAAATTGCTTACAAGTTTTGATTCCATTGTTTTTGCATTGATTTCTTTTAGATCTACTCCGCCTGCAGTAACAATTTCTTCTCCTTTTACGGCAGAAATAACATTTATTGCAAGTGATGTCAGTGCCTTAGAAAGTTTTTGTCTGTCAATTTTAGAAAGCTGTCCTGCTTTTTGTATTTTATCAATGTTTTCTTTTTCGCACAGTGCTGCTGCAAAATTTTTTGGAATATGTTTTGACAGAACATTGAGGGTTTCTTTTTGCGGGTTTTCTTTTAAATCTTTCAAAAAAATTCCGTCAAACTCATCAAAGTTTTTGCGGGAAATATTTAACACTATTTTTAGAGGTCTTTCTTTACAAAAATCCAGATAAGCACAGTATGAAGATATCCTGTACACAAGCGGTCCGGAAATCCCTGTGTGTGTAAATAAAATATCTCCGGTAAGCATTGAAGGCGGTATTTTTACCTTTTTGTTATCAAAAAATACCTCTGCTTTAATATTTTTAAGACTTACTCCGGCTAATGAAACAAAATCTTTTTCTTTTGTGACAAGAGCACACAATGACGGTTTTAAATCAATAATATTGTGCCCGAGATTTTTTGCCAGCTTTTGTCCGGAACCTCTGCCGCCGCAGGATATTACCACAGCATCAAAATTATAAATATTTTTACCGGTTTTTACACAAAAGCCCTTGTCTGTTTTTGTTATATCTCCTATTTGTTCAAAAACCTTGTTTATATTTTTTTTATTAATCTGTTTTAACAATGCTTCTTTGACATCTTTTGAAGAATTCGTAACGGGAAAAATTCTTAAATCCTCCTGCACGTATGTATCTATACCTATTTTTTTAAAAAATTCAATTGTTTCTTTTGTAGAAAATACGGAAAACACACTGTAGAGAAATTTTTCGCCTCTGGGGTAAAATTTTGCAAGCTCTTTAAAATTGTATTCATTATAAGCAAGATTACATCTTCCTCCGCCTGTAGGCAAAAGTGTGTTTAAAATAATACCTTTGTCAAATATATAAATTTTATTTTCAGGATTTTCAGAAGCAAAAATTGCCGCCACAACACCTGCAGGACCGCCTCCTGCTATACAAATTTTTTTCATGGTTTTGTTCCGTACAAGTAGACATCTTCTACATCTTCAAGATTATCATATAATTGCGTAACTGTTTGATTAAAAATCGGATGTATAAAATCCGGTATTAGCTCAAGCAAAGCAACAAGAACAAATGCTCTCAAGTGCATTCTTTCATGCGGAATTGTAAGAATATCGGATTTTATTATACATTTATCATAAAATATTATATCTATATCAATAGGACGGCTGCCCCAGCGTGTTTCTTTGTTTCTGTCCCTGCCGAGGGCTTTTTCAATATTTAAACATTTCACAAGTAAATCCTGAGGACTCAAAGAGGTTTTTATCTCAACTGCCAGATTCAAAAACCAATCCTGATTCTTCAGACCCCATGGCTCTGTTTCATAAAGAGCAGAAGTCCTTATTATTTTTATATTTTCTGACATATCAAGAAAACTTACCGCCTGTTCGATAAGTTTTTTTCTGTCACCGGAATTTGTACCCAAACATAAATATGCTATTGCCATAACTAAATTCTATAATTTTTTGTCAGCATTTACAATTTTTTCATATAGACTGTTTGAGAGAATAATAGCCAAAAGCCTTATTCTATTTAAAGGATAAGGCTTTTGGTATCTTATTTGACTGTGTAAATTATAATAATTATTTTTAAGTTGCGTTATTTGCTCTTGCAGAATTCTTCACGCTTTTTTAGCAGCACAGAGACCGACTAATTTTGAAACTTTTTTTGCAAATTCCGCATCAAATTCAGACTGTGTCAGTATTTTTCCGTAGGTCATTTTATTGAGATGAAAAAACGGATTTACGCTTTCAAAGTCGGCTTTTGCAAGAATTTTTGCAATTTCTAAGTCTTCTGGCGTTTTAAAAAGATTTTTTACACCATGTTCATCTAAAATACCTTTGTTATAAGCCTCAAACCAGTGATGATTTTCTATATGATTCAGGACTCTTTCTTTTACATGGTTTGGAAGGTTGTAATTATCTATGAATAGTTCCGCTTCTTTTCTGCTAATTGCAGCATGACCTTGTGTTATTATTTTCCCTTTTTTGCCGAAATCATGCATAAGAGCAGTGAGTTTTAATATTTCTTTGCCCTCATCAGACAGAGCGGTATAAGAAGGATTGTTCATAGATTTTTGCAGCACATTCAGCGAGTGAATATCTACGGAATAGATGTGTGTTCGGTGCTGAACTTTGCCTATTATCATATTAAATTCCGGAAAACCTTTTACTATTTCATCAAAAGCTTTTTTTGTTTCAGGGTCTGAAAAAGTTGTTTCGTTTTTATAATAAAATTTTTCTATTAAAGCTTTTATTTTTTGTGTTTCCGGTGAATTGTCGATTTTTCCGCTTAGAACAGGGATTCCGTCTATGTCATTAAAACCTTTTGTGAGATTGAATTGTTTTAAAATATCACATTGCCTTTGAGGTGAAAGATTCTTGATTGTATCATTGATATCCTGTAAAAACTGTTCTCTTGTATATTTGAGAGGCAGACCTTTTTTGCCGTAGACGGTAAAATCAAGTGTCAAAATAATTTTTTCAAGAGCTTTATTTTGTCCCTTTATGAAGTTTAAAATGAAATTGTCTGCATTTGATTTTATGTTGACGGGATTAAGATTCCGGGCAGTATTTGAATTTACCGGTGTATTGTTTGTTTTATTATTCAGCGTATTCGCAGATGAGTTGTTAACCGGAATGGAATCAGGTTTTACATTATTAACAG
Source organism: Candidatus Gastranaerophilales bacterium (assembly GCA_944326115.1). Classification (GTDB taxonomy): domain Bacteria; phylum Cyanobacteriota; class Vampirovibrionia; order Gastranaerophilales; family Gastranaerophilaceae; genus Limenecus. The sequence continues at coordinate 581 of CALVCQ010000026.1, read as the reverse complement.
GAGTGTTTCCGTTATGATAAAAAGTTTGGCTGCGGGCGGGCTTTGGAGTAGTAGAGTGAGATATACCTGATATTTTTTTCAGTAAGTTTTTATATTTGCCACGTGTGGCAAGACAAATACCAAGTGCAGAGAGTACAGACGCTGTTGAAATAAATACAGCCTTTTTAGTGGTTTTTGATGAAGAATTTTTATCTTTATCATCCTCTTTTGGTTGTTTTTGTGCGGTATTATTGTCAATTACCTTATAATTTTTATTATTTTGTATATTCTTACTTTTAAAAAAAATGTGCATACAAATCTAGATACCTTTCCTATTATAAATAAAACCGGTTTATATTATTAATTGCGTTTGTATAAAAATCTTTACACAAGTCTCAAAATCATATTTGTTCATGTTTAAATTTGTCTGAGTGGGACCTCGCTTGTAGGAGTGGTACACGGAGTGCGAGTGGCGCCGAGTCTAGCATTTTACGGAAGTGACCCCATGCGCTTGTTGACTGTGCCGGACTTATTGTTAAATATTGAACTTGCTTATTGCACAGGTTCAACAAGTAGTCGGAGTCAGTTGACAATATGAAAAA
>CALVCQ010000025.1 GCA_944326115.1 Candidatus Gastranaerophilales bacterium | reverse complement strand
GAGCTACGATCCCAATTATATTTAATTTTCAAGTTGGATGTAGCTCAGTTTGGTTTTAATCTAAAACCGTTCGCTTTCGCTCACTGCGGGAGCTACGATCCCATATTCTATTTGAAATATGTCAGTTTTAAAATTAATTTATCATTTTCACCGACATCAGTTTCAAATAATTTATTTTATTATCAAAAGACATTAACCATGTCCGTAAAAAAATTATAATATGCTGATTTTTTATTTTCAACAGTTTTATTAAATAAAAATTATTTTAATTGTCAACAATGAACTGACGCTGTATAATCGTATTATGATTGTTAGGAGTATTTAAGAGTATGGTAAAAAGAATATCTGTTTTTCTTTCATGGTTATTAATTATATTTATAACTTCGCCGGCTTATGCAGCTAAATCTGTTAAAGTGTCAGCAATCACAGAATTTAATTCTCTAAAACCTGCAAAAACAATGCAGGTTATAACACTGGAAAGAGCAGAGTTTAAAAACGGACTGGTTTTTGAAGACGGCACTGTATTAACAGGCAATATCATAGACGTAAAACAGCCTAAAAGAGCAAAACGCAACGCCTCTTTCAAATTTCAGCCAACCCAATATACCTATAATGGAAAAACAGAAAAAATAGAGGATCCGGAATTTATCGCAAAATATGCTGAATATAAAGAACTCAATAAAGCCCAGCTTGCAACTTCTGCAGCAACCACTGCCGGCGGTATGATATTTCATATTCCACTGCTGTCTGAGGGGGTATCTTTTATAAAGGGTCTTTGGAAAAACCCTGAAAATAACAGACTGAAATCAGGAGCTCTTCAAATGTATAAAGATTCTCCTCTATCTTATGTTGAAGAAGGAAAAGATGTTTATATTACTAAAGATACGATGTTTATATTGAAATTTAAATCTTCAAAAGAAGAGGATCTTGATGAGGAAAATCAAACTGAATCTGAAGATTCTGCTGTTATAAATTCATCTGAAACTGATGACATTCAAAATTCACAAGATAAAATTATTCCGGTCAACAGTCAAAATGAAGCAGTAGAACAACAACAAAATACTATACCTCTGGAAGATCCTGAGGCTGTTCTTAACGAGGTTGAACAGAATTCGGCAAAAGAACAGTTCTAATTTCTTTGCTTTTATTATTTCTGTTGCAGTAAAGTCTCATTACAGTATTTTATGAAAGTATTCGCTATTGTTTACAGTTTAATTCTGTTTATACCAGTTAATGTTTTTCGGGAACTAGCGCTATTTGGTGCGTAACACAGAATCTAAAGATTTGTTGTCAAAGTCTGTTTTCATAAATGTTTTTTCTGTAACAATATAATCTACACAAATATCGTGCTCGTTTAAAGGCAGCCTGTTAAACAAAAGTTCAGACGAAATAGGCACTATTGTCTTACATCTTTGTGATATGCTTCTCAAAAATCTGTCATAATAACCTTTTCCGTATCCCAGACGCCCGCCGTGTATGTCTGCAGCTAGTGCCGGTACAAATATTATATCTAAAATAGCTGTGTCATTTAACCTTTGACCTATAGGCTCCTGAATATTATATCTACCGGTCTTAAATCCTGAATATTTGCTGTAAGGTACAGGGTACATCTGTGTCCCGCATACAGTAGGGAAATAAAATGTTTTTGTTTCATCTTTCAATAATGATAGCAGTGATATTTCTGACCCTATCGGATAAAACAACATTATATGACTTGCTTGTTTATATAATTCATTTTTTAAAATTATTTCAGTTACAGTACTGGAATATTGTTCTGTATCCAGATTATTTCTTATGATTTTTGCATTTATTCTTAAAATATCTTTTACATTTTTCATAACAGAAAAATTATACTACATAGTTTTTATGAGATTATATTTCTTTACATAAAGGTAATTTAGGATTATAATATTTAGACTAAATAACTGGAAATAAACATTATGAATAGAAAAGACTTAAGCAAAAAATTAAAACAGGCGAGAATTGAAGCCGGTATTAAACAGGAAGAAATTGCTGAATATATGAATCTTCCTATTTCGGGTATATGTATTATTGAAAAAGGTGAAAGAAGAGTAGAAGTTACAGAGCTCTTGAAATTTGCTGAATTTTATAACAAACCTGTTGAGTGGTTTTTTTATGATAATGAAGAGGATGTAAACAGCAGACGCTGGTATGATAAAGATGAGAAGCTTTCAGAGGCTGTAAGATTATTGCAAAAAGCCCCTAAAAAATATCAGCATAGCTGTGCATGTGCAATTATTGGCTTTTTGAAAAACAGCGGACTCGTTAAATAATGAACATGTCGGATAATAAACTTTTTAATCCCGAGTTTTTGCAACACGGCTATATTCAAATTTATACCGGCAATGGTAAAGGCAAAACCACTGCGTCCTTAGGGCTTGCCATGCGTGCGCTCGGAAGAGGCTGGAAGGTTTTGATTGTTATGTTTACAAAAGGCGGTAATAATTATGGTGAATTAAAGTCCTTTGCTGCGCTTTCACCTGATTTAAAAGATAAAGTAAAAATAGTGCAGGCCGGTCTGGACAGGATTGTTTATTCAGGAAATATTTCGAATGATGATAAACAACAAATACAAATGGGCTGGGATATTGCAAAAAAAGCAATTCAAAATGATGAATACAAACTTATAATTCTCGATGAAGCCAATATTGCACTGGATTTAAACCTGATAAGTTTAGACGATATGCTGAAAGTGCTAAAAAATAAACCTGAAAATGTGGAGATAGTCTTAACAGGCAGAAATGCAAAACAAGAAATCATTGAAATTGCGGACCTGGTGTCGGAAATAAAACCGGTAAAGCATTATTGGGATAAGGGTATACAGGCAAGAAAAGGTATTGAATTTTAATTCAAATTTAAAATTATAATATTAAGAATATTGATATTTTCTAATATTTGAAATAAATTAAATATATAAAGTATCTAAGGAGAATAAATTATGGCACAGCAATTTCCGCCTCAACAATACAAAACAAGACTTGCATTACTTGTATTCTTGAAAGGTGCTTCTGCGCCAATGGTTCTATATTTTGAAGATCCCAAATCAGTTTTTGATGAAATTTTGCCGCTTATAAAAACGCAAAGCTCTGTAGGGAAGTTAATTGAAAAAGAAGCAACCGGTCCTATTAAAAAAGTTGCAATAATGTCTAATCAAATAGCATCAATTGCGCTGCAGGAAGAAGTTTGTCAGTAAATAATTTTTGGTTATAAATTTTGAGAAATAAATGAAATTAGTTGAAGTTAAAAATAATTTAGCAAAATTGTATTATATACCGTCAGAAACACCTCTGGCTATTTCAGACTTTTTAACAGTTGATGACGGAAATCAAAAAATATTATCACAGGTTATTTCTATTGAAGCTACAAGCAAAGAGGATACCAATTGTGCAATTCTTAAATTTTCGCTGAACATAAACGATGATAATACCCATGAAAATTACAGCGGCTACGTTCCTCCAATGGATGCAGTTGTATATAAAACTGACAACCATATTTTAGAAAAGATATTTTCAGGTGCTTCACAATATATTACGCTTGGCAATCTTGCTAACTCATCAGGTATCGAATTAAAATCCGGCTTATCACTTTTGGATAATTTCTTGTATATACAGTCAGATACGCATGAAGATACAACAAATATATTTAAAAAAATAGTTGAATGTAATAATAGATATCTCAAAAAATCGCTTATTCTTGATTATGACAATACTATTACTTATTCAGGAGCAAATATTATACAACTCGGAAATGAATTTAAGCTTCCTGTAGGTAATGAGATACTTAATTATATTTATGAAAATGATTTAACAGGACTGACGATTGAACAAAAAACTATTGTTCAGGATATTATTCTGGAAATTCAGGATTATATAAGTACTCTGGAATCCGGATATATTCCGTTTAATACTCTTCTGGATGTAGTCAACAGCGTTTATGAAACTGATAAATCCGTAGGCGTAATACTTCTGAGAAATAAACTTTTAAAATATAAGCAATACGGTATTTTTGCATCTTCTGATAACGAAATAAATGCGCTTGATAATGCGCTTAACAGCAATACTATAACAGTTTTGAATCTTGCAAAAATAAATTCAAACTGGCAAAAAGAGACAATAAATTTTATTCTAAATAATATACAAACAGATATTTATCTTATATCGGTACTTGATGAAGAAAATACAGATAAAGATTTGCTGCAAAAAATCCATACTACTTCCAATATAAAGCCTGTTTTATGTTCTTCTTATGACTTTGCTTTGTCTCAGCAGGTTAAATCATTTGCCAAAAATTTAATACTGTTTAAGCCGCTGGAACAACAACGTGCTTTTGCAACTTATAATTCATTTTTAATGAAGCTTAATGAAGGAGAATTTATTGTTTCCGGTGAGGTTACATACTTTACCCCATTGATAATAAAAAATCTGCCGGAGCATATTGTATTAAGTGAAATATCTTTAGTGCCTGCAGCAGAGCAAGAAGATCAAACAGAAGTTGAAGATCAGGATTCTGATGTTGATGTTGCTATATCAGAGAACGTAGATCTTGATGATCTGGTTGAGAATAATGATGAGCAATTACAGGATTTTGAGCTTCTTGAACCTGATGAAGAGCTGGCGCCGCTGCAGGAAATCGATTTACAAGAGAGTAATCAAAGCGAGATAAAAACAATTTTCGATGAATCACTAGAAAACGAAATTGCAAAAGATGTTGATGAAATGTTGTATACAAACAGCCAGCAAAATGAAAATACTAATCTGCCTGAGTACAACACAGAAAATGATTTAATAGAGGAAGAACAGCAACAATACGAAAGTGATGAACGTCTTTCAGAGGACGATTTGGAGCTCTTTGATGACAATCAAGTGCAGGATACACAAGATTTATTGGCAGAAGAATCTATCCAGCCTGCAGATGGACAGCAAATGTCAACAAATTCTTTATCAGAATCACAAGATTTGCCGACTCTTGATGATTTAGATAATTTAGAGGATTTGAGTGATTTGTCTGATGCCGATGATTTGCCATTGCTTCCTGATGTAGATGACGATATCCTTATCAAACCGGAACAAAACATTCAACCACAGCAGACAGATTCCAATATCCCTGTATACAATACAGAGCCTGATAATGCAAATAATGATTCAAGTTCAATTAAAATATCCGAAGGCAATATTGTGTACCATGAAAAATACGGCAGAGGTGTTGTTGAAGAGCTATTCAATTACGGGAAAAGGACTCTTTGTTCAATACAATTTGATAATGTCGGAAGAAGACTTCTTGATCCGAATCTTGCAGAATTAAAACAGATGTAATCTAATGTATTTGCATTAATTGGTTGCGCATTTGTGGACTTATTAAATTAATTATGATAAATTTATATTGAAATTAGTAAAATAGGTTGCCATGAATCCTTATTTAAAACAATATCGCCAAACACAAATGGAAACTACGCCTAAAGAGCAGATTTTGCTGATGTTATATGATGGCGCAGTGAGGTTTTTGCATCAGGCAAAAGCCGGTTTTGCGGAGAAAAATATTGAAAAAATTCACAATAACCTGATAAAGGTTCAAAATATTATAACCGAGTTTGAAACATCTCTGGATATAGAAAACGGAGGCGAGTTTGCACAAAATCTATATGCACTGTATGAGTTTATGAACAGAGAACTTGTAAAAGCTAATATGAAAAAAGATGAATCATCGTTGGATTTGGTGATAAAACACATGACTGAACTCAGAGATACCTGGCGTGAAGCTGTAAAAAAATTTAAGGCAGAAGGTAATTCTTTAAACACAAATGATTATGATAATTATAACAGCTTGAATTCGTCAAAAATATACAGTACTGATGACACCGATGAGGAAGATGATGAAGATAATGAAGATGATAATATCGGAGAATATATTTAAATGAGCAATGATTTAGATAATTTAGAACTTACATATAAAAAAATTTATGAAGTTTCTGTACAAATTGCGCAATTGATTGATAGAAAAATATATTCTGAACTAGTTACTTATTTAAACAGAAAAGAACAACTTTTCAAAGAAGTGGAAAAATATCTTAAAAAAGTAACTGAAAATAATGAAGATACATCAAGACTGGTAGAAATCTGTACAAAAATACAAAAACAGGAAGAAGCAAACATTATAGCACTTACTTCTGTCCGGGATGACATAAAAAAAGAACTTTCAAAAGCTTCTAAAAATACAAAATTGATTAGCGCATATTCTAATACGGAACTCAAACAGGGTAATATATTGGATTTCAGGCAATGATTGATTTGTTCTTTAAAAATAAAAAATTTGCTGCATCATTGTCAGTTGTATCCAATTTGATATTGATTGTAATAAAACTTGTAACTGGTGTTATATCCGGTAGTGTCAGTATAATTTCAGAAGCAATTCATTCCTCCAGTGATTTTCTTGCCTCTGTTATAACATTTTTTGCAGTTCACAAAGCCGATTCCCCTGCTGATAAAGACCATCAATTCGGGCATGGCAAATATGAGGATGTTGCGGGATTTATTGAAGGCATACTTATAATACTAGCTGCAGCTTATATTATTTTTGAGGCTGCCCGTAAATTAACTGAAAGTATAGAACCATTTTCAAATTCATTACTTGGAATAGCTGTTATGTTTGTATCGGTTATTACCAATATTGCTGTGAGTACATATTTGATGAAGGTAGCAAAGAATACGGATTCAATTGCACTTTATTCTGATGCGCAGCATCTTAGAACAGATATATTATCGTCATTAACTGTTTTCATAGGTCTTATAATTATTGAATATACCGGCTTACATATAATTGATTCAATCATTGCCGTTATAGTTGCAATGATAATTATGCATACAGGATATAAAATATGTAAGGAGGCAATGAATGATATATTAGACGGTTCTCTGCCAAATTGTGATATTCAAAAAATAAAAAACATACTAAAAAAATATCAGGATAAAGATATTGCCGGAGTTAAGGAGCTAAAAACAAGAAAAGCAGGTAAAGATAAAGATATTGTCATTGCTCTTTTTGTTGACGGGAATATGTGTATAAGAGATGCACATATATTATGTGATAAGCTGGAAAATGAAATAGAATCAGAACTTGGAAATACAAAAATAACAATACATCTTGAGCCGGCTGACTGCACTTGCGTTTGTTGCAAAAATATTCACATATAAGTACAATTATTTTATGAATAAAAAATCATTAATGCTAGTATTTATAGTATCATTTATCAGTGTAGTATTTACCCTGAATAATCTGTGCTATAAAAATATTGATAGTAATATTGATACTTTTTTTATTAATAAAAAATATAATACAACAGATGTTCAATATATAGCTAATAAGTTTAATAAATCTGATGTAATTGCACTATCTGAGCAAAATCGACTTTTAATAACAATTTCAGTTTCTGTTATATTTTTACTTTTATATGTACTTATTAACGGAATACAAGCAGGTATAATTACAATATTTTTTATAATAGCTTATTTTGCTTCATATAAATTACTCTTGAACAATCTTGTTTTTGTCAATATAGCCGGCGTATTGTTATCCTTGGCGGTTTCTAAAATTGCTGCTGAAATTTATATAAAAACTTTTAAAGAAAATGTAAATAAAAAAATAGAGAACGTACTCGGGAAATATATTTCAAAAGACATAAAAAATAAAATATTGAAAAATAAATCAGATATCGGACTTGGCGGAAAACATTCTGAAATAACCGTGATGTTTGCTGATATAAGGGGGTTTACTTCTCTTTCTGAATCAAGAAAAGCAGATGAAGTTTCATTGCTTCTGAATGAATATTTCTCTGAATTAGAGCCGGTGATTAATAAATATCACGGTGTAATAAATAAATTTATAGGTGATGCTGTGCTGGTTGTCTTTGGAGATCCGGATCAGGACAAAAACCATGCCAGAAACGCTGTTAAGTGTGCTTATGAATTAAGAAAAAAAGTAAAGATAATAAAGCAAAAATGGATTGATGAAGGTAAGCCAAAAATTGATATCGGTATAGGTATAAATACCGGTGAAGCATTTATAGGCAATGTAGGTACAAAAAACAGATTTGAATATACAGTAATCGGAGATACTGTTAATATTGCAAGCAGAATTGAAGATTATAACAAAATTTATAAGACACATATATTAATAAGTGAAAATACATACAGGAAAATTTCCCAAATAGCTGACGTAATAAAAATAAGAGAAGTATACATAAAAGGTAAGTCTAATAAAATTAATATATATGAAGTTTTAAGAATAACTGAAGAATGATAGATGATACAGAACTCATAAAACGACTGCGGCTGGCTATTGAAGTCGAACAAAAAAATCAATATATAGATATAAGAGGAAAAGAAGATACCTTTTCAGGTTATATCCTGAAACAATTGCATAAATTTTACAAAAAATCTAAAAAAAATCCTAAATGGATACTTTTAATAAAAGAATTTGAAACATATTCCATGTCGACAATGACTGTACGCAGAAAATCAATTCAGCGGCTTGTTAAAACTATTCGTGAAGAAATAAACACTGATGGAGAAATAAAAAAGACAAATACCAATACTATTTTAAAAAAGCCTGAAGATACTGACGTAATTTATGTAAAAGGCGTAGGTCCGAAAGTCGGTCATTTATTAAACAAGCTTGGTATATACACAGCAAAAGATCTCTTGTTTTATTTTCCAAAAAGACATATAGATTATTCCGGCAGAAGTTATATAAATGAATTGAAAGAGGGCATGGATGCCACTGTTATAGGAATAATAAAAAATATTAGCGCTTACAATTCAAAAAGCGGTCTGGGAATAATAACAATAACTGTTACCGACCAAACAGGTACAATCAAATTAAACTTCTTCTATGCAAAAGCCAATAAATTTATGCTGGAAAGATACAAATCTCAATTTATAAAAGGTTCCAATATTATTGTATCAGGTAAAGCAAAAATCGATAAATATACTGGTCTTTATACAATAGATAAGCCTGAATATCAGGTACTCTCCGGCGAATTTGAAACCAAAACTAATCTCAATATTGCAAGAATAGTTCCCGTGTATCAGCTTGTTGACGGATTAAATATTAAAACTTTACGACGGGCAATACATAATGCAATTGAACAATATGAAACCGTAATCAACAATGTAATTCCTGACGATATAATAAAACGCAATGCTCTTTTAGACAGGGCTGTTGCTATAAAGCAAATACATTTTCCTGAAAATAAGGATATTCTCGAAAAAGCCAGATATACACTTGTCTTTGAAGAATTTTTCCTGCTTCAGTTACAGCTTGCTATGATAAGAGAAGAAAATTCTCAAAGAATAAAAGCTCTGTCTTTAAAAATCAACAAAGGCGGACTTGTTGATAAATTTATTGATTCTTTGCCGTTCAAATTAACAAATGCACAGGACAAAGCTATAAAAGAAATAATACATGATATTTCTTCTGAATTACCAATGCAAAGACTGCTTCAGGGTGATGTTGGAAGCGGCAAAACAGTGGTTGCCTGTGCCATGCTTTTATGTGCAGTTGAAAACGGCTATCAGGGTGTTTTAATGGCACCAACGGAAATTCTTGCTCAACAGCATTTTAACAATTTTGTAAACTGGCTGACACCCTTCGGGTTGAGTATAGGTCTTTTTACGGGTACAAACGGTACTAGAGTCAGAAAGAAACTTGAGACTGACCTTAAAAACGGACAAATAAATATAGCTATAGGTACTCATGCATTAATTCAAGATAATATTGAATTTAATAATCTCGGCGCAATTGTTATTGATGAACAGCACAGGTTTGGTGTTAAACAGCGTTCACAACTTATGACAAAAGGGAAAAATCCGCAGGTTCTTACAATGACCGCTACCCCGATACCAAGAACTCTTGCTTTAACTACACAGGGCGATTTGGATTTTTCCATAATTGATGAAATGCCTGCAAACAGAAAACCGATAAAAACTTATGTTATAAAACCCTCTCAGCGAAATCAGGCATACAAAATGCTTGCAGCTGAAATTACAAAAGGTCATCAGTGCTATATAGTTTATCCGTTAATTGATGAAAGTGAAACTTTATCTGCAAGAGCTGCAACTAAAGAAGCTGAAAGACTAAAAGCAGAGGTTTTTCCTGATTTAAATATAGGATTGTTGCACGGAAGGCTTTCGAATGCTGAAAAAGATGATGTAATGAACAAGTTTAAAAACAAAGAATTTGATATTCTTGTGAGTACAACTGTAGTTGAAGTAGGTGTTGATGTTCCTAATTCTACAGTAATGATGATAGAAAATGCCGAAAGATTCGGTCTTTCTCAGCTCCATCAGCTAAGAGGCAGAGTCGGGCGTTCTGAACTTCAATCATACTGCTTACTTGTACCTGCAAATTCTTCTCAGGCTACAATGGAACGCCTTCAAATTATGGAGCAGACCAATAACGGTTTTGTTATTTCAGAAAAAGATTTGGAACTGAGAGGACCGGGCGAATTTTTAGGTACAAGACAGAGCGGAATGATAAATTTTGCTTTAGCAGATCTTGTTAAGGACACAAAAATACTTGAACTTGCCCGGAAGGAAGCCTTTAATCTCGTTAATAATTCTAAAAATATCAGCAATTTACTGCAAAATGAACTTCACGAAAAATTTAAAACAATCCAAGATCTCTCAACACTTGATTAGATCTTGATGCGGAAGAACTGTTAATAGAATCCTTCATTTGCACAATATATTCAGCATCAGCATATTTCTGCTTTGCTCTTACATAGTTTTCTGCATTATTTCGAGGTAACAAACTTCGTAAGCGGAAACTTACGTCAATATTGTTGATTTTCATTTCAGTAGCCCAATTCTAGATATAACAGTCGAACACTTTGGTGTATAATAATATACATCATAAATAAAACATTTCAAGTGGGAGAATTGCTAAAAATGGCGGACAAAATTATTGTAATTTCCGGAAAACAGTATAGCGGCAAGGATACAGCTGCAAAAATTTTGTTAGAAAACTTAACAAATTTTAAAAGGATAGGTTTAGGCGATGCTATCAAAATAGAATATTCTGAAAAAACAGGCATTCCATTTGATGAGATAGAAAAAAATAAACATTTGTACAGACAGGATTTGATTGATCTTGGAAATAAAAGAAGAAGCGAAGATAAAGATTACTGGATAAAAAAAGTAATAAAAATGCAGGGGAATATTATTGTACCTGACGTAAGAGTTAAAAGAGAATTGGAATTCTTTAAAGATGCCGGTGCATACACAATACGAGTGGAGGCTGACAGAGACGTACGGGCATCAAGAGGGAATCTTGTCGGTGAATCTGATATCACAGAGACAGATCTTGATAATATTGAATGCTGGAACAGCGTAATTACAAATAATTCTACCTATGAAAATTTGCAAGCTGAAACAATCAAACTTGCAAAAGAAATAAAGAGTTTTATGTTAGGATTTTAAGGAATTAAAGTGGAACGGTATTACGTATAATTCTTCATATAATCAGATAAGTCATAATCCCCGTATTTGAAGGTATACGGCTGACGGTTATATTCAGGGGTGTTATACAAAGAATTACTTGCAATCATAAAAATTTTAATATTGGAATATAAATAAGAATTCATTTCTGAATATTCCAGCATTAAATCTTCCAAACTATTTACGCCATTAATTATTTCGTTTATCACTACACATATTCCTTTAACTTCACATATAATTTATCGTCAAATGTGTTAAAATACTTTAGGAAGTTATGCTTAACTTTAACAATAATTTACAAACTATATTGCGGAGAATAAAATGTCAGTAACAAGAATAATTGTAGGTTGCGATCATGCAGGTTTTAAACTGAAAAGTATAATAATTGATTATCTTAAACAAAATAATTATGAGGTTTATGATGCAGGAACATATACTGATGAGTCCTGTGATTATCCAATTATAGCAAAACAAGTTGCTAATGAAATTGTTAATAAAAACTTTGATAAGGGTATTTTGATATGCGGCAGCGGTATCGGTATGTCCATTGCTGCTAACAAGGTAAAAGGTATCAGGGCGGCAGTAGTTTCGGATACTTGCTCTGCAAAAATGTCAAGACTTCATAATGATTCTAACATATTATGTATGGGAGAAAGGATTGTCGGAAAAGAGTTAGCCAAAGATATAACGGCAATCTGGCTTAATACTGGATTTCAGGGAGAAAGACATCAAAAAAGAATAGAAATGCTTGACTAATTTTAACTATTCTACACTGCTTACTGCTGCATCAACACTGGTAAATGTAGGTATTAATGTATCCAGAAATGCATCAGTCAGCGCATTTTTTACTGAATCCGTAATTTTTACAAGCATAAATTTGCCGCCCTTTTCATTGCACATTTTATACAATGTTGTAAAGATACTTGTATATTCATCATCAAAGATTTTTACATTTTCCATATTAAATATAATATTGTTAAATCCTGTATAAAGACTTGTTGTAACATCTTTTACAATTGCATCGATATGCTTTTTGCTGTTAAATTTGTTTATTGTATAGCAGCAAATATTTTCGTTTATTGAATATTTAAAGAAATCCTCGTGCTGTTTTGATGTTAGAGAACTTGTTATAAATTTTAAAATCTGATCATGCCAGTTGCTTGATTTAGGAACAAATTCGTCTATTCCGAGTTTATAGCAACTTTCAATAAGGTTTTTGTCATCGGTTCCTGACATAACTATAATTTTATTAGTTCTTTTTGCATCACGAAGTTTAATGCATTCTTCAATTAATTCCATACCGTCTTGCGCATCAGGTAAAAATAAATCAACAACTATATAATCAAACTTCTTTTTCTTTAATTCTGCCAGTGCTTCTATTTTATTGCGTGCAACTGTGGGAACAATACCGACTTTTTTAAGCAGTTGATTAAACTGATAAATCGATAATTCAAGATCATCTACTATAAGTATATTAAATTCGACAGGAACAGTCATTGCTTCATCAGAAAATGAATTTAATTTTCGTTCAATTAAAATAAGCGCTTTGTTTATATCTTCTTCAACCGCATTTGACGTCTCTATATTTAAGCCGGATAAATCTATGAGTTTTTCCAGTTGTTCGTTATTTATTTCCATATCACCGAACCCGATTTTAATTAACTATCCAAATAATTTTACACTGTAAATTCCGATATTACCTCATTCAAAAGTGCTAAATCTTCTTTATTTCTGCAATTCTCTTTGAATTTATCAAATAAGTCTTTTCTTTTTTGGTAAGTAATAATCATCTGTTGTTTTCTTCGCCATTTTGCTATGAGTTGATGGTTGCCGCCTAATAATATTTCCGGAACCTCCATTTGTTGGTATAACCTTGGCTTAGTAAACTGTGGATGTTCAAGCAGTCCGTCAGAAAATGAATCAAAGTGTGCCGAGTCAATTTTTCCTAAAAAACCGTCTATATTTCTGGAAACTGAATCAATAATACAAACAGCAGGCAATTCTCCTCCTGTAAGCACAAAATCACCTATTGAAACTTCTTTTGCTCTTGTATATTTTTTTATTCTTTCATCAAACCCTTCATAATGCCCGCATATTAGTATTATATGTTCTTTTTTTGAAAGATATCTTGCCATATTTTGATTAAAAACTTTCCCCTGCGGTGAAAGCAGAATGATTTCAGTATTATCTGTTTTTTCTATTGAATCAAAACAATCACAATACGGCTGGCACATTAAAACCATGCCGGCACCACCCCCGTATGGTGTGTCATCCACTTTTTTATGTTTATCAAGTGTAAAATCACGTGGATTTAACGTGTTGACGGAAATAATATTATGAGATATTCCTCTTGCTATAATGCTATGGGAACAAGCTTGATTTATCATATCAGGGAAAAGCGTAATAACATCAAATTTCATTTGCATCACCGGTAACAGCCGTTATATCCATACCCTCAATCATATTTATAATAATTTTGTTATTATTTAAATCCACTTCCGGTACAAGTTCTTTTACAAACGGAACCATGAATTTTAACCCGTTAGATTTTTGAATTTCCAGAATATTGGATGCTTTATTTTCTCCGACATCGGAAATAACACCTATTTCATTACCGTTTGTGTCAAAGACTTTTGCATTTATTAAATCTTTAATCAAAAATTCATCCTTTTTGAGGTTCGCCTTTAAAAGTTCTTCAGGAACATGAACAAGCAAACCCTTAATTAGCATGACATCATCAATAGAGTTTATCTGTCTGAATTTAATTATAGCAACATTTTTATGAAATCGTACTGATTGTACATCATAACAGACTTTTTCATCATTGATGTAGACATATATATTTTTCAACGATTTGATTAAACTTTCTTTACCGGCACTGTAACCCATTTTTATTTCACCTTTAATGCCGTGAAAATTTAATATTTTACCAATTGAAATCAGTTTACCCATGTTTTGTTAAATAAAATATCTATGCTTCTTTATCAGATTTTTCAGAAGCTTTTTTTCTTCCTCTTTTTTTAGGCTTTTCTTCTTTTTCGTCAGTTATACCAACTTCGGGTTCTGTATTTTGTATATTTTCTTTTGTATCTGCTTCTGCAGGTTTCACCTTGAATTCTTCCGGTGCATCAGGACGTTCCGGATTCCATCTGTCTAAACCAAGCTGTTTTCTTATCAAACCTATGCCGACATGTACTCTCCATTCATCGATTTTGAGCTGTGCAGCAATGATTTTATGGCAGCCTATAGGCGGCAAAGGCAATAAGGGTTCATACAGCATTTTTATTGCTGTAAGCTGATCAGGTGACACAGCAAGCTTCCTTTTCGGGAAAGGCAATTTAGGCAGCATCATTTTTTGTCTGACCAGATTTATACCGAAAAATACTTTTCTTGCCTCCAGACCGATTTGCTCTCCGATAACCTCGTGCGCATCAGGATTTGGTAAAGGAAGCATCTTTTTATACAGTTCTTCAATTTGAGCAAGCTGCTCTTTGTTGACCAGAAGCTGTTTGGGAGGACGCTGCGGACGTGGTCCTGCCGGCTTTCTTCCTCCGCCTTGCGGTCTTCTGTTAAAACTGTTTTGCGGTCTCGGACGATTGTAGCCGCCTTGCTGAGGTCTTTGATATCCGCCTCTTTGAGATGCATCTCTGTCATAAGGTCTCTGTTGTCTTTGATAACCGCCTTGCTGAGGTCTTTGATATCCGCCCTGAGGACGTTGGTATCCTTGCTGCGGACGCTGATATCCCTGTCCGTAATTTCTCTGTGAATCGTAACGTGGTCTCTCATGCTGATATGAGCGCTCGTCTCTTCTTTGGTAATTATCAGAAGAATAACCGCCTGCGCTGTATGATGAATGTCGTTCATAAGACGCATTTTGTTCATCAGAAGATTGATATCCCGGCGATTGATTTGAATCGTCTTCGCTGTCCATTCCATTCTTTTTATCAGGATACAAACAATTAGGGCAAATTACCCTTTTCGGATTTTTGGTTTCGAATTCCGCTCCACATTTAGTACACTTATTTACATACATTTTTTAATACCCTTTAAAGTAAAAGGCGAAAGGCTATTTAAAATTTAGCTCCTCGACATCTTATTAACAAAAATAATTCTAATATCAACATATATTTTAAATGCAAACAAATTATATGGCAAGTTTTTTATAAAAATTGTGTGATTATTTCTCTAAAATAAAGGTTACAGGACCGTCATTTGTAAGCTCAATCTGCATCATTGCACCAAATACACCTGTTTTTACATTTATATTATTACTCCTTATATAGTCAATAAATTTTTCATACATTTTTTTGGCATCAGCCGGTTTTTCCGCTCTGTCAAAACCCGGTCTTGTTCCTTTTTTGCAATCAGCAGCAAGTGTGAACTGAGACACTACCAGAATTTCTCCGTTTACATCCTTTAATGAAAGGTTCATCTTGCCGTTTCTGTCATCAAAACATCTTAAAGCAATAATTTTATTTGCTATCCATTCAAATTTATCCTCTGTATCTCCCTTTTCAACGCAAAAAAGGACTAACATTCCTGAATTTATTTGTGAATATATACTGCCGTCAATAGAAACGGATGCCCTCTTAACTCTTTGTACAACAGCTTTCATGTCTCTCCTTTAATTCTTTAACCGCCGAATCTAAAAACCAAACAGCCGTATGTGTTTTTAAAAGTACAACACTGAAATATGTGTGGTATAGTTCAATGTAATTTTGAGCGCTTTCTAAAGAATCAATGCTTTTTCTTTGTCTCATTAAAAAGTTGATTTCATTGTATTGTTCCAATGCAAGCATTTTTACTGCATTATTTTTCAGCATGAAATCATTTGTTATGTGCAAATATATTGATATGATTCTTTCCGAGAGCGAACGGGCTTTTGATGTATATATTCTTGAATTTCGAAGTTCTTTTTGCAAACTTTGTACAAGATTCAATCCTTTTGATAACTCCGGTATGATAGATTTCAGAATATTCAGTTCTTTGCTTAAATTCGTGATTATAACACTATAATCAAAGCTGTTTGCGAATTTATCAGTATTTGTTAATGCTGCTTTGTCAAGCTCATTTTTTGCATATTTGTTTATTGCTTTATCAAGAGGCAATACTTCAAAACCATCTATCATTGCACCGCCGACAGAAGCATTTACGAGTATCCTTTTATCTTTATACCTTCGTGAGAAATCTTCTATATATTCTATGAATAACGAGTAAATTGAATCCGTGGGTAAAAGATTTCCGTCCTGACCTTTTACTGAACAAACATTGTTATTAAGTTCTTCTAATCTTTTTTGTACAACGTCCTGTAAATAATTATCGTCATACTCTTCTTCTATAGCAGAGCAGTATGCGGTTTTAAATTTGTCGTAATTGTCAACAATAATCTTGTATTTTTTAGATTCATCGTCAAAAACACATTTTAAACCGTCAAATTTTGAACCTTTACAATAGCATTGACCGTCTGTATATGCCAAATCTTGCCCTATGAGGATAATAGGATTACAACCCAAGCTATATGCACTGAAAATTGCCTGATAAGCAACAGTTCCTTTTGTTTCAAAGTTAACAAGTTCCTTTCCTGCTGTTTCTAAGAACCATCTTGATGAATCTGTTTCTAATGAGGATGTTGTTAATACTTTTTTAAACCCCATTGAAAGATAGCTGGATTCAGTAAACGGTTCGGCAATAAATATCATGTTTTCTCTGTGTGGAACATCATAATGAATTTTTGTATTATTTGATTCAATTACATTCACAAAATCAGGTGTTATTCCGTTTTCGATTAATGTTCTTAGCGCCGTGCCCACGCAGAATATAAGAGCATGTTTTTGATATTTTTTTATTGTTTCTATATTTTTATGCAAGGATGGACCTGCGGAAACAATTATTGCCGGTTTATCTTTATAAAGATCTTTGTAATCGGTTAACAGCGGATTTTCATATTTTAAGGACAATTTGTCTAATGTATGATGAAAAAAACTGTAAATGGTCCTGGACTGAAAATTATAATTGTGATCAATTATACTTACTTTTCTTTTTAAGTATTTTGAAAATTCGTCTATGTCTGCTTTATGGTAAAGTTTGTAGTAATCCAAAAAACTAAAAGTAACATTGGCTTTGTAACGGTATAGATGCGACAGTACAGTTTCGAATTCTTTTTTGTCAGAAACAATAAAAAGTCTGCCGGTTTTAAAAGTTTCTGTAAAATCTACTACTGATAATACAAAGCTTAGTAATTCAATATCAGGTTCAAAAACAATAATACAGCCTTTGCCGTTTTGAATATATTCATCAGGCAGATATCCCAGTCCCAGTCCGTAAAGGCAATGAATTGTCGTAAATTCATTAATTACAATTTTGTCCAGAAGCTCTTTTGCCTCTTTTTGTGCATCTGTAATAGAATGAACAGGCTTTCCTTCTATAAGCAGATTATATTGACCTGATAAGTTTGTATTTAATTCAATATTTTTGTTTATGTCCGTTATTGACGACAATTTGTTGGCAAGCGGTGTATTAAAAACCTTTATACAATCAATATTTTTTTGAAGTAACTGCTCCATAAAACCTCAGACAGTTTATCTACAAGTACATTATAAATACCGGTTAATGAAAATAAAATACAATTAAATCAAATATTAACCTATTGGATAAAAGAAATTAATCCACGGGTTAATAACAAAGTATATAGAAAAATTTACAATAATATTTGTAGAATAATTTATTTTCACAAAATTCTTAATACGGAGATAATCTATTGGGGATAAAATATCAAAGCACTGTTCAAGGGTTAGATTCCTTTGTTGTTAAACCCGTAAGTTATACAACAACACCTGCATATAAACAATTTGTAAAAGCCGATGCACTCCGGCTAGCAAATCATTATAAGGAATCAATCAAGCATTACCTGTCTTCTATAATGCTCGATCGCAAAAATTACAGAACTTATTTGGGGCTGGGTATTTCATATAAGGCTGAACAAAATTACGATAAAGCTATAAAAGCATTGGAAACAGCCCGTGAAATGTCATATTTTACATCACAGGTTCATTATGAGTTAGGGCTGTGTTATCTCGTTACAGGCAGATTCTGTGAAGCAATAAAATGTTTTCACCATGCTATTTCACTGGATAGAAATAATATTAATGCACAAATACAGCTTGCTGTTGCTCATGAGTGTATAGAAGAGTTTGATATGGCTGTTATGATCTATCATGCAGTTATTGAAAATAATCCCGGATTTTTGACTGCTTATAATCATCTCTCCGCTCTTTATATGAATCTTGGTGAATTTAAATCTGCAGGATGTGTGTTTTCTCAAATTTTGAAAGTAAACCCCAATTTTTATAAAGCATATTTGGGATTAGCCATTTGTTTTGACAAGATGACAAATATACAAAGAGCAATGCATTACTACAAACTCTTTTTAAATAAAAAACCGCATTCTCATCATTGTGAAAAAATCAAAAAGAGAATAACAAAACTTCAAAGAATAAGAGTTCAACAAAACGAAGAGAATAAGCTTGCTGTAGTATAAATTAAAAAAGCATTTTTATAATTCCGTTATTAACTTTATTCTGTTTTTCAACCAGCTCTTCCAGTTTGTTCATTTCTGCCTCGGAAAGATGTTCGGAAGCGTTATAGCTTATTTTTATATATTCCCTGTATTTGTTAAAGATTAAGTTTGATTTATTTATCAGATCTTTATATACTTTTAAAATCGTATCTTCCTCATACGTGTTACTAAGATATCCGGAATTTTTTTCTATAAAATTATTTATTTCTTTTTTGTTTTCGTAAAACCAGTTTTTAACTTCGGTAATATTATCTGTTTGCCTTTGTAATTTTTCAATTTCTTTCAGCTTTTCATACAAATTATGATTTGAAGCTGATTCGTTTAGAGTATTAATACCTTTTTGTACTTTTACTGCGTCTGTATACGGTACAGCCATTGCATACATTAAACATTCATCATAAATATTTTTTAGTGATACAAATTTATCAAACTCTTCTTTAGCCGAATTTTTTAAATTCAAATAACTCAGTTCTTTATTAAAGGCTGAATCCATATTATTAAAATAGATATAAAATGGTCTTAGCTTTTCAATTTCAGTATTCTCTTTGTACAATTTTTCCGCTTTTATAATTTTTTTAGCAATTCCGCTTTTTTTATACTCATCTTTTTCTGATATTTTTTTTAAATAATTATATTTATCTTTGTTCATGTCATATTTTTTTACAAGTTCAATGCTTTTGCCGTACAGTGAATAATCTGGATTTTTGTCTGTCAAAGATAATCCGAATTGATAGTTGAATAAATCACTGCTTAGTTTTTGATATTTTGTTAAAATTTTCTGTATGTTATACCCGATTTTTGCTATTGAAGTAAACTGTTCTTTGCTGTCATTGATGAAAGGCAACACATTGCTGTTAAAAGAATTTTGCAGATCTTCCATATTGATTTCTACAATACTTTTGTTAGCTTTAAATGAGACTGTATCGTAAGCTTGTAATAATCTTGAGTTATTTCTTTGAAAATTATTACTTTTTTTATTTTTTATATTAGTATTAGCGAAAACAGGTAAAATTCTCATTCATTATTCCTCATTTTGTTGCTGAGCTGTCCGCATGCCGCATCAATATCAGCCCCCCGCTCAAGGCGTACTGTAACTTTTTTTCCTGATTGTTCCAGAATATATTTAAATTTTTGAACAGCGTTTTTATCCGGCTTTTCAAAGTTATCTTTATCATTGGGATTGTATATAATCAAGTTTACATTAGCTTTTAGTTCTATTAAAAGCTTTGCAAGTTCTTTTGCGCAGGAAACAGAATCATTAAAGTCCTTTATTAATGTGTATTCTATAGTTATACGCCGACCTGTATCTGAAATATAATTTTTTAATTCTGAGATTAGTTCATCAAGCGGATATTTATTTTCAACAGGCATTAATTTCTGTCTTAATTCGTGATTCGGTGCATGCAAAGAAATTGCAAGTGTAGGCTGAAAATCAAGTTCTGCAAGCCTTTTTATCTGAGGAATTATTCCGCAGGTCGAAACAGTAAGTCTTCTAATTCCAATAACAAAATCTCTATTGAATATATCAATAGCTCTTAACACATTATCAAGATTTAATAAAGGCTCTCCCTGTCCCATAAAAACAATATTTGTAACTTTAAGTCCTGTATCTCTCTGTATTGTCAGAACCTGTTCTATAATTTCATGGGAGCTTAAATTTCTTATAAAACCCAATTTTGCAGTTGCACAGAACTTGCAGTTGCAAGCACAGCCTACCTGTGAGCTTACACAGGCTGTCAAATTTGCCCTGTTATCAAAACGCATTAATACGGTCTCTGCGCAATTGCCGTCTGTGTATTCAAGCAAGTACTTTACAGTGCCGTCTTTGCTTACCTGTTTGTGCTTTATTTTAACATCTGTGATTTGTGCAATCTGCGCTATTTTTTCTCTGGTTTTCTTTGAAATGTCAGTCATTTCATCAAATGATGATGCTGATTTCAAATAAATCCAGTTGTGCAATTGCTTTGCTCTATATTTAGATTCACCTATTGAGTCAGTGAAGGCTGTTAGTTCATCAAGACTCATCCCTGATAAAATTTGCTTGATCATATTGCTATTTTAGCAAGAATAAAAATATTCACCATATTGTATGAAGTATTGTTATATTTAATATACTGTTAAAATAAAAAATAAATTATCGCAATTCCTTGCCGCATATACTTGTATTTAAGACAATAGATGCTTCATTGCACTCTGAATGATGATTATCGTCACAATTTCTTAATAAATATTGCGTCAACTAGCAACATTAATTTTTTTTACATTTTACAAAATTAACAAGCATTTTATATTATTTTATTCTAATATATTTATTATAAAATCCGGGGCTAAGGTATGCAGTTGATAACAGAAAATATAAATAACACTATTGAAAATAATCAGGTATCATCGTTTCCAGTTATTATTAAAATAGTTGACAGTCTTAAGAAAATATTAGAAGAAGATAAAAAACAAAAACATCCGCTTTTTTTGAATGTCAAAGAATCAGTAATCTTTAATATTGCAAGAAAAGCTCTTGATGATGCTGATGCACGTTTTTTGATAGGTATTGCCGGTGAATCAGCTTCCGGAAAAACAACATTTGTCCAAAATGCCATTCGTTCTTGTATAGCAGAAGAAAGAACCGATTTATATACAATAGTATGCTGTGATGATTATTACTTTGACTGGTCTAAAGAATTAAAAGAAGCAGGCAGCTACGAAGCATTTTTTGCAAAAGGCTACAGTTTTGATACACCGAAAGCAATAAACCTTGAATTAATGAAAGATCATCTTGTATCTCTAAAAAACGGTTCTGCGGTCAGAAGTCCGGATTATAACTTTACTACTTGCGAAAGTTTCCCTCACGGTGTTCTAAAAAAGCCTGCCAAGATTATTGTGAATGAGGGTCTATACGTTCTAAATGAAGATATTCGTGACATTATGGATGTCAAAGTCTACGTATTTACACCTTTTGAAATAATAAAAGACAGATGGTACAGAAGAGCTGAATCAAGAGGCAAAACAGGTCATGCTGCTGATATGCAGTTTGAAAATGTTAACACAACTGCTCAGACTTACATCAGACCGGCTATGCAGTGTGCAGATATAGTAATGAACGGTGTTGTTTCAAGTGCATATATTCAGGAAATGACGGAAAAAATCTTCAGAACAATTGATAATATTGCAAAAGAATATAAGTCTTAAGCTATAAATTTAGATGAAATTTATAAAAAACCGCTTATTTAACAATAAGCGGTTTTTTATTGATACTTACACTCTTCTTTTACGTGCAGCTTCAGATTTACGTTTTTTCTTTATGCTTGGTTTTTCGTAAGTTTCGCGTCTTTTGATTTCAGATAAAATACCTGCTTTCTGGATTTTTTTCTTAAATCTTTTCAAAGCGCTTTCGATACTTTCGTTTTCACCGACTCTTACTTCTGGCATCTTATGTTTCACCACCTTCGCATATATATTAATTCTTGTGTAGTTATATTAACACGGTGTATTTTCTATTTCAAGTATAGCAATAGTCTTTTTTTATACTAAAATATAATTATTATGAAAGATAAAGTAGAACTTCTTCTGCCTGCGGGTAATATAGAAAAGCTGGACTATGCGATAAACTACGGTGCAGACGCTGTATATATGGGTATGGTTGATTTTAGTCTTCGTTCTATGAGAAAAGGAGAAATCATTACTGCTGATAATCTCAAAAAAGCAATTGACCTTGCACATTCTTACGGTAAAAAAGCCTATATGACCTTAAATATCTACGCATACGATGAAGATATAAATAACTTATATAAAAATATAGAAATTATAAAAGATGCAAACCCTGATGCACTCATAGTAAGTGATTTTGGTATTTTAAATGTATTAAGATCAAAGCTGCCTGATATTGATATCCACATAAGTACACAAACAAACACGCTTAATTCAGAAGCGGTTAAATTCTGGCGTGATTTTGGAGCTACCCGTGTGATACTCGCTCGTGAATTGTCAATAAAACAGCTTTCTGAAATAAGGAAGAATGTTCCTGATATAGAGTTGGAAGTTTTTGTGCACGGTGCACAGTGTGTCTCACTTTCAGGCAGATGTCTTTTAAGTGATTATATGACTCATGGAGAAAGAAAAGCTAACCATGGCGGATGTTCACAGCCTTGCCGCTGGAAGTATAAGCTTTTGGAAGAAACACGCCCGGGTGAATACTATGAAATAGAAGAGACTGCCAGAGGTACTCATATTTTGAGTACAAAAGATCTTGCTCTTATAAATTATTTGCCGCAGCTTATAGATGCAGGTGCGGATTCGTTTAAAATTGAAGGCAGAACAAAAAGTTTGTATTATGTTTCTGCTGTAGCAAAAGCATACAGACACGCCATAGATTCTTATTATAAAGGTGAAAAGACTGATGAAGAAGAAAATTTTAAAGAACTTCTCAAAATTGGTAACAGAGGTTATACTACGGGATTCTATCTGGATGAGCAGGATCACGAAGGATACAGCTATGATGTATCAAAAGGTTTAGCAGGTGCGGATTTTTTATTCGAAGTATGGGATAAAATATCAAAACATGATGTTAATTTATATAAAATAAAAATAAAAAACAAAATAATGTTAAATGATTTTGTTGAAATTATAACCCCTGATGAAATATTCAATACTCAGATATTAAAAATATACAGTATTGATTTTACAGAGGAAAAAAATGTCGGCAATACAAATGATGAAATTTGGGTTGAGTTTAGTAAAGAACCTGAAAATCATAAATATGCACTGGCAAGAACAATAGGAATAAAAAATTTAAGGTGAGTTATGTTGTTAAAAGCGGATTATGAAGCAAAAACTGTTTTTGAGATTAATTACGACAGGCTTAAAGAAGAAGGTATAAAAGTTATTGCCTTTGATTTGGACAGTACTGTTATGAAGTCAAAATCGGGCGAATTTTCAAAAGAAGTTCTTTCTATGTTTGAAAATTTGAAAAAAGATTTTAACCTTTTAATAATTTCTAACAACAGTAATCAGGAATACATTGCAAAAGCAGTTGAACAGATTGATTTCCCCGTAATAGCACCTGCAAAAAAACCTGCAACACAGGTTTCAAAAGAGTTTCTAAAGAAATATTCTATCAGCCCTAAAAATATGGTTATGGTCGGAGATCGTCCGCTTACTGATATTTTGTTCGGTAAGCTTTTGGGGTGTAAAACAATTCTTGTAGATTCAATAAGCTGGAGAGAAGAAAAGCCCATAGTCCGCTTTGCCAGAAAGTTGGAAAGGCTCGTTAATCTTTAATAAAATTTATTTACAAATCGTCATAAAAATTGTAAATAAAATTAAAGTTTTTTTTTAATCTTCCGATAATACGTCATGTGTACGAAGATATACACAAGCAATTTACGTAGTATAAGATTATGGATATGTATGACGTAGTGTTAGAAGATAAAGAGCTAAAGGAAGTCGGGCTGGAACTTATGTTCCTGACTCCGGAAAAATGCAGCCATGACGATGGTATTACTGCTGTAGAGCTCAGCCGTCATCTTAATATGCCTTTAGAAACAGTGAAAAAAAAATTAAAAATACTCTTCGACAAAGGAATTGTTCAGGTTAAAGGTATAAATCCAAAGATTTGGAAATTTAATGAATATAACTTTCAGCGTATGGATGAAGAAGATGAAGTATATCTGCTTTTATGCAGTTTCGATGATGTTGATTTTGACAAATATTTTTCTTACTGATTTATGATATTATCCAATAATTTTTTAGTATCTTCAAAAACTTCTTCGATACTGTTATCCGCATTTACAACTTTTATACGGTCTGGCTCTTGTTTTGCTATTTCAAGATACCCTTGTCTTACTTTTTTGTGAAATTCTATTCCTGCAGATTCCATTCTGTCTTTTTCGTTACCGACTCTGAGCTGTGCAATTTCAGTTGAAACATCAAAAACTATAGTTAAATCAGGTTTCATTCCGCCTGTAGCAAGCTCATTTAAATATTTAAGCTGAATAATATCTTCGCCCCGACCGTAACCCTGATAAGCAATTGTAGAGTCGGTATGCCTGTCGCAAATGACAATTTTTCCTTGTTCTACAGCAGGCTTAATTACGTGTTCAATGTTCTGCGAACGATCAGCCAGAAACAAAAATGCTTCGCATCTCGGTGAAACATCTCCGTCATAGAAAAGTAAAAGCTCACGGATTCTTTGCCCAAGACCTATAGATCCGGGTTCTCGTGTCCACAAAGTTTCATGTCCATTTTCTTCAAGATATTGCTGTATAAGTTTTGACTGGGTAGTCTTACCGCAGCCGTCAGCACCTTCAAAAGTTATAAACAGACCTTTTTTCAATTTTTTGTCCTATATTCTGTCAAACCCTGTGTATTTTCTGAGAACATCCGGAATAATAATGGTTCCGTCTTCCTGCTGGAAGTTTTCAACAATAGCAGCAAATGTTCTGCCGACTGCAAGACCTGAACCGTTCATTGTATAACAGTAATTTACTTTGCCGGTTTCTTTGCTTCTATATTTAAGTCCTGCTCTTCTTGCCTGAAAATCGCCGAATACTGAACAGCTTGAAATTTCTTTGTAATTATTATAAGAAGGCATCCAAACTTCAAGGTCATAACATTTTCTTGCAGAAAATCCTATGTCGCCGGTGCTAAGAGCAACACGCCTGTATGGTAGTTCCAGCATCTCAAGCATTTCTTCCGCATCCCGTGTAAGTTTTTCATGCTCTTCGGGTGCTTGCTCCGGTGTAGTAAGCTTAACCAGTTCTACTTTATTAAACTGGTGTACACGTATCAAACCTCTCGTATCTTTTCCTGCTGAACCAGCCTCTCTTCTGAAACACGGGGTATATGCAGTCATGCATTTAGGCAGGTCGTCTTCTGCTAAGATTTCATTGCAGTAAATATTTGTAACAGGAACTTCTGCTGTCGGAATAAGATATAAATCTTCATCCACACATTTGTACATATCTTCTTTAAATTTAGGCAACTGTCCGGTGCCTGTCATTGCCATGCCGTTTACAAGAACCGGAGGCAGAATTTCTTCATATCCGTGTTTAGTTGTATGCACATCTAAGAAGAAGTTTATTATTGCACGTTCTAGTCTGGCACCTTTGCCTTTGTAAATATAAAAACGGGACTGGGAAATTTTTACGCCTCTTTCAAAATCCACAAGGTCTTTTTCTACAGTTAAATCCCAGTGCGGTTTTTGTTTGAAAGCAGGTTGCCTGACTTCACCGACAACTTTTACTACCTCATTAGCAGTATCATCAGAGCCGATTGGAATATTTTCATCAGGCATGTTCGGTATGCTGAGCAAAAGATATTTTTGCTTTTCATTTAATTCTGCTTCTTTTTCTTCAAGAGATTTTATCTCATCACCGAGTATCCTAACTTCTTCCTGAATCGCATCAGTATTTTCTCCGTTTTTTTTCATCAAACCTATTTTTTGAGATTCGGATTTACGTTTTGCCCGGAGTTCGTCCGCCTGTGTCTGTACTTTTCTTCTTTCAACATCAATCTCGAGAACTTCATCTACGCTGAGTTCAGGATTTCTTCTCTTTAAAAGTTCATTTACTTTATCGGGATTTTCTCTGATGATTTTGATATCCAACATAAAAATACTCTTTCTAATACTACTCTATGTGCCTTAATTTTATAAAAAACGCATTGAAAAATCCAGAATATTAATTAAAATAAAAATATGATAAGATTTCTATTTCCGTTATTTATTATATTTGCCGCTCTTTTTTGTCAGGCTCCTTCAATCGCAGATGCTAATCTTCGTAATTACAAGCCTATCAGCATTGCCAAAGGTTCTTTTTTAAAAGCTATAAGCCAGCGTACTATTTCTACTTCAACTGTAAAAGTAGGAGATATTGAATATTTTATAAATCCCGAGGATGTTTTTATCGGCACATCTGTTGTTATCCCCAAAAATTCTGTTTATTTAGGAGAGGTTCAAGAGGTTCTTGAGGCTGTCGAAGGTGTAAATGCAGCTATGAAAATAAAAATATATAAAGTTATTACACCGGCAAAAGACGAATTTGCTCTTGATGCTTATGTGTACTGGAAAGGAACAACAACAGTCGGGGGAGATTTGTCTGAGGTTGCCTATTACACAAGAATGCCTCATTATCCGGGAGACTGGAAAAAAGGTGCACTGCAGTTTGTTCCGACTTCTATACGACAAATGGGTCATCCCACTGTTATAAGAGCAGGAGATGAGGTTACTTTTATTATTAATACTGATTTAAGTTTGTATAAACCGGTTAATTAATCTTGTGTCTATGTTTTCGCCTGCTGTCTTGAAATCAGACGTTCGGGAAAAGCGTGGTTTTCCCTCACTAGGGGCGTTCCCTCTCTTCGTTCAGTCAGCCCCGTCTGATTCCGCTGTCTTGAAATCAGACGTTCGGGAAAAGCGTGGTTTTCCCTCACTAGGGGCGTTCCCTCTCTTCGTTCAGTCAGC
>CALVCQ010000024.1 GCA_944326115.1 Candidatus Gastranaerophilales bacterium | reverse complement strand
CAGAAACTTCGTTTCTGACTTAGCACCTCTCATAAAATATGACATTTAGTCATATTTTATTCGGCAGAGTCTCTATTTGAAATTGACATTTAGTCAATTTCGAATAGAGTTCTTGTTCACGACATTTACCTCTCACGAAACAATTCACCGGATTGCTTTGTCCGGCAGAGTCTTATCAGGAATTTTTTCCGGACATTCTTTTATAATTGTACAGCACCGAAATGAAAAATATTTGTGACCGATAAAGCTTATAATTGTAACAATAAGCACTGATATAATATTGCCAGTAACAGGCTGTATTTTCATAAAATCCACAAATATATATAAAAGAAAAATACCAATAAGCATAGATAGACCATAAACTATATAACATTTGAGATATTCTTTTATAATATTGCCTTTTGTTTTGAATACAAAGATTTTATAGCATATATATGCGTTTGTAATACTAATAATATTAGACAGAACAGCAAGCAGCAGGTAACGGTTTTCGCCGAAAATTTTAATCAGCGCAGTATATACAAGAATACCGAATAGTGTATTCCACAAGCCTGTTGTCAAATATCTTATTGATTGTGATTTTATGTCATTACCGGAAAACATAGATATATTATAACTGCAAACTACAATTATTTACACACTCCTAAACCGACTTCAAGTCATTAACATTTGGTCAATGACTTGTTATAATGTTTTATTATCAGGAGTAATAGAATAATAATCTCCAAGACAAGGAGCTTATTATGCAAGACTGTTTTAAAGACAAAGTGTTTACAAATTCGGGTAAGAGCAAGACAGGTCTGTAAAGTATAGTTCAAAATTATGTTATACAATACAGAGGTAAAAAATTTTTAAGGGAAACGTAATAAACAATGAAAAAATATGCTTTGATATTATCATGCTGTGTAATATTGGTGGGGTGTTTAGCTGTACTAACAGGCTGTAGTTTAAATGCAAAGGAGAAAATCATGACAGATAAAAAAATATTGGTTGCATATTTCAGTGCAACAGGTACAACCGAAAAAGTAGCTGAAAAATTAGCTAAAGCAACGGATGCAGATTTGTTTAAAATCATTCCGCACCAGCCATACAGCGCTGATGACTTAAACTGGCAAAACCCTAACAGCAGAAGTTCTGTCGAAATGCAAGACAAAACGAGCCGACCTGCTATTTCTTCAAAAGTAGAAAATATGCAGGTTTATGATGTTATTTTTATTGGTTTTCCTGTATGGTGGTATAGAGAGCCATCAATTATTGATACATTTATGGAATCGTATGATTTTTCAGGAAAAACAATTATCCCCTTTGCCACATCAGGCGGCAGTCCGATTGGAAACTCCGGCAGCAATATGCAAACTCTTGCTCCTAAGGCAAAGGTGCTTGAAGGCAAATGTTTTTCTGTAACTGTATCGGAAGATGAATTGCAAAATTGGGCAAAAAAATGGTTATAAATTGTCTTTTGTTTTGTCTTGATTGTTCAGGGCATATAAATCCTGTCCGCCTACAGCCTTATACAGACCTATTGTTGATAAAAGATAATTTATTTTATTTGCTGTTTCTTCGCTTTTTGTCATCAAATCCTGCTGTTTGCTGTATAAAACTTCGAGATTAGACGCAGCACCAATTTCGTTTTTGTGTGTCATTAATTGATACTTTTGATTTTCAATTTTTGCTCTTTGCGCACTCTGGTTATAGTTTCTAAGATTCGTTTTTACCTGTGCGGTGCTGTCATTAATCTCTTTTATGCTCACAAGTATTGTCTTTTGATAATTTTCCATTGCTTCATCAGCCTGATTCTTTCTTAATTTAAGAACAGCCATTTTTCTTCCGCCGGAAAACAAATCGAACGACGGCATTATACCTGCATTTGCCAGCTGCGCCGGTCTGTTAAACATTGAATCCCAGTGATATGCATTTAAACCTATCTGTCCGTATATTAAGAATTTGGGTAAAAAATCACGTCTGGCTACTTTTACATCATAACCGATACGCTTGATTGTATCTTCTGCCTGAATATAATCCGGCCTTTTGTCAATTGCAGTAGAATCAATAGATTCCGGAATATTAGAGAGTATCTCAAGGCTGTCGCAATCAGTACGTGCAATTTTTTTGTTACTGTCAGAAAGATATACTCTAAGCTGGTTTTCAAGAACTTCCTGTGTATGCAGCAGGTTATTCAGCACTTCTTTTTGAGAAGTTAAAAACTTTCGTTCGTTTAAAACTTCATTTATTGTACACAACCCGTTTTCATATTTCTTTTGTGTTTTTTGAGCAATTGTTTCTTGCAATTCCACTATTTCTTTTTGATTTTCAATGAGCTTGTCAGTTTTTATTAAATTAAAATAATCAGAAGCAAAAGCGGAAGTAAGTGCAATATATCCGGCTCTTTCCTGCTGTTTGATTATATCCAGCTGTTTTTCAATGCTTTTTGTTCTTAGTCTGTTCTGGCCCCATATATCTATTTCGTAGCTTGCAGTAAGAGGCATAAGATAATTCCACTGTGCATAATCAGGAATCATCATGTCTCCGAAATATTGTTCGCTTCCTTTCATTATTCTGCCGAGTTTGCCGTCAAATGTTACCTGCGGCAGTTCATTTGCAAGCGAAATCTTTACTATATTTTCGCCTTCTTTTACCTTTATTGCAGCAATTTTAAGATCGTGGTTTTTTTCATACAGTTCTTGAATATACCCTGTTAACAGCGGGTCATTATATTTTTCCCACCATGCTAAATTTAGGTATTGTGTTCTGTCAACTTCCTGATTTTTCTTAGCTTTTTGGGCTATAGCTTCGTTTGCACAAAAAACAGGCACGACAAATAAAAGTGTTATTAATGCGGCTAGTATTTTTTTCATAAATTTTTACTTCCCTAATTTTTTCTTTTTGTGTTATTATGATAACACAAAAATTTTAATATAAAAAATTACACTATGCAAGAAACTCAAACAAACAATCTGCTTAACAAAAAAGTAGGTGCAATGCTTGTGGCTACCGGCATCTTGTCAAAGGTCATGGCATTGCAGGAATATGCCGTAAAAAAATATGAAATTACGCCTGAGCAGTATCTTGTACTATCCATTATTATGGATGCCGGTACAGAACTTTATCAGCGCCAGATTTCCGAAATTACATACAAAGACCGGCCTAATGTCAGCAGAATAATTAATATTTTGGAAAATCAGGGTCTTGTAAAAAGAATAGAAGATGTAAATAAAAGAAAGATTTTTAAAATTGCAATTACACAAAAAGGAATAGAGCTGCGAAAAAAGATTCAACCCACTATGTATGAGTTGAGAGCTGTTACTACAGAGGGAATCAGCAATGAAGATCTGGAAAAAACTTTAAAAATTCTGGAGAAAATGCAGCTTAATATGGTAGATAAAGTAAAACTACAGATATGATTTGAGAAGGAATACACTATGAGCAACGAAGAACAAAACGAAATGAATAACGTAAATGAAAATAACATTAATAACACAGAAGAAAATACCCATGAAATTGATGAAGATATTGATGACGGTGAGGATCACAGACCCAGTTACAAAAAGAAAAGGGTAATAGTGCCTGCTATTACTGCTGTTATTTTCTTTCTGGCAGGTATTTATTTTATGATTCACTCTATTTATTATCAATCAACCGATGATGCATTTGTTGAGGGGCATATAGTTTCTATAGCGCCTCGTGTTTCCGGTCCTGTAGAGCAGATGCTGATTGACGATAACATGCCGGTAAAAAAAGGACAGCTCCTTATTGTTATTGATCCGAATGATTACGAGGTTAAACTAGCCCAGACAAAAGCTAAACTGGCAGAGGCAAAGGCTGCTTTAAATATTTCGGAAAAAGATATAACAAGGTCTAAATCGGAATTGCAAGAATCCTCTCATGACGTTGCTTCCACAAGTTCAAAACTGGATTTTGCAAAAAAAGATTACAAAAGATACTCAGAAATGTATAAAGAAGGTATCTCTTCAAAACAGGACTACGATTCAAGCAAAACTGGCTTAACCGTTGCAAAGTCAAATTATCGTTCCGCAATGGAAAAGGAAAAAGCCTCAAAAGCAATGCTTGAAAGTGCAAAAGCAAAAAAAGAGGCATCCATAGCTGATATAGAAAGACTGGAAGCTGAAGTCAAAGAGTGTGAACTCAATCTGTCTTATACAAAAATATATGCCCCGCAGGACGGATTAATCACGAATAGAAACGTTGAAAAAGGCAACTACGTACAGGTTGCACAGCCTATGTTTGCAATAGTTCCGGAAAAAGTCTGGGTAGTTGCAAACTTTAAAGAAACACAGCTTACAAACATGAAAAAAGGTCAGCCTGTACAAATAAAGATAGACACTTATCCCGGCAAAAAATTCAAAGGTCATGTTGACAGTATTCAGCGTGCTACAGGGGCAAAAGCAAGCCTCTTCCCTCCGGAAAATGCCGTTGGAAGTTATGTAAAAATTGTACAGAGAGTACCTGTAAAAATTGTATTTGATGAAGATATTTCAAAATACAATATAGTACCCGGGATGTCAGTAGTTCCGGAAGTCAAAGTTAAATAAGGTAATAAAAAAATAAATGAGTTCAGCCGAAACACGAACAGTAACAGGGAATCCATTGCCCAAAGTGGATACCCGACAAACACCAATATGGCTAATAGCAATAAGCATTTTATTGCCGACTTCGTTTGCTATGCTTGCAACATCAGCTACAAACGTCGCTATCCCTTATATTGCAGGATACTTCGGTTCTACTGTAGATGAAGCAAACTGGGTAATTACCATATATATGATTGCAAATGCAATTCTTATCCCTTTAACAGGATGGCTTGAAAACTATATGGGGCGTGTACTTTTCTTAAAAGTATTTATAACTATTTTTACGATAGGTTCTCTCATCTGTGCTATGGCAAGCAGTTTGAATATGCTTGTTTTAGGCAGACTTATACAGGGTATAGGCGGCGGACCTATGATGCCTATATCTCAGGCAATTTTAATAGCAAGCTTCCCGTACAATAAAAGGGGGCAGGCAATGGCATTGTTCGGGCTTGCCGTTATGGTATTTTCTATTATGGGACCGACTTTCGGCGGGTTTATCGTGGACAATTCCGCATGGCAATGGATTTATCTTGCTAATATACCTGTCGGGATTTTTTCTGTTGTGCTTGTTCATTGCAATATTGCTGAACTCAAAAACAGAGTTAAGCCTGATAAGGTTGATTATGTCGGATTTATAGCACTTGTTTTATGGCTTATGTCAATGCAGATTGTTCTTGATAAAGGACAGCAGTACAACTGGTTTGATTGTACGTGGATTGCCTGGCTTGCCGGTATATCTTTGTTTTCTTTTATATTCTTTATTGTATGGGAACTGGAATATCACAGCCCGATTGTTAACCTGAGAATTTTTAAAGATAAAAACTTCTTTATAGGAACAATACTCGGTTCTTCTGTAAATATGATTATATATGTAACCATTGTACTTTTACCGAGCTTTTTACAGAGTCTTATGGGATATAATGCGATGCTGAGCGGTCTTGCGCTGGCACCCCGTGTATTTTCCTGTATAATAATGCTTTTGATTATTGGACCTATGGTAGAATTTTTGGATAACAGGATACTTATTGCATCGGGATTCTTTTTCTTAGGTTTATCTACAATATTTTATGCAAATCTGAATCTGGGAATATCTTTTCAATTCGTTGTTGTACCGAATGTACTTATGGGTGTTGGTGTAATTCTCGTCTTTATCCCTGTATCAGGGCTGGTTCTCGGTACTTTACAAAAATCAGAATTGTCTAACGGCGCAGGTCTGCACAGTCTTTGCAAGTGTGTAATGACGGCTTTTGTTGTGTCTATGTCATCAACCCTCGTTGCAAGGCTGTCTCAGGTTCACCAGACATATCTTGTAGAAAACCTGTCTAATTTTAATCTGATTTTTCAAAACAGATTGCACTCAATGGCAGGACATTTTATGTCGTTTGCGAGCAACTACGCAACTCATAAAGCAGGAGGATTGTTGTACAAACAATTACTCTCACAGTCAAAATTGATGGCTTATGTGGATGTATTTGAAATTTTTGCACTTATAGCGTTTATACTTATACCTTTCGGATTTTTATTGAAAGTACCGAAAAGAGACGGAAAAATGAATTAGCTAAATACGCTTCGAGGCGTAAGAAAATTTCCGGCACAGCCTGAGGCATACTATATGATAAAAAAACTTACAAAACAAAAAGGTCTGCAGTATTGCAGACCTTTTATATATTATTTTCTTAGTAATTTTTTGCGCTAACAAAGAAAAAAGCTTTCGGATGTTTGCAAACAGGACAAATCTCTACAGATTTAACTCCTCTGTGGCGGAAACCGCAATTTGCGCACTCCCATTCAACTTCCTCTTCTTTTTCAAAAACTTTTCCGTTTTTGATATTTTCGAGGAGCTTTTTATATCTTTCTTCGTGATGTTTCTCGATTTCAGCAACTTTTTTAAACAAAAATGCAATATCGTTAAAGCCTTCTTCTTCGGCTTCTTTTGCAAAATTTGCATACATTTCTGTCCATTCATAGTTTTCACCGTTAGCGGCATCTTCCAGATTTTTCATTGTATCCGGCATCTGTCCGTTATGTAACAGCTTAAACCAGAGTTTTGCATGTTCTTTTTCATTGTCTGCTGTTGCTTCAAAAATCTTTGATATTTGCACGTAACCTTCCTTTTTAGCCTGTGAAGCGTAGTAAGTATACTTGTTTCGTGCCTGTGATTCTCCCGCAAACGCTTCCATTAA
This sequence comes from Candidatus Gastranaerophilales bacterium, assembly GCA_944326115.1. Classification (GTDB taxonomy): domain Bacteria; phylum Cyanobacteriota; class Vampirovibrionia; order Gastranaerophilales; family Gastranaerophilaceae; genus Limenecus. The sequence goes on along the minus strand of CALVCQ010000024.1, from coordinate 21,493 downwards.
GTTTTTTTCTGTTTTTGAACCTTTTAACTCCATAGTATTCTCCTTTGTTGGTGCGTCCGGCAAGTGTTTAAATTTAAAATTTATTCTTCCGAAAAGTCTTCTTTGCCTACACCGCAAAGAGGACAAGTGTAATCTGCCGGCAAATCTTCAAAAGCTACATTGTCATTTTCTGCCGGATCATACACATAACCGCATACATTGCATACATATTTTTTCATTTTCTTCTCCTTAGTTTTCTATTTCGTGTTATTTTTCAAGCATTTATTACAAATACCTCTTATTTGGATGTTTATATCTTTTATCTCACCGAATGAGTGTGCATTTTTAGGTATTTGTTTTTTTTCATCCGGTTCTAAAAATATATCATATACTTCATTACATTGTACACAAATAAAATGGTTGTGAGGTCTTAAATCTGCGTCAAATCTTGCTTTTGGCAGTAAATTATCAACTCTGAAAATCATATTAAGTTCTTCAAGAGATGCAAGCGTTCGATATACTGTATCAACAGAAACATTCGGCATTTTATGCTTAACCGCTTCATAGACTGTTTCTGCATCAGGATGTTTGCATGATTTTGCAACTTCTTTAAAAATTTCAATCCTTTGCGGAGTAACACGCATGCCGTTTTTTTTACAAGCTTCTTTTAACTCTTCAATCTTATTATTTAATAACTGTTCCGAGTTCATATCAATTCCTTAATAAGAATTATTACTATTTATAGTATAACAAATTTTTCTTTTATTTCAACTGCTGTACTATAAATCAACAACTATTGTAAAATTATCTATACAAACTTCCTGTAATAACGCTATATATGCATTATAATATATACCCATTGCTTCTATATACTCATTTAAAAGCTCCTGATGAGCATGCTCTACAACAATCAAACTGGTAAGAGAAGTTTTACCTTTTTTATATCTCTGTTTTGAGAGTTTTAAAATCTTGTTTGATTCATCTAAAATTTCTCTGTAGTGAGCTACATTTTCCTGTGCAATTATAAATTTATCATAGTTCGTATGGATTATATTTTTTGTGATATTAAGTATTGAATTGTACTCAAGCTGTGCTTTTTCATATTCAAGTTTTGCGTTTTTTATTTCCGGATTATACATATACAAAGACGGCAAATCAATACCTGCACCGACATAAGCGCCTGATGTACCGTCATGTGCAAAAGCATAACCGCCGGATAAGTACAGGTCAGGGACTCTCTGCCTTGTTGCAACTGTTATATCTTTTTGTGCTTTTAGAATTTTAGCTTCTGCCATTTTTATGTCATAGCGGTTTTTAAATGCGGCATTTTCAAGTTCCTCATAGCTTGGAAGATTAAGCTGTGAAACAAATACCTGATCAAAAAGGGAATCTTCAACAGAGTCGTAGAGTGTAAGGTTATTTTCTAAATTCAGTACTCTGTTAAAGTTGTACTGTGCAGTTTTTACATTTGCTTTTGCTTTGTTTATTTGAATAAGCTGTTTTTTTAGTTTCATATCAGCTTGCAGCAAATCAATCTCATAATTTTCAGATTTTTTTGATTTATTTTTTGCAATATCATATAAATCCTGCAGGAGTTCTTTTCTTTCCTCCATTATTTTCAAATCTGATTTTGCAACAAGCAGATTAAAATAAGCTGTTCTTATTCTTAGTTTCAGTTTAAATTCATAATCTTTAATTTTGTTTTCCGTATAGATTTGTCCTGCTTTTGCAGCATTTTTTCTTGCCCCTCTTTTTGCAATTTCCACAGGCAGAGAAATTCCCACCTGGCTTGAGTTGCCTCTTGCTATAGGTCCCATCAGCAGGTTTGACTGAAACTGCGGATTTTTAAGTGCATTTGCTTTTTTTATGTCATTTTGTGATATACCGAGATTTTTTCTCTGTTCCTGCAGCTCAATATTGCCCTCGAGTGCCATATTCATGGCTTCTTGCAGGGTGATTTTATACATGTCATCATTCGGTCTCACATCTGCTGTCTTATCAGCAGCAAATACGTGCATACAGGTGCATATTATAATAATTCCGGTCAGAAAAAACCTTTTCATAGGATTTTATTTTAAAATAAAAATTTCCATAAACAAATTGTTGTTCATAAATCTTAAAAATAGTGTATTATGATTATGTGGATAGAAAAGAAAGGATTTAGTTATGTGGGAAAAAGACGTTAATATTAACAGGATTCAAGAAATCAGAGTAAAAGCTAATGTATCATTCGGTGTCGGTGCTATTTCAAAAATTGAAGATATAGCAAAAGACCTTAAAAACAAAGGTATAGATAAAGTTATTGTAGTAAGCGGAAGAAATGCATATAAATCCACTGGGGCATGGGATTATGTAGAAAAAGCATTGAAAAATAACAGCATAGGATACGTAAACTATGCAAATGTTACTCCAAATCCGACTACTGCCGCTATAGATGAAGCAACAAATATGGCAAAAGAATTCGGAGCAAAAGCTGTAATAGCGATAGGGGGAGGATCTCCTATTGATACAGGCAAAAGTGTCGCAATACTTCTGGAATACAAAGACAAAACTGCTGCACAGCTGTATGAATTTGAATTTACACCGGAAAAAGCCGTACCGATTGTTGCTATAAATCTTACCCACGGTACAGGTACAGAGGTAAACCGATTTGCTGTTGCAACAAACCTTGAAAAGAACTTTAAACCCGCTATTGCTTATGACTGTATTTATCCGTCATACTCTATTGATGACCCGCAGTTGATGACAAATTTATCGTTAAATCAGACTTTGTATACATCAATTGATGCGGTAAACCACGTAGTTGAAGCGGCAACATCAAAAGTAGCATCTCCTTATGCTGTTACTCTTGCAAAAGAAACAATAAGACTTGTTGCAAAATATTTGCCGAAAGCTGCAGCAGATTTACATAATCCGGAGTACAGATATTATCTATTGTATGCATCACTGTTAGGCGGTGTAGGCTTTGACAACGGACTTTTGCATTATACACATGCTCTTGAACATCCGCTAAGTGCCGTAAAACCGGAATTGTCACACGGACTCGGGCTTGCAATGCTTCTGCCTGCCGTTATTAAAGCAATATATCCTGACAAAGCAGCTACACTTGCTGATATCTTAGAGCCGATTGCACCGGGATTGAACGGTACACCGGATGAAGCTCAAAAAGCTGCTAATCTTGTAGAAAAATGGCTCTGTGACGTTGGTGTTCCACAAAAACTTACAAATGCAGGGTTCTGTGATTCGGATGTGGACAATCTTGTAAATCTAGCATTTACGACCCCGTCGCTTGACGGATTGCTTGCTATTGCACCAAATGACGCTACAAAAGAAAGAGTAAAACAAATTTACGTAGAATCAATGCAGCCATATAATAAATAGTTCAGCAAAAATAATAAATTAAAGCCAAAAGAGCATAATCAATATTTAATTATGCTCTTTTTATATTTCTTGAATGTTATATTGATTTTATTATTTAATCCGGTGCCCGCCGTTGTTGCCTGCAGCTTTTATTCGACAGAGTCTTATCAAGAATTTTTTCAGACAAACTTATTAACAGAAATTTCTGAAAAGGTTGACATTGCAGGATGATTTAAGTTAATTTTTATTTAAGTTATCAATTATTTTTTAATATTTATTATTTTTTACGGGAGTATTCAGCAGGTGAGCAAAGTCTCTGTTATAATGGCAAGCTGCAATTATGAGCAATATTTGAAGGAAGCTATTGAAAGTGTAATTGCTCAAACTTTTAAAGACTGGGAGCTTATAATTGTAGATGACGGGTCAAAAGATAATTCTGTTGAATTAATAAAATTATATTGCAGTAAAGATTCAAGAATCAAGCTGTATCAACATAAAAACGGCAAAAACAGAGGATTAAAAGAGACTGTTCTTCTCGGTATAAAAAATGCAAAATCAGATTGGATTGCTTTTCTTGAATCAGATGATTCTATCACACCGGATTATCTGGAAAAAAAATTTGCAGTTGCACAAAAATTTCCGCATGTTAAATTTATATTCAATGATGTTTATATGTTCGGCGAGACAACCGAATCACGGAAAAAAGAGCTTGATAAATATTTCGGATCCCTGTATCAGACATTGAGAACAAAAAAATATCCCTGCGATATGCGTATGGAATCCGCAGCTTGTGCTATAGCACCGACATTTTCCTGTGTAATGGCAAAAAAAGATTTGTTAATAAAACTGGATTATAATACACCGGTTGATGTTTGTCTTGATTACTATCTCTGGATGCAGGCGCTGGAAAAAACGAAGGTTTATTTTATTGATGAAAAATTGACAAACTGGAGACAGCATAAAGACAGCTATTTTTGCAGAAATATAAATAAAGATGATATAGGATGGGTCATTTTAAATTATAAAAGAAGAAAAATATTCTTCAGGGGAAAACATCGTATAGTACTCCTGTTAATGTTTTTGTACAATCTTTTAATACGTACAAAATTTGTGAAAAATCTTCAGGGAGTTCGTTATCCTACTGCAGGACCAGTAAACAACAAATTTCCTCTTGTTTATATTGAGATATCAGGTGCCTGCAATGCACACTGTCCTTTTTGTGTAACCGGTTGCGGTGATATCGCTCAGGGAAAAATGATGTCTCTTGATTTGTTTAAAAAGACAGTTTACAGATTAAGGGAGCTGGAGCTTATTACAAATGATAGTATTTTAGCACTGTATAACTGGGGCGAGCCTTTTTTGAATCCTCAAATAAATGAAATACTTGAGTTTTGTACTGATGAAAAATTAAAGATTGCACTCTCAACTAACGGTTCTGTTTATAAAAAACTTTCCCCGAAAGCAATAAAATCTATAGTTCAATTAATGTTTTCAATGTCAGGTTTTACTCAACAATCTTATGACAAAATTCACGGATTTGACGTAAAAAAGATAAAATCCAATATAGAAAATTTTACGGCGGATTTTAAAAAATATTCTAAAACCGGACGGATTCAGATAAAACACCATATTTACCAGTGGAATCTTGACGAAATTCCTCTTCTTGCAAAATATGCGGATAAACTGGGCATAGATTATTATTCGTATTATGCATTTATAAATAATTACGGATTACTAAAAAAATATAAAACAGGTGCAGCAGATAAAGAAACAGAAAAAGAAATAAACACAAATTTGTTTTCGTATTATCTGCACAATTATAATAACGACCCGAATTATGAATGTACTTTTTTGTGGAATCTTGTAATTGACGAAGAAGCAAATGTTGTAATTTGCTGTTGTTTGGCTAAAAATATTAAAGAATATACACTTTGCAATATTTTTGATAATGACGTTTTATCAAAAATTTCACAAAGAGAATATACGGACGAATGCAGAACATGCCTGTCTGTAGGTATGGCACAGATACCTTGTACTGCCGGCTTTATGCCTGAATGGGTAAAGGTTATAAAAGAAAGCACAGTAAGAAAAAATTTTATAAAGAATCTACTAAACTTTAAGTAATTACTATAATGAAATTAATCGAAAAGAAAACAAAAGATAATAAAACATTTTATAATTTTTGTAAAATACCGATTTTTCAAATACGGGAACTCAGTTTTTGTTTTAAATTTCATGTCTTTTTTATTCAAATTTTAACAATTTCAAAGGATAATTTAAGAAAAATATTTTCTAATAAATTTACAAAAAAATATGTAAGACAATTTTTTGAAAACAATTACAAAAAATCTCCGGAATTCGTCGATATAACAAATAAACCTTATGTAAGAAAAGAAGATGATGTAAAAGCAATAGCTTTTTACCTTCCTCAGTTTTATTCTTTTCCGACAAACGATAAAAGCTTTGGCAGAGGCTTTACGGAATGGACAAATGTTACAAAAGCAATACCTCATTTCATAGGACACCGCCAGCCGCAACTCCCTATAGATGTAGGTTTTTACAATCTGGAACATGATGATGTGATGTACAGACAGATAGAACTGGCAAAAATGTACGGAATATACGGCTTTTGTTTTTATTATTACTGGTTTTCCGGTGAAAAAATAATGGAAAAACCGATATACAACTGGCTGAACAACAAGGAACTCGATTTTCCTTTTTGTATAATATGGACAAATCACAACTGGTCAAAACAATGGGACGGAGGAAACCGGGAACTGATAATCGAACAAAAACATTATGATGAGGATGATGAAAAACTATTTTATGATCTTCTTCCGTTTTTTAAAGATAAGAGGTATATAAAAATCGGAAACAAACCTGTTTTTTCTATTTTTAATCCTTCTTTTTTTACAAAAGAAAGATTTCTAAAGTTTAAAAACACAATGCAAAAACTTGCTAAAGAAAACGGGCTTGAAGATATTTGTTTTTTCGGCGCAAACCATTTTTCTTTTGATAAACAGGAAGAATACGGAATTGATGCACTTTGTGAATTTTTGCCTAACGGAATGTTTCCTTATTTAAAAACAAGATTTAAACTCCGCTGCAACAATAAATTTAAGTGTTCAGTGTTGGATATGAAAGACTATATAGAAAATAAAAAGTATTTTTTACACAAATACAACAGTCCTAATGTTATAAAAAGCATATTCCCGTCATGGGACAATACAGCCAGAAAAGCTTACTCCGAAGGCGGCGCCGTATTTTACGGAGAGACTCCGGAACTTTATAAAAAATGGCTTATTGATATTTTAAAATGGACAAAAGAAAACAAAAGCAAAGACAATCAGTTTGTTTTCATAAATGCCTGGAATGAATGGTCAGAAGGCGCTCATCTTGAACCTGACAGCTATTACGGATACGCCTATTTGCAGGCAACAAAAGAAGCAATGGAAGAATACAAAAAAACAGAAACGGAGTAAGTAATGAAGTTTATTGATGCGTTTAGCTCAAATACCGGATATGTTGCACATAAATGGTCTCATTATTTGTTTATATATGATGAATTACTATTGCCATATATAAAAAACAATAAGCCTGTGAATTTACTTGAAATAGGTGTCCAGAACGGCGGCTCTTTGCAAATCTGGAAAAAATATCTGCCGGCAGGCTCTCAAATATACGGCGTAGATATAAATGAAAAATGTAAAACATTGAATTTTCCGGAAAATGTGCACTTTCTATGCGGTGATGCTACAGACAAAAAATTTTTGGACAGAGAGTTCAAAGATATAAAATTTGATGTCATATTAGATGACGGTTCGCATATAAATAAAGATGTGATAAAAACTTTTAATACTCTGTTTGTAAATAAATTAAATGACGGAGGTGTATATATAGTAGAAGACATGCATACTTCCTACTGGAAAGGTTTCGGCGGCGGTTTCAGAAAAAGAGATACAATGATTGAATTTTTTAAAAGACTTGTCGATGCTTTGACTGTTCCGCACATAAAAAAAAGACCTTTATTTTTCTCTAAAAAGCAGTATTATGCATTGAAAGAGATGAATAAATATATAAAAAGAATCAGTTTTTATGATTCTGTTTGTGCAATCGAAAAATTCGGCAAAGTAAAATATATTGACAATTTTTCTCTCATATCCGGTGATAAAGCAGAAATATGTGATGATGTTTTTCTTGCGCCGAATATAAGTAATCCTGATACTGCGCAAAAAACAGAACAAATAAGGCAGGCTTATGAAAACAGCTAAAGTATTTAACCTAACAGACAGGAAACAAACTTATGGAAATAATTTTTATCTCTGTTGACAACAATCACGAACTTTATCACAAATGTGTCCGAAACAATCCGTTTATAACAAATAACAACAATATAAAAACAGTCGTTTTTGATAATACAAAAGAAAATAAATATATCTCTGTACGCTACAACGAGTTTTTGAATTCTTATGACTATTCAAACTCTCGCAACAGCGGCGGTGCGTGGTTTGTTTTTTGCCACAATGATTGGGAAATACTTGAAGATATAGAACAAAAACTAAATAACCTCGACACAAATGCTATATACGGACCAATAGGTCACAGATTGTATAAAAGAAATGAAAACAGCTATGTTATGGAATGGTGCGGACAGTGTTATGAAAGAAAAAAAGACGGCTCAAACTTAAGATTGTTAGATGCTTTTCATAAAGATACAGGAACACCTGCTGATGTTGTCGATGCCCAGTGTATGATAGTACACTCCTCTCTTGTTGAAAAATATAATCTCAGGTTTGATGAGCAGTTTGAATACGATTTGTATGTAGAAGATTTTATGCTTGCGGCAAAGCAGAATCATAATATTCCCTCCCGTATACTGAATTTGAAATGCTGCCACTATTCAGAACTTGATAATCTTTGTGACAGACCTGCATATTTTGTTCAGCAAAAAAAGTTTGTTAAAAAATACAATAATAAAGAAGCCGGAATTCTTGTTTTTTATAATTTTGATAATGTCTGTGTTGAACAAAAATGTTTAAAACGTACAAATCTTACAAAAGAAAGTGTCAACGCTTCAAAATATGATTATAAAATTGATATATATGATTTTAATAGTCCGATGTCCATTGCTTTTAATAAAATACCGGAAAACTCAAAAGTACTCGATGCCGGCTGCAGTGTAGGATATTTTGGTGAATTGCTGGCAAAATACAAAAACTGTATTGTTACAGGCATGGATTATGAAGAAGAATCTCTAAAAGCTGCAGAAGAAAGAAACTGCTATGAAGAGTTGATTCATATTGATTTTAATAACTTTGAGCCGAAAGATTTTCCTCATCTTAAAGAAAAGTTTGATTACATTGTTCTTCTGGATGTGTTGGAGCATCTTATAAATCCTGATGCTGCAATAAAAAAGCTCGGTCAGTTTTTAAAAACAGGAGGAAAATTTATCCTCTCTATTCCCAATATTGCGCACGCAAGCATAAAATCGTCGCTGCTTCGTGATGATTTTGAGTATACAGATGTGGGACTTTTAGATTCCACTCATCTGAGATTTTTTACACACAAAACAATTGTCGATTTTTTGTCAAAATTGTATTTACAAATAGAAGATACGGCATATACAGTATGGAATGTACAAGGCTGCCAGCCAAAGAATTACTGGGAAAGGCTTCCGCTTTTTGTAAAGAAATTTATAAAAGACGACCCGCATTCTTTTGTAAGTCAGTATGTTTTAACAGTGTCATTTGATAAAGACAAGACCTATTCTCATTTAAGTGATATAAACAGCAGAAAAATTCAATTGCACAAAAATCAATACAATGAACATCTGAAAAAAGAACTAAAAAGAACCCCGCTGATTAAAAGAGGGAAAAAAATACATAAATTTTTAAACTTCATCAAATATATCAAAGCGGCAGTAATATATAAATTATGACACTTCTTTAAAGGTTTGTTCTTAATAATCAGTCTGTTTCATAGGGCAAAACAAAAAGGAAAAAGTTGTGAAAAACAGTAATTTTAAACAAATTGTAATAGAAATTTCAGGGGCTTGCAATGCACATTGTCCTTTTTGCATAACGGGAAGAGGAGATATAAAACCCGGAAAAATGATGTCGCTTGATTTATTTAAAAAGACAGTTCTTCGTTTAAAGGAACTGGAGCTTGCTGCTGATGATTGTATACTTGCGTTATACAGCTGGGGGGAGCCTTTTTTGAATCCCGAAATAAATGAGATATTAGAATTTTGCGCTGATGTAAACCACAAAGTGTATCTTTCCACAAACGCTTCCGTATACAAGAGTCTTTCTTCAAAAGCAATAAATGCTATAACTTATATGTTTATATCAATGCCCGGTTTTTCACAAACAGCTTATAACAGAATTCACGGGTTTGACGTAAGAAAGATAAAAGCAAATATAGAAAATTTTGTTCGGGATTTTAAAAAATATTCACAACCCGGATTTATCCAGTTAAGACAGCATATATACCAGTGGAATCCGGAAGAAATTCCGATGTGTGCAAGATTTGCAGCCCGGCTCGGTGTGGATTTTTATCCGTATTATGCTTATGTTGCTCATTATGATTTATTCAAAAAATACAAGTTCGGACAACTCGATAGAGAAACTGAACAGGAGATAAATAACAATATTTTAACTTACTATCTGCACAACTATAAAAACGAACCTGATTTTGAATGCCCGCAGTTTGACATGCTTTCACTTGACGAGTCGGCAAATGTTGTGGCTTGCTGCAATCTTGCAAAAAACTGTGACAAATTTGTATTGTTTAATATTTTTGATGAAAATGCAAAAGAAAAAATGTGCGCAAGAATAAATATGGAGGAGTGTCAATACTGCTTTCAAACAGGTCTTGCTCAGATTTCTCATACTGCCGGTATACCTTTGTGGGCAAATGAAATCAAAAATTGTGAATACAAACAGGTAAAAAAAGAAAAAAAGAATAAATGGCTTAAAAATATTTTTGGCTAAGAGGTTAGGAATAATGAAACTGTTAAAGAAAAAATACAAAAACTGTATGGTTTTGTATTACATTGGGAATATACCACTGTTTAAAATAAAGCAGAAAGCTGATAAATTTAAGCTTTACATTTTAAACATACCATTTGCAATTGTTAATAAAAGCATTTTTTATAAAATTTCAAACAGAAAGCTGCATAAAAGACTTTCTAAAGAAATCTTTGATAATAATTTTCAAAAATCAGAGGAATTCGTTGATATAACGGACAAACCTTATACAAGAGCCAGTGAGGATGTAAAAGCAATCGCCTTTTACCTTCCTCAGTTTTATACATTTGAGTTGAACGATAAACACTGGGGGAGAGGTTTTACGGAATGGACAAATGTTACAAAAGCAATACCTCATTTCATAGGACACCGCCAGCCGCAACTCCCTATAGATGTAGGTTTTTACAATCTGGAACATGATGATGTGATGTACAGACAGATAGAACTGGCAAAAATGTACGGAATATACGGATTTTGTTTTCATTATTACTGGTTTTCCGGTGAACGTATGATGGAAAAGCCGGTATATAACTGGCTTAATAACAAAGATCTTAATTTTCCGTTTTGTCTTCACTGGGCAAATGAAAATTGGTCAAAAACCTGGGACGGCGGAAATAATGAACTAATCTTTGAGTCAAAACTCAAAGAAGGAGATGATGAAAAATTCTTTTATGATATTTTACCGTTTTTTAAAGATAAAAGGTATATAAAAGCTGGTAACAAACCGGTTTTTATAGTCTATAGACCGCAGATTTATACAAAAGAAAGATTTCAAAAGTTTATGACAATAATGCGAAATCTTGCAAAAGAAAACGGTTTTGAAGATATTTTCTTTTGTTGTACAAATTGCCGCAATTTTGATGAACAAAAAGAGTGGGGTTTTGATGCACTGATAGAATTTCCTCCTCATTGCATCGGAAGATTGATGAACAAAGTACTGCTTACAAAGTCTGATAAAAATTTTAACTGTGATGTATTTGATATAGAGGATTTTATTCAAAATAAAAAATATTTTTATCCACAAAAAAGTCCTGATATCGTAAGAGGAATTTTTCCTTCATGGGATAACTCAGCAAGATGTGCATATTCAAACGGTGGAGTTTATTACGGGGAAACGCCGCAGCTTTATAAACAGTGGCTTGCTGATATAATAAACTGGACAAAACAGAACAGACACAAAGATTCGCAATTTGTTTTTATCAATGCATGGAACGAATGGGCGAAGGGTGCGCATCTTGAACCTGACAGCTATTACGGATATGCATATTTGCAGGCAACAAAAGAAGCTATAGAAAGGTGCAGATAATTAATGATGTTGTTTTGATAACTGTAGATAATAACAAACCTCTGTATGAAAAATGTATTTTGAATAATCAATTTATACAGGGAAATCCTTATATAAACCTTGTACGATTTGATAACACAAAGGAAAATATTTTTATTCCTGTAAGATATAACTCATTTTTAGACGGTTATGATTTTTCAAAAGACAGCTGGTTTGTATTTTTGCACAATGATTTTGAGCTGCTGGAAGATATTGTTCCTAAATTGCAAAAACTGGATAAAACAAAGATTCATGCTCCTTTTGGCTGTAATCTTTATAAAAAAACAGAAAGAGATTTTGTTAAAGAAACAATAGGTGATATTTATGACTGTACAAGAGACGGCAAGAATCCGAGACATTTGACATTAATGAATGATGAAGGCAGAAAAATGCACATTCCTGATTGTATGTGTATTGTTGTACATTCTTCACTTGTAAATAAATATAATCTCAGGTTTGATGAAAACTGTAAGTTTGATTTATATACAGAAGATTTTTCACTGAACGCAAATATTAAATATAATATAGATACAGTTTTTATGAAAATAAAATGCAGGCACTGGTCACAGTTGAAAGATATACAGGAACGACCAAATTATTTTCCTATTTTGGATTATATTCTTGAAAAATATAAGGACTATGAGCATAAAGAAATATTTTATCTGTACGGAACAAAAGATTATTCCTATGAGTGGCTTCTTCCTGACGGGTATTCCGGAGAAGATGAACATTACAGGTATGATATCCCGATAGATATAAACAACTATGATTCCAGAATACTGAGTTATAACAGTATATTGCCGAATTCGTGTGTGCTTGATGCAGGATGTTCCTGCGGTGCACTGGGAAAAGTGTTAAAACAAAATAAAAATTGTGAAGTATACGGTTTTGAATTTGATAAATTAGCAATTAAAAAAGCTGAAAGCCTGAATGTCTATAAGACTATTCATCAGATGGATTTAAATACATTTGAAACGGACAAATATCCCGAATACTTTAACAAATTTGACTACATTGCTCTCAATGACGTTATAGAACATCTTGTAGACCCGTTTTGTGTTATTCAAAAATTAAAACAATTCTTAAAACCTGAAGGATATTTTCTTTTATCAATCCCGAACATCTCTCATTACAGCATAAAATCTGCACTGCTGAATAATGAATGGGAATATGAAGACACAGGTCTGCTTGACAGGACACATTTAAGATTTTTTACTGCAAAAAGCATCCAACAACTGCTTGCAAAATGCGGAATAACTATAGAAGATCTGGATTTTACAGTTGTTGATTATTTGACTGTAAATAAGTGGTTTAGTTTGCCACTGGTTGTAAGAAGTTGTATTCTGAACTCTCCTGAATCTTTTGTTTTTCAGTATTTTATAAAAGGCAGAGTGGATATAACAAAAAGCACATATAATGAAATACTGGAACACAATCACAACAAATTTGTTTGTGAGAAAAAGAAGATTTATAAAAAAATTAAGCAGCAAAATATTTCTTTGAAAAAATATTTTATTAACAGTCAACGAAATTATGCGCTTTTTAAATATTACATTTATAAATATGTTTTAAAAAACAAAAGAAAAACGCTCAAATATGAACGCATTTTGGAAATTTAGATTCTGTTTGGTTTATGAACAAACTTATGTGATATCATCAATATATGACAGATATCTTAAAAAGTTTAATTAATAAAAGATTCCTCAACAATGAAAAGATTCTTGCTTTTTTAAAAAAGAACAATTCTTTTACAATAAGCGGTCTTACCTCATTTTTGAGATTGCTTTTACTTGCGGAAATATCAAAAGAAAAAACAGTCGTATTTGTAACATCTACAGAACAATCCGCTTTAAAATACAAACACGACCTTGAAAAACTTTTCGATATACAATCAGAAATTTTTCCGTATCAGGATATTTCCGTATATGACGGCGTTTCACAAAATTTGTACAGATATGCACAACAGATAAAAATACTTCAAAATATAAAAAACATACCGCTTCTTATTATTCCTGTAAAAGCAATGCTGGAGAAGTTTCCTTCTATAGACTTTTACAAAAAACACAGTATAACTATAGAAATTGAGGATGAGATTGACACCTCCAAAATAGCCAAAAAGCTTGTTGATATCGGGTATAAAAGAGTAACAATGGTCTCTGACATAGGAGAATTTTCCATACGGGGAGACATTATAGATGTATTTTCTCCGCATAAGTATGCTTCCCGTATAGAGTTATGGGGAGATACTGTTACAGATATAAGATACTTTGATAACAGAACTCAAAGAAGTGTTAAAAAAACAAAAGAAACGACAATTCTTCCCGTATTTAAATTTGTACTTGATGACAAAAATACGGAAAGTTTTAAAAATGAATTGACAGAAGCAGCTATTGGTCTTGAATCAGGTGAAAATGCTGATATCATAAGGGAAAATCTTCAGGAAACAATAGAAAAAATTGATACGGAAAAGTACTTTGAAGGAATAGAATACTTTGAATCATACTTTAACAAAAATCTGCAAAGCCTGCCGGAGTTGATTTTTCAGGAACAAAAAGATACAGCCTTGATTTTTGATGAATCATCGGAAATTTTTTCTAAATTTGCACAAATTGATGAAAATTATTCAAAACAAATAGAAGAAAATATCAATAAAGCACTTGCACTGCCCCTAAAGGCTAAGGCGCATCTTGAATTTGACAAGTTCCAAACGGATATTGCGGGCTTTCAAAAAATATATTTTGACAATTTCTTGGATACGGTGTCTGATTATACCGTAGAATTTGAAAGTTCTTTGATACCGAGTTTTTCTTCAAAAATGGAGGATATCCTGACATTTGCGGAAGAAAAAATCCAAACCGGATACAAAGTCATAATAGCAACAGATTATAAAAACCGTATTGAAGATGTGTTTAAAGACTTTGAACTTGCAGTATCGGATGATTTTGAAAATAAAAACGAAATCTTTCTTACGGATAATATATCGCTTGGCGGCACTCAAATCGAAGACTTTAAACTGGTTGTGCTGACAGATAAAGAGCTGTTTAACAAAAAATCAAAAGATATTACCGCAAAAAAGCAGACTTATCATAAAGAAAGTGCAGAATATATTGAATCAATCAATGACATAAAAGAGGGCGAATATGTCGTACATCAGGTGCACGGCGTCGGTCTGTACAAGGGTTTGAGCAAACAGGAAATAGATGGGCAGCTAAAAGATTACCTGACTATAGAGTATGCGCAGGGCGATAAACTGCACATGCCCGCAGAACAAATAAACCTTCTTGTCCGCTACAGAGGCTCCGGAAGTGTTGCTCCGAAATTGTCAAGAATGGGCGGAAATGACTGGAATACTACAAAAACCAGAGCAAAAAAAGCAATCGAAGATATAGCAAAAGATTTGCTGAGGCTTTATGCAAAAAGAGAAGTCTCAAAAGGTATAGCCTTTGAGCCGGATACTGTTTGGCAGTATGAAATGGAAGAGGCTTTTGAATATACGGAAACACCTGACCAGATGAAAGCTATACAGGAAACAAAAGCCGATATGGAACAGGAAAAGCCTATGGACAGACTGATTTGTGCTGATGTTGGCTTCGGTAAAACAGAAATTGCCATACGTGCAATATTCAAAGCGGTAATGTCAGGCAAACAGGCTGCAGTCATTGTACCTACGACAATCCTTGCAATGCAGCACTACCAGACAATATCAGAACGTTTTAAGCCTTTTCCTGTTAAAGTGGAGCTGCTTTCCCGTTTCAGAAGCGCAAAAGAGCAGAAGGAAATTATAAAAAAACTTATTAAAGGAGAAGTAGATGTTGTCATAGGTACACACAGGCTGCTGCAGGATGACATAGTATTTAAGGATTTAGGGCTTCTTGTTATTGATGAGGAGCACAGATTCGGCGTAAAACACAAAGAAAAACTGAAAATGCTCAGGAAAAATATTGATATTCTGAGCATGTCTGCAACTCCTATCCCGAGAACTCTTTATATGTCTTTGTCAGGAATAAAAGATATGAGTGTTATAAATACAGCTCCGATGAATCGTCTTCCTATAAAGACTTATGTCGGACAGTATAATGAAACTTACGTCAAAAATGCTATAAACCATGAGCTTGACAGAGACGGTCAGGTATTTTTCCTGTACAACAGAGTAGAAACAATATATGAATTCGGTGCTGAACTGCAAAAAATTGTACCGAATGCAAGAATTGCCGTAGCTCACGGGCAAATGGACGCAAAAACTCTGGAAAATATCATGCTTGAATACGCAGAACACAAGTATGATATTCTTCTTTGTACAACAATTATAGAATCAGGTCTTGACATACCCAATGCAAATACAATGATTGTGTATAACGCAGACAGATTCGGTCTTGCACAGCTTTACCAGCTGAGAGGCAGAGTCGGACGAAGCGACAGACAGGCTTATTGCTACTGTTTTTATAAAGACCGCAAAAAACTCACACCCGAAGCCCTACAGCGATTAAATGCAATAAAAGAATTCTCAACACTCGGGGGCGGTTATCAAATTGCATTAAGAGACATAGAAATAAGAGGAGTAGGTAATATCCTCGGTACTAAACAGCACGGGCACATGACAAGTGTCGGGTTTGATACGTACTGTCAGCTTCTGGAAGAGACAATAAACGAACTGCAGGAAACCGGTGAAAAGCCGCAACCGCCAGCAATTGTTGATATAAATGTTACCGCTTATATACCTGATGAATGGGTTGGTTCAAAAGAGCAGAAAATGATAGAGTACAAGCGTCTGGCGGACGTAAAAACTTTAGAAGAGCTCGATTTGATACATCAGGAATGGAAAGACAGATTTTCAAAAATTCCCGAGCCGGTTGAAAACTTAATAAAACTTATACATTTGAGGCTTCTTGCCACTCAGGCAAAAATAAAATTAATCAGAGAGACCTCAGATAATATAAGGATTTATATACCTTATAATAAAGCTGAATGGACAATAATAGCGTCGAGAATGGACAGAAATATTACAAAATATATAAAATATACAATTGCCCCGAAGTCCTGTCAGGAAGGTAATTCAATACTTTTATTTAATAACGGTATACTTAGCTTTAAAGAAGTGTTTAACATATTGGCAGATTTATTTTATTATATAAATAAAATAACTTACGAATATTCTAATTAATAATGAGGAGATAAAAATGAAGAAACTAAAATTGTTTGCCACAATACTTGCTGCTTCGGCTACATTAATGATTTGCGGATGTACGAATCATAATGCGGTTGTTACGGTTAACGGAGATGCAATTACAAAAGCGCAATATGCAAAAGCTTTTGACGCAATCGCCGATAATTCAATGTTTGCACAGATGGGTATTGATTTAAAGAAAGATCCTAACAGTTTTCTTCATTTAATGATAAAAGACAGGGTAATAAATGAACTAATTGTTAAAAAACTTCTGGATCAGGAAATAGAAAAAAGACATATAAAAGTTTCAAAAGAAGACATGGATAAACAATTAAAATCCATCATTGACAAAGTAGGCTCAAAAGAAAAGTTCAATCAGTTGTTAAAAGACAACGGAGTATCAACGGCACAATTTAAAAAAGACTTGACTGATGAAGTTAAAATTCAAAAGCTTGTTGATACACTGGCGGTTGTGTCAATAAGCGACAAAGATGCATTGAAATATTATAAAGAAAATTCTGATAAATTTAAAATACCTGACAGAGTTAGAGCTTCTCATATTCTGGTAAGTGCAAACCCTGAAGAATTAAAGGCAAAAATTGCATCTTCCCCTGAAGGCAAAAACATGACAGAAGAACAAATAAATGCTGAAGCAAAAAAACAAATGAATCAGCAAAAAGAAAAAGCAGAAAAACTTCTTGCGGAAGTAAAAAAAGACCCAAAATCATTTGCAAAAATAGCAAAAGACAACTCTGACGATACTCAGAGCGGACAAATGGGCGGAGATTTAGGCTACTTCGGAAAAGAAGAAATGGTAGAGCCGTTTGCCAAAGCAGCTTTTTCAATGAAACCGAACACAATAAGCGATGTTATACAAACACCTTACGGTTATCACATAATTATGGTTACAGACAGACAAAAAGCAGGTGTTGAACCGTTTGACAAAATAAAAGATGATATTAAAGATATGCTTACAAATCAGGAAAAAGTAAAAGTATTGCAGCAATTTGTTGATACATTGAAAAACAAAGCTAAAATTGAATTTAACGATACAAGTTTTGACCCTAAAAATATTCAAAAAGCATTAAAAGAACAGGCAAAGAATAACCCTGCACTGATGGGTGCCCCAAAATCAGCAAAAGAATAAATGATTCTTAATAATAAGTTATATTTAAATACGCAAATGCCGGCTGATACTGCCGGCTGCGTATTCAAACAGATAATTTCTATGACAAAATTTAAGAGGATTTATTTATGAACAAATCACTGAAAAACAAACTTTTTGAACTAATTGGCAAGTTTAAAGATGCAAAAATACTTGTTGTCGGCGATATTATTCTGGATGAATACCTGTGGGGAATGGCAAATCGTCTTTCTCCGGAAGCACCTGTTCCGATACTTGAAGTAAAAAGAAAAACATATCTTTTAGGCGGTGCGGCAAATGTTGCAAATAACATTGCGGCAATGGGTGCAAAAGCAATACTTGCCGGTGTAATAGGCGATGATTTGTACAGCGGAGTTATTATAGATCTTCTTAAAAAAAATAAAATAGATACTGATTATGTTATAAAAGATGGAACCCGTCCTACGACCGTAAAAACAAGGATTATTGCACAAAATAACAAGCATCTTGCCAGAGTCGACAATGAATCTCTTGACAAAGTCAGTGATTCCGTTAGTAAACAGATTTTTGATAATATTGAAAAAATCATTGACGATGTGGATTTAATTGTATTGTCTGATTATGTTATAAGCCTTTTATCAGCAAAATTGATAAAAGATATAGTAAAATTGGCTAACCGCCACGATAAAACAATTGTAATGGATCCCAAAGGCGATGATTTTTCTAAATATGAAGGTGTAGATATAATAGTTCCGAATATGGATGAAGCACTAATTGCAACAAAATCAACAAGAACAAAACCAGTAAAAAAAGTAGCTTCTGAACTCAGAAAATATGCTGACAAGGTTATTATTACCCGCAGCGCAAACGGTGTTTATTATTTTGACGGTACGGACGAATTATATTTCCCGTCAGCTTCAACAGAAGTAGTGGATGCAACAGGGGCAGGCGGTTCATTTGTCGCATTTCTGGCGCTGGGTCTAATCGGTTCAGAGTTTAATTATTCCGAATCAATTGAACTTGCAAATTATGCCGCTGCAGCTGCGGTAAGAAAAGTCGGTACTTTTGCAATAAAACCGGTTCAATTAAAAGAAATAATAGAAGTTGCATACAACAATGCCAATCAGGCAGGAGCATCAAAATAATGGGACAGTTTGTTCAAAGAAATGAAATACCGTCGCTTTTAAAAAAATTGAGAGAAGAGAACAAAACAATCGTCACGACAAACGGTTGCTTTGATATTCTGCATGTCGGACATGTCCGCTATTTGCAAAAGACAAAAACTTTTGCAGATGTTATGATTGTCTGCCTCAATTCTGATGTTTCCGTAAAGAGAATAAAAGGACCGGACAGGCCTATTAATAATGAAAACGACAGAGCAGAGATATTGTGCGCATTGTCGTGTGTGGATTATGTGGTTATGTTTGACGAATCTTCTCCGGAAAATCTGTTGTGCGAAATAAAGCCTGATGTACATACAAAAGGTGCTGATTATACAATAGAAACACTTCCCGAAGCAAAATCAATTATAGCTAACGGAGGAAGAGTGGAATTTATTACCTTTGTCGAAGGGAAATCCACAACAAATGTAATTAAAAAAATCGGTGAACAGTCAGCATTGAAAAAATAAATAAAAATTGTCTAAAATGTCTGAGAGGGACTTCTCTTGTACCCGAGGGCATCCTGATGCGTACGGCGCACCTGCGGTTTGCCTACGCCTCAAGCTAGGAGTGGTACACACTCTGCCGAGTAAATATGCCAGTGGCATATTTGCGAGAGGTAGCTAGTGGCGCCGAGTCTAGGATTTTACGACTCTGCCGAAGAAACAATTAAGTATTGTTTCTGAGAGGAAGACCACATGCACCGTCTTGAAATCTGACGCTCACGAAAACTCAACGTTTCCGCTCGCAATGGCACTGGGTTCGGCTAAGCCTCACACGGCGTGCCAGTCAGATTTCGCTTGTTGGCTGTGCCGGACTTGTTGTTAAACGGCGAACTTGTTTATTGCACAGGTTCAACAAGCGGATTTTCGGACGGGTGAAACCCGGAGAGCGAGGACATTGAGCCGGCTTGTGCAAAGCACAAAAGGCGAAACTGTCCGAGCGTGAAGAAAATCCAAGAAGTAGTCGGAGTCAGTTGACAATATGAAATATTTTGGCATAAAAAAAGGCGCTTTCTTAAATAAGAAAGCGCCTTTTGGCCACCACTCCTCCCTGCTTTTTTATAATTGTTAACAAATGTTAATAAAATTCTTTTTTAAAAAGCAATTTTTTATTACAAAAATACTTTATATAAATACGAGGGATAAAGGGATTAAATTTTATAGGGAGAATAGATTATGGCAGTTGGACCGAGAGATTACATTGATCAGTTATTAGTAAAAAAATATGCTGATGAAAAAGTTGATAATCCGTCAATAGCAGAAGCAATTGCAGCTGATAAAATGCTTAGCGCAATGGGTGATTATTCCGATATGAAAAGAAATTTGTTGATATTAAATAATAAATTAAACAGCGTATGTGCGGCACTAAATGCAAAAGCTGCACACTATAAAACATCAAGATTCGCTACTGCATAAACTTAGATTTAGACAAAGTATAATCGCTTGTATAAAGTATAAATAATACATACTGCAATATAAATCCAAAACAAATGTTCTGACATTCTGTGCTAAAATAGCACTATGAATACAAATAGATATTTGAACAATAAAAAAATAGTACTGGCCTCGAAATCTCCGAGGCGGCACTCTCTCATAAAAAAACTAAATATCGATTTTGATGTAATTTTACCAAATTTTGATGAAAAACTTGATACTGACAACTATTCAGATGAATCTATACAATCTCTCGCTCTAAAAAAAGCAATGTCTGTCCTTGATAATAAACAGGGGACAGACTTTCTTTTGTGTAAAAATTGTTTAATAGTAAGTGCTGATACTGTAGTTGTTCTGGATAATAAAATATACGGCAAACCAAAAAACGAAGAAAACGCAAAACAAATGCTAAAACGCCTTAGCGGCAAAACTCACTTTGTAGCTACAGCAGTAAGCGTAGTTGATGCCAATACAAAAAAATCCATTACAAGGCTTGTGAAAACATACGTTACGTTTCAAAATTTGTCTGATGAGCTTATTGCTTCTTACGTAAAAAATAACAAACCGTTAGATAAAGCCGGCGCATACGGTATACAGGAAATGGGAAATGAATTTATAAAAAATGTAGACGGCGACCTTGAAAATGTCATCGGACTACCAACAAAAACACTTAAAGAAATACTGGAAGAATTCGGTTATGAATTTTTCCGGTCATAAATGTATTTGTTGATATTAGAAAGCATAAAATTAAAAACTAAAATGTGTAAGATATATAGTGATAGTAAAAAACAATAATTCATCCTTGTATATGTTACATATTTCGGCGACAGTTTTGTATAGTAATAATATTTATTATGTAAAAAGAATTAAAATTTAAGTTTAAATTATTTTTAACCGGAAGAAGATAAAAGATTGTTGT
>CALVCQ010000023.1 GCA_944326115.1 Candidatus Gastranaerophilales bacterium | reverse complement strand
GAGTCGTAAAATGCTAGACTCGGCGCCACTCGCACTCCGTGTACCACTCCTACAAGCGAGGTCCCACTCAGACAGATTAATCACCTTATGTTAAAAATGTACACTTAATATTGTAACAAACTGCACATTATAACTGCATTGTCATGGCGTTTTGTTATACAATATTCATAATAGATAGTTATTAGATTTGGGGAGAATTAAAAAAGTGGATTGTACGGAAGAAAAGCTTGATTTATCACAAAATGCCATCAAAGTTTTGGAAAAGAGATACTTGAAAAGAGATGCTCAGGGCAACCCTGTCGAAAGACCGGAGGATTTGTTTTTGAGGGTTGCATCTACCCTTGCGGAGGCTGATAAAAAATTCGGCGCAACTCAAGAAGAGGTTAATAAATCAACAAAAGAATTTTATAATTTTATAACAAAACGTTACTTCATGCCTAACTCGCCTACTTTGATGAATGCAGGCAGAGAACTGGGTCAATTGGCGGCATGTTTTGTATTGCCTGTTGAAGATTCTCTGGAAGGTATTTTTGAAACAGTTAAAAATACAGCATTAATACACAAATCAGGCGGCGGAACCGGTTTTTCTTTTTCCAGATTAAGACCTAAAAACGATGTTGTACGTTCTACAATGGGGGTATCATCAGGTCCCGTAAGTTTTATGGAGGTATTTAACGCAGCTACTGAAGCCGTAAAACAAGGCGGTACAAGACGTGGCGCTAATATGGGTATATTAAGAATCGACCACCCCGATATTCTTGATTTTATCAACTGCAAGTCTGACAACTTTAAGTTAAATAACTTTAATATTTCTGTTGCCGTAACAGACAAATTTATGGAAGCATTAAAAGCCGGCACTGATTATGAACTCATTCATCCAAGAACCAAACAGCCGGTTGGCAAATTGAATGCAAAAGCAGTATTTGACTTGATTGTAGAAGGTGCCTGGAAAAACGGCGAACCGGGTATTATATTTATTGACAAAATGAATTATGACAACCCGACTCCGCTTATCGGTGAGATAGAATCTACAAACCCCTGCGGTGAAGTTCCTCTTCTTCCGTATGAAGCATGCAACCTTGGCTCTATAAACCTCGGTTTAATGCTGAAAGGCGAAAAAGGAAACTATAGCGTAGACTGGGATAAACTTGCAGAAACTACGCAAACAGCTATTCACTTCTTGGACAACGTTATTGCAATCAACAACTATCCGCTTCCGCAGATATCAGAAATGGTTCAAAATAACCGTAAAATCGGACTCGGTGTAATGGGCTGGGCTGATATGCTTATGAAGCTTGAAATAGCTTACAACTCCGAAGAAGGTACAAAACTTGCTTCTCAGATTATGGAATTTATTGATTATCAATCAAAAGTTAAATCAATAGAATTGTCCAAAGAAAGAGGCAGATTCGGTAACTTTAAGGGAAGTGTTTATGACGGAATATTTAGAGACGGAAAACCGTTCTTGACGTATAAATATCAGGGTAAATCAGCAGGTATTATTACTGATGAAATGTGGGCTGATTTAGACGAACAGATTGCAAAATTCGGAATCAGAAATGCAACAACAACCTGTATCGCTCCTACAGGTACAATTTCTATGATTGCCGGTGCGTCAGGCGGTGTTGAGCCGTTGTTCGGTCTTGTATTTATTCGTGACGTAATGGACGGAACAAAGCTGGTTGAGGTTAATCCTATATTCGAAGCTTATGCAAAAGATCACGGCTTCTACTCAGAAGAGTTGATGAAGAAAATTTCTATTGACGGAACGCTTGCCCACTGTGCTGAAGTTCCTGCAGATGCAAAAAGAATTTTTGTTTGTGCGCATGATGTTTCGCCGTACTGGCATGTAAAAATGCAGGCTGCATTCCAGCTTCACACAGACAACGCTGTTTCCAAAACCGTTAACTTTGAAGAAAATGCAACCAGACAGGATGTTGCTGATTCCTACCTTCTTGCTTACGAAAACAACCTTAAAGGTATCACTGTTTATCGTAACAACTCAAGACAATTCCAGCCTATGAATCTTGAGAAAAAAGAAGATAAAAAAATGCCTGAAATCAAGGCTGTTGAATCACCAAAGGTAGATTTGCCCGAGGCTCAGCATGTCGGTGAAGAGCACAAATGTCCTGAATGCGGTGCAGTTTTGGGCTACGGTGAAGGCTGTTTTATCTGTCTGAATTGCGGATATTCAGGTTGTTCATAAAAATTGTTTCAGCGCTGTTTAGTTGAATTTATTACAGGCTGTTGATTGAAAATATAAAATAAAAAATAATTACAAACTGTCGGATATGGACAAAACATATTCCGGCAGTTTTTTTGCTCTCAATTTTTCGTTCAAGCAAACGCCTGCAGCCCAGAGCACCTCATTATTCTTGCATAAAAGAATTATTTCATCCCTTTTAAATTTTTCAATACCTTTGTTTATAAATAGCTTTTTCAATTTCATTGTTCCCTTCATTCCGAAAGGCTGAATAATGTCACCATGTAAACGGGTACGAAGAGTAAGCTCAAAATTCTCAGGCAAACATACATACGCTTTTTTTTCGGTTGAATCCGGATATGAGGTAACACAAGTAGCTGTATATTTTTCTATTTTAAAAATGAAGTTGTGAAAATTATATGAGCCGCATTTGTTTATTTTTATTTCTTCTGTTGTTTTAATTGGTTCAAGGTCATCTATTGTGCATATTTTTTCTTTTGAAACAAAAAGCCATAAATCTTTTGTCAAAGACAGAGTCTTTCCTGATTTGTATTTTGCATTTTTTTTAATAAAGTCAAAGATTTCTTCAACTTTTTTTGAGTCATAGTCAAGATTTTGTTCTATTAAAAAATCAAAAATCAGTTTTTTTTGAACATCATCTGAAAGATTAACAAATTTTTGCGTGATTATACAATTATTTTGTGTTATTTCTTTTCTGATTTTATCAAGATATTCTTTTATAATATTTTGTTCTGATATGGCAATTTTAGAAAGATTCAATATTACATCATCAATTTTAGGATTAATATTTTTAAGTTCAGATACAATCTGGTGCCGTAAAAAATTGCGTGCATATTTGGTATCAAAATTGCTCGAATCATTGTTTGGAACAAGTCTGTTAACAGTACAGTATCGTACAATATCTTTTCTGGAAAAATATAAAAGCGGTCTATATATAGTGCAAAAGTCGGATTCCAAAAGATTTGTTTTTTCAAGTATTCCGCATAAGCCTTTTACACCGGTGCCTTTTGTAAGGCGGTAAAGGATTGTTTCCGTGTTATCCGATTTTGTATGGGCAAGAAAAAGCCCGTCTGCATTGTATTTTTTATAACATTTTTTGAAAAATTCCTGACGTTTTTCTCTGGCGGTTGTCTCAGTTTTAGGCGTTCCTTCCGGCAGAGTTTCTGTATATATTTCTATATTGTTTTCCATGCAGTATTTTTCACAGTTTTCCTGCTCGATTTCCGCTTCTCTTCCTCTCCAGTTATGATTCAAATGCAGTGCTATCAGTCGGAAAGGCGTTTTTTTTGATATTCTGTTCAGTATATCGAGCATACACATAGAATCATATCCGCCTGAAAAGCCTACTATAAATGTCTTTTTTTCATCAAGCAGATTGTATTTTTTTAAAAAACTTTTAACTTCATTAATCATGTTTACAAGCGTTTATAAGTTTTTTTGCTTCCAGCACGGCTTCGTCAATATTTTTGTCTTTAACAATCTTTCTTGCATAGGAGCCGATACCTATACCATTATATCTTAGTGAACACATTTTTGCTAATTCCGCTGTTTTTTCGTTTGTTCCTCCTGACATAAATATATAAGTCCCGTACGGCTGAACAAGATGAGCCATTGCAGCAGCCTGCAATGTCGAATTGTAGGTGTTGTCTCCTCCTGACATGGGTACTCCGTCAGCCTGAACAATGAATTTTGTATCGCCTTTCCATTTTGTAACTTTATTTATTAGTTTTTTTACCTTTTCATTGCTGTAATATTTTCTGTCAAGACACAGACTGAGAAGACCTTTGAAGTTTTTCAGAATAAATTTTATTTCTTCATCAGGAATTTTTTTTGATGATAGATGCAGCTCTATACAATCAAGTTTATATTTTTTAGCAAGTTTTACTATTTTTTCTGCATTATATTGTAAATCACGGAAAGAAACAGCCTTGCAGATGTCGCATTTTTTGCAGCCTATGCATTTTTCTGTTATGACTTCCGGATATTCTTTATCAAAAACAATTGCATTTTGAGGACAGAGTTTTACACAATTTCCGCATTTTTTACATTTTTTTTCGTTAATTTTGCATTTCTGGACATGTGTATCACCGGCAAGCCCGGTGCTGATTGTATAATAAAAATCTTCAGGATGTTTTCCTGATTTTTTAACTCCTCTTAAGACTGCTTCAACTGCTTCTTTTGACGGATTGATATCGAACATGTCCGCACCGGCTATTGCATAGACTGTTACGAGACTTTCAATCTCGTCGAAGTTTTGATTGCCGAGACCGAGTACCAGTTTGAATATTTTATTGTTTTCAAGGGTTTGTGCAAGATTTTTTTTCATAATTTAAAAATTAATTCTTTCTTTTTCCACTACAACTGGTTTTTTGTTTACTCTTGTATAAATTGCACCTATGTATTCACCCAGTACTCCCATGCAGAACAACTGCACCGAAGCAAGGAAGAAAATACTTATTATAATAGGCGCCATCCCCAGAGTGAATTCTTCCCAGAAAATAAGTTTTAAAATAAAATACAAAACTGCAGCCATAAAACTTAAAAAGGAAAAAACAAAGCCGAGAAATGCCATTAATCTTAAAGGTACTTTCGAATGTTTTACAATTCCTATCATTGCATTGTCATACAGCGTATAGAAATTGTTTTTTGTAATTCCTCTTTTTCTTGATGGCTGTTTAAAGTCAATAAAGGCTTTTTCAAAACCTATCTCGCATATTAATCCTCTTATATAAGGATACGGATCATCAAGACTTTTTATTATATCTATAATTTTTCTGTCATATAACCCGAAGCCGGTGCAGTCTTTAACCAGATTTGTGTCATCATCGGCAAGTTTTGAAATAAATTTGTAGTAAAGTTTTCGTAAAATAAAAAATAAAAACGATTCTTCACTTTTTGTTTTCCGTCCGAGAACAATTTTGTATCCCTGTTCCCATTTTTCTATAAAGTCTTTAATAAGTTCAGGCGGGTCTTGAAGATCGGATGCCAGATAAATTACGGCATCACCTGATGTCTGAATCATTCCGTAGTAAGGTGAACGTATATGCCCGAAGTTTCTGGCATTAAGTATAACTTTTACACGGCTGTCTTTTTGAGCCAGTGTTCTGAGTTTTTCTGCAGTATTGTCGCAAGAGCAGTTATCAAGAAAAATGTATTCAAATTCATATTTTTCGCAGAATGGTGTTATTGCATTTAGTGCTCTTTCATAAAGCGTGTCGATATTGTCTTCTTCGTTATAACAGCTGGAAACAAGACTGATTTTTTTCATAAAACTCCTCGTAAGATTTTCTAAATATTATTATAACATGTGCTTTCTCAGTTTGTTGTTTTGACTAAAAATAATAAACAATAAACATAGAAAAGAATAAATTTAAATAAGTTATTATTACTACTATAAAATTAAAATAATCAATTTTTACGGGTCTTTTTTGGACGGAAACAAAGATAAATCCAATAGCAGCAAACAACGGGGCAATAATAGGTATAAGATATCTTCCCTGAACTATGTTGATAAAGTTTGTAAAATGCGGCGGTGTCCAGGAAATATATAATTCCGTACAAATGAATATAAAATTTATAAAAAATACGCAGGCTAAAACAAGCTTTTGTCTTAATGTTACACTGTAAAATATTTCTTTATAGACTGTGTTAATACATAATGCAGCAAAATACAAAAGATAAATAACCGGAAATAAAAACAGATTGTTCCATCCCAAAATACCAATTATACCGTATATCCACATAATCGTGCATAGCTTTATTGTTTTTAAAACAGTTAAAATGTATGTAAAAGGATGAGTCAGAATAAATTTAGCCTGCAATACAGGGTTGGAATTGTTCAAAGGAACAAACCATCCGCTGCTGATTGTGCTCCATACAACTGTGCATAATAGTGCCGGCAGCAAGATTGCTGCTAATTTTAAAGGATATTTATCTTTGAATTTGTCTTTTGGTATAAAGAATATAAGAAGAGTTGTTAAAAAGCTTTGTTTTATCAGAGCAAGTGTGATTGCAAGAAAGGCTAAAAAGTACACTTCTTTTAAAGATATTGTTTTGTCTTTTCTAAAACTGTATTCTAAAATTTTTGCAATATATAAAATACTGGCAGGTATCAAAACTCCGTCGGCAGAAACAGAACAACCCATAGACAGAGCTGTCGGAGCCAGAAGAATAAGCATAAAAAGCCATTTGTATACAGGAGTGGATTTAATTGCATAATATCCCAGAACTGTATAAAAGAATAATAAAAAAATTTTTGCGGTTATTAGTATTTTGTATACGGAGTCTGTAAAATATTTTGCAATAAAAATACCTGCTGTCTGGGGTAAATATGCAACAGGAGAGTACAAAGTCTGATAACACTGGTTTGCAAAATATAATTTGTTTTTATCAATTTTTATTTTTTTAGATTCTTTGATTTGAGAAAAATCAGTCTTTGCTGATGTGTTATAAAACATCGGATACCATATTTTTTCAAATATTTGAAAAGCAAGCGGTTCAAAATTTCCTGCTTGGTTATTTATAACTACAGATTTTATTTTTCCTTCCGATAAAGAATACGCACGTGAAAAATGTGCCGGTTCATCTGCGCTTAAAAGCGGAGGAGTCAAAAATATTAATATCAAACCAAAGAATATTGAAAAAAATAAGAAAAATTTTTCAGGTTTTTTTTGTTCAAAAAATTTTCGTAATAATGCAAAAAGTGACGTTAATGAAATTTCTGACAGGCTCTTTGATAAGCTTGAAAATGAGAGGCTGCGACGGCAAAGCATTGCCTGTAATTTTGAAATCAGATTGTATAAAATACCGGAGTTTATCATAGTAACTGTTCCTGTTTATAATTATCCGACAAATATAGCCCGATTAACTAATTGTTCAATTAATTAATTTTATATTAAATATAATCAATAAATCTTTTTCATACTTCCAACTATTCTTAATTCCAGACACGGGCAGTGATTACCATTGCCCTTTTTATTTTTTTGAGTAACAAATATTGCGGATGTGTAAAAAATAGAATATAATTGCCGTGTAATGGCTTTTGGAAAGTTGTTTATATGAATAAATTCAGATTTTTGACATCAGGCGAATCACACGGTATGTGTCTTGACGCTATTATTGAAGGGCTTCCGTCAAATATTGGTATTGATACGGAATATATAAACGCCGAACTTGCACGACGTCAGGAGGGATATGGCAGAGGCGGACGGATGAGTATTGAATCAGACACAGTACAGATTAAATCCGGTGTAAGGTTTGGTAAAACTACAGGTGCACCTTTGTGTCTGGAAATAGAAAACAAAGATTGGGAAAATTGGCGGATTCCTATGTCTGTTGACCCTGTGGATATGGGTGATGAGAATGTTTCAGAAATTGTAAATTCAAAAAAAATTACAAGAGTCCGCCCGGGTCATGCTGATCTGGCGGGAGTATTAAAATATAACCAGAAGGATGTTCGCAATATACTGGAACGCTCAAGCGCCAGAGAAACTGCTGCCCGTGTTGCAGTCGGTGCTGTTGCAAAATCCGTATTAAAAGAATTTTCTATTGAAGGAAAATCAACTGTTTTACAGATAGGAAATGCGTTTGATGAAGAATCGATGAAGCAAGAGATAGACAATGCAAAAGAGCACGGAGATACATTGGGCGGAAGATTTGAAGTTGTATTCAAAAATCTTCCTGTTGGTCTGGGGTCTTTTGTAAACTGGGACAGACGGCTGGACGGCAGACTTGCGCAGGCGGTTATGAGTATTCCGGCAGTTAAGGCAGTAGAAATAGGTGCAGGATGTCTTTGTGCTGCTTTATCGGGGGCAAAAACTCATGATGAAATATTTTATGACAGTGATAATTCAAAATATTACAGAAAAACAAATAATGCCGGCGGAATTGAAGGCGGGATGACAAATGGTGAAGATGTAGTATTAAAAGTCACAATGAAAGCTATTCCTACTTTAAAACAACCTCTTCAATCCGTTGATATACAAACAAAGGAGGCTTATACAGCTCATTTTGAACGGTCGGATACATGTGCAATAGAAGCATGTGCAGTTGTTGCGGAGTCAATGTGTGCAATAATTCTTGCTGATGCGTTTCTCGAAAAATTCGGCGGAGACAGTCTTGAAGAAATTAAAGTAAATTATTATAACTACATTAAAAATTCAGGATGAAAATAAAAATTGGAAAATAAAAAAAATATAGTTTTAATAGGTATGATGGGAGCAGGCAAAAGCACCATAGCGCATTTGTTGGATGAAAAACTGCAGGATTTTCAGTATCTTGATATAGATAAAGAAATAGAAAAACTTGCACAAAAACATATAGAAGAAATTTTTGCACTGCAGGGAGAAGCCCATTTTCGAAAGCTTGAACATGAAATGATACAAAAATATGCCAATTATCATAATCAGGTAATTGCTACCGGAGGAGGAATTGTTGAAAATATTGATAATATAAAGCTTTTGAAAAAAAACGGCATAATTTTTTATCTGAAAGCTTCAGCAGATGAGCTTTTATCACGTGTGAACAAAACAAATATCAGACTCAGACCGATGTTAAAGCATCCAAACCCAAAACAAAGATTGAAAGAATTGATTAATAAACGTGAACCTTTTTATAAAATGGCTGATTTTGAAATAAATACGGAAAAAAAAGAACTTTTACAAATAGTAGATGAGATTTTACAAAAATATGACGCAACCAATTGAATTAAAAGTAAATATTCCGCAAAAACAGGCTTACAGCTATGATATTTTGATAGGTCAAAATATACTGCCGCAAGCTAATGAAATTATTTCAAGATATACATCCGCACAAAAATTTTTAATTGTAACAAACGAAACAATAGCAAAACTTTATATGGGCAGTCTTGATATAAAAAATTCGCTGTGGCTGATTTTAAAAGACGGAGAAGAATATAAAAATTTTGAAAATTATAAACTGATACTGGATACCGCAGCAGAAAACTTTTTTGAAAGAAATGACTGCATTATAGCTTTCGGCGGCGGAGTGATAGGAGACATCGCCGGTTTTGCCGCAGCTACTTATATGAGAGGCTGCGATTTTATCCAGATACCGACAACTCTGCTGGCACAGGTAGATTCTTCTGTAGGAGGCAAGGTTGCAATTAACAGCGAATACGGAAAAAATTTAACAGGTGCGTTTTATCAGCCAAAACTCGTGCTGTCGGATATTTCTGTCTTAAAAACTCTGTCATTAAGACAGTTAAAAACAGGGCTTTCAGAGGTTTTAAAGTATGCTTTTATCGAAAAATCCTGTAACTGTCCGCTAAATTACAGATTTTTTGATTTTTTGAAGCAAAATAAACAGGAAATTATGGATTTAAACCCAGTAGTTATATCTAAACTTATAAATATTTGCTGTACTCTTAAAGCGGCTGTTGTTAACCAGGATGAAACGGAAAAAGGTATGAGGGCGATATTAAATCTGGGGCATACGTATGCACATGCTATAGAAAACCTTACAGATTATACTGTTTATACACATGGCGAAGCTGTGGCAGCAGGTATAAAAATGGCGTTTAAACTCGCATTGAACAGAGGGCTCGTCGGCAAAGAGTATTATGATTCATCTCTTGATTTGATAGATGAATATGATATAACACCCGCACTGTCCGATTTTGATAAAGAAAAATTTTATGATGAGATGTTTTTGGATAAAAAAGCAAAAAACGGTCGGATTCGTTTTGTTGTACCGAACGGCTACGGCTCAGTTGTATTGATATCAGATGCTTCTAAAACTCAGGTTCTGGAAAGTATTTGTTGAGTTGATGGCAGCAGTGTGTCTTTTATTTAAAAATTCCGTCACTCTTGTATGTGTTACATTATTCGAGTACAAATAGTATTAACCTATACAATTCTATTGGCAGACGGGGAATTCAGCAAATACTGCCGTTCAATTTATTCTGTGCCTTTGAGCAAAGAATCAATTCTGCCGGCAGTACTTGAGATGACGGTATTAAATTATTTTGCATATTTCAAAAATGATTGTTGTTTTGTATACATCATTTCTTCTTTGATTTTTAAATTACCTTTTGCATCAGGTCCTATGATGAAATATGCGGGTATTTTGTAATCACTGGTAGAGGGCTTTCTCATACAGCTGATTTTGTAGTCATTACCCTGTTTTGTAACTTTTCTTTCTGTGTAATAATTTTTGTATTTATTTATTTTTGCCAGATTTGCGCCTATTCTCATCTGGTTAAAATATTGTTTTGTATCAGCTGTGACTTGAGCGGTTGTTCCGTCTTTTTTCATAACTACCCTTATTATTTTTGCATCCGGTGCATAATAGTTTGTGATAGTTTCGCTGTAAGTGTTCGCTGCGTCTATATATTTGTTAAAAAATGCGAGAGCATCCTGTACCGTAGCGGCTGTTGCTGATGATGCGGATATTATTGCTGCAGCTGCAAATACTGTTAATATAGTAAATAACTTTTTCATGTAATTATTTCTCCTTCTCTTGATAAATATACACATTATTATATAACGAAAAAATCGCCGGAAGGTTCAAAATAATATGTATATTGTAAAAAATAAAATTAGATGGCAGATAACAATTTATGATAAGAAAAACTTTATTATGAGTTGGCTAAATATCAAGTCAAAATAGGGCTTACGGAACTTATTTCTCTATTTGCGGGAACGGTTAACAAGACTAAATGTCTTGTTTATAATAGGAGTAAAATCAGATACGGAGTATCTTTGTTCCTTATAGCAATAAGTGAATGAAGATTTTGGGCAATTTATACTTCCACAATTTTATTTATATGAATTTCCGGACGATTTACAATTTCCTTTGTCAGCACAAAATCTTTCTGTATATTTGCAAGTTTAGGCGCAGATGTTTTGTTATCTATGTTTAATTGAATTTCCGTAGGTATAAACCTTGCATAGTTCATGTGGTAAACTTTGCCGTCTGCATCTATTAATCTGTGCATTATATATCTGTGATGCCGCCCCCTTCTTTTAAGATCTTCGACTACCTCTTGCATTGAGTCATCGTATTCTCTTAAAGATGCTTCAATACCAAACTCTTTCATAAAATCTTTCATTCTTCCCGAAGAGTTTAAATCTGTTTCTATGTCATCCATTTTGATAAGTAAATTTGTCAAAATTTCTTCACATTGTTTCTCTGTTTTTACCATTTTTTTGTCAGCAAGATAATCATTAACATAAATTAGCTGTATTTTATTGTAAACTCTACGTATAAGAGATCTCAATGCTTTTTTGTCAAATCCTTCTGCATTCTTTACGTTTGAATCAAAACATCTTACCATTATATGAAATCTCGGGCTGTTTATAAGAGGTGTAAACGTTAACAGTGTGTTTACCATTCTGTCAATAAACTTTTCTTCCAATTTTTCTGCTGTCTCTATATCTCCTCTTTTTAAAGCTTTTTGAGCAGCTATATAAGTTGCATTAAAAACATTGAACGAAACATTGAAAGCAGCAAGTTTTTGCATGTTTTCAGGTTTAGAATAATAACTTGCATATTTTTCCGCTCTTTTCTGCTGTACCGGATTATCTTTATTCCATCCGGAAGTATCAAATACGGAATGTCTGCCCATTGAGTCATAAAGTTCGTCAGCAAGATCGATAAAATCATAAATTTTGCCTTTTTTATCTTTAACCGTTATATCTATGCAGTCAGAATCATAAAAAAGTTCGGTTGTACGATAGATTAAATCTTGTTTGCTGATGGGTAGATTTTCACCGTAAATGTCGAGTCCTCTGAAACGATCTTTTAATTCCTTAAATCCTTGTGTAATAGTTGTGAAGTCTTCCCAGGACATTTGTCTGTTCGAGGGTTTTGCATCGGCATAACAATATCCGCACATGTTATTACAGCCTCGATTTACCGCAATAACATGAAGGTTCTCGCTCAAGTATTGAATATCTTTCATTGACAGCCCTTCAAAGGCTTTTATCCCGTACTGCAGTCCTTCAAACGGCTCCATACAGTATTCTCTCAATATAAAATTATCTTCGCTTCCGGTCTTATCCACATACTTTTTTAAATTCTTAACCATTTTATTTGCATAAATAAAACGTGCAAAATCCCTTATTTTTATCAAAGGATTGCTTTTAAAACTTATATTGTTTTTTTGTGAAAAGTAAACGGTATCGGTCTTATCTTGCGTGGCAAAATTTTTATTTAATACAGGTTGTGTATTTAGTTTATATTTACTGCTAATATTACAGGATACACCTGTCGGACGTATGTTCATTTGTCTCTTTCAATTTAAATTTAGTAATTAAAGTCAATATAAATATATTTTTTGTATTTTTATTAATTTTTATGCATTAAAACATGTAAAAATATTTTTTGCTATATTTTTTATATTTTGATATTTTTTTAATCAGCCGTATTTTGAATCATAAAGTTTTATTTTGTGCTAAATTTAAAAATAATATAAAAACTATGGGAGTATACAATGAAAAAACGAGCAATAATCAGTGTGTTTGATAAAAAAGGTCTTGCGGAATTTGCAAAACAATTGACTGAAAAATACGAATATGAAATTGTTTCCACCGGTACCACGGCAAAATATCTGGAGGATAACGGTATAAAATGTACACAGGTAAGTAAAGTAACGGGCACGGAAGAAATGTTGTCGGGTAAAGTAAAAACACTTCATCCTGCAATCCATGCCGGAATACTTGCGGATGTGCAAAATGTAAAAGAGGCAAAAGAAATTGCAGACAAAAAAATAGAAGCTTTTCAAATGGTGGTGGTAAATCTTTATCCGTTTGAAAAAGTAGCAAAAGAAGAACATGATGAGCAAACTCTTATTGAAAATATTGATATAGGAGGAGTTACACTTTTGCGTGCCGGTGCAAAAAATCATAAAAATGTTACTGTTGTTTCACGAATAAGCCAGTATGATGAAGTGTTGAAGAATCTTGAAGAAAATAACGGTGAAACTACAGCAGAGCTTAGAAGAGGACTTGCTCTGGATGCTTTTGAAACAACCTCAAAATACGATGCTGTTATTACGTCCGAACTTTCAGAAGATAAAGAAAAATATAAAACATTATTCTTGAATAAAGAAGGCGGATTAAGATACGGTGAAAATCCCCACCAGAATGCTAATTTGTATAAGAATAAAGAAACTGCTGAATATGACTTTTTAAACGGAAAAGAATTGTCATATAACAATATTCTTGATATGACATCTGCTCTTAATATTGTAAGCGAATTTTTTGACGTTCCTGCTGTTGCAATAGTCAAACACAATACGCCCTGCGGTGTTGCTCTGGGTAAATCAATTGAAGAAGCTTATTTAAAAGCTTTTGATACCGATCCTATCAGTGCTTTTGGAGGAATAATAGCTTTTTCAAAACCTGTTAATAAAGAAATAGCAAAACATGCTTCAACTGTTTTTCTGGAAGTTCTTATTGCTCCGGATTTTGATGAAGAAGCTCTGGAACTGCTTAAAAAGAAAAAGAACCTCAGAATAATAAAACTAAATACTCCTTTAAAAGATTTTAAAAATCTGGTAGAAAAAGATATAAAAATCACTCCTTTCGGAACTCTTGTTCAGGATACGGATAAAAAAGAGCTGGACAAAGAAACTTTTAAAGTTGTTACAAAAAACAAACCTGATGCCGAAATGATAGAGGATATGGTTTTTGCCTGGAAGGTTGCCAAACATGTAAAATCTAATGCAATAGTAATAGCAAAAGACTTTAAAACACTGGCAATCTGCGGAGGACAAACAAGCCGTATTGACGCAATGGAAATTGCGCTGAATCGTGCTTGTGATGCGGCAAAAGATGCAATTGTTGCTTCCGATGGTTTTTTCCCTGCAATTGATAATATACAGGCAGCAGCCCAATGCAGGATTGCCGGTATTATACAACCGGGCGGAAGCATTAAGGACAAAGAGGTAATTGAAGCTGCGGATAAGTACGGTATAGTTATGATTACGACGGGAATTCGTCATTTCAGGCATTAATATGCATGAGAGGAACCTCGTTTGTAAAGGGGGTATCATGATATGTACGGCTTGTGTTAATCATTGTAGTCTGAGTCAGTTGACTATATGAAGATTATTAAAGAGGATAAATGAGCAAATATAATTTGACAGATGTTCAAAAGCAAACACAGGAACCTGAAAATAAAAAAGCCGTTGTCTGGCTGACAATAGGACATGGAATGGCTGACAGCTATTCCGGATTTATAAATCCGATATTGCCGTTTATTGTTGCAAATATAGGCGCAACACTTACCGCTGCAACCTGCGCAATGAGTGCATCTCAATTGTTTTCTTCAATGATGCAGCCGGTGTTCGGATTTATTGCTGACAAATGGCAAAAAAGATTTTTTATTTTCTGGGGCACTATTCTTGCTTCTGTTTTTTTCTCATTAACAGGGTTTGTTCATAATATCTGGCAGCTTGCTTTATGTCTTATTATCGGCGGTGTCGGTGTAGGCTTTTACCATCCTCAGGCAACCGGATTTGTGGTAAGATACAGCGGCAAAAAGCTTTCCGAATATATGAGTATATTTATTGCAGCCGGAACAATAGGCTATTCAATAGGTCCTATAATATCTTCGACAATTACACAATTTTTCGGTGTTACAAAACTTCCATTTTCTGCCGTGTGGGGACTTTTATTTGCAATGCTTGTATTTGTATGTGTGCCCAAAATTGATGCTAAAAACTTTGTAAAGAATGAAAAATCTTTTAAAACAACGATTACAGATATATTTAAAAATAAAACCGTGCGGATTCTTATTATGGTTTCTGCTCTAAAATCGCTTGTGACGTCAAGTTTTAGTATATTAATGCCTTTTTACTGGAAAGAACTGGGATACAGTGCTTTTCAGATAGGTTTTGCCGTATTTTTGTTCTTGACGGTCGGTGCCTTTGGAACTTATATAAGTAATAAATACGAAAAAATTATAGGTTACAAAAATGTATTTTATACCTCTTTAATTGTACCGTTTATCCTTACAATTGTATTTGTAAGTCTTATAAAGCAATCGCCGGTGCTATCGTTTATACTGTTTATACTGACAGGTTTTGTTACAATGCTTTCTGTATCTATAAATATGGTTATGGCGCAAAAGACAATGCCGGAGTATAAAAGCATGATATCAGGTTTTATCGGCGGTTTCAGCTGGGGGATAGTTGGTGTATTTTTGCCGTTAATCGGCTTTGTTGCGCAACATACAGGTATAATAAAAACACTTGCGTTAATTTCATTTATTCCGTTTGTTCTGTCTTACTTTGTAAAATTTTTGCCAGATACCGCTGTAAAATGATTCAATAACGGGATAAAATATGCATGTGCAAAACAGACTTTGGCTTACCTGTTGTTTTTGGGGGGATAGCTGTTTACACTTAACCGGAACATTCTGTGACTCTGCTATTGCAAGTCTTATTGTACTATCCGGCAACAAGAGACATTTTAGCTTCTAAATGTAGTTATGTCTGTTTTTAGAATATCCGCTAGAAATCTTTTTTATTGTTTTAATGCTTTTTTAGCGGTTTTCCATAATTCATCATATTCTTCAAAACTGTAAGTTTCTAAAGGTTTTGTTGCCAGTTCTTCCATTTTTCTAAAACGGGTCATAAATTTTTTGTTAGCTTTAAGCAACGCCTGTTCCGCATCAATTTTATTCCATCTTGCAAGATTCACTGCAGCAAAAAGAATATCGCCGAATTCTTCTTCTGCATTTTCCATGTCATTATTTTTTAGAGCCTGTTTAAATTCATAAATTTCAGAATTAAAGCATTCCCACAAAGTATCTTCGTCCGGCCATTCAAACCCTTTTTTTACAGCATTTTTGCTGATTTTTTGGGCGCTCATAAGTGCGGATTGAGCTTTCGAAATACCATCCATAGCGGATTTTCTGTGCTTTTTTTCTTCAGCTTTTAACTTTTCCCAATTGTCCAGGATATCTTTTGTTCCTGATACTTTTAAATCTCCGAAAACATGCGGGTGTCTGTGAACAAGCTTGTCAGATATACCTTTTGCAACATCCTCTATTGTAAATTCATTATCCTCTTTTGCTATTTGTGAATGCAAAACCACCTGCAAAAGCACATCTCCAAGTTCCTCCTGCAGATGTTTTGTATCTCCGTCATCTATGGCATCGACTGCTTCATAAGCTTCTTCTATCATATTTTTTTTCAGAGAATAATGCGTTTGTTCTCTATCCCATGCACAGCCGTTTTCACTTCTTAAAGTTTTTATAATATCTATAAGACGCTCTAAATTCGGATAATTCACTATCCCTATCTCCTGCTAAATTTTTTTATGCTCATTTACAAATTTGCTGCTATCGAACCATTTGATCAACCGTCATAATCAAAATCCCCTGACCGCCGAGCGCTTTAAGGTGCTCAACGCTGTCAAAGACTTTATCGGCATCAACTACAACGTGGATGACTACATTTTTGTCATCTCCCATCATTGACATTATTGTAGGAGCAGTAAATCCGGGTAAAAAAGTCCTTATTTCATCAAGTTTGTCTTTTGGTACATTAGCCATAAGATATTTTTTCTCTCTTGCGTCTAAAACAGATTGCAGCGCAACAAGAAGAGTCTGTGTTTTTTTCTTTAATGTTTCGGACAGACCTTTCCTTGCAACAACAACTGCTGAGGAGTCAAGAATTTTGTCTATAATTTTTAATTTATTGGATTTTAAAGTAGAGCCGGAAGACGTTATGTCCACAACAACATCTGATAAGCCAAGACGGGGAGTGATTTCTGTAGCTCCTGTTACCTCTATAATTTTAGGATTTTTTCCGTTTTTTTTCAGAAATTCTCCGGCAATATTAGGAAAAGATGTTGCAACATTAATATTTTGAGGTAAATCCTGCGTGCATTCATAGGGATCCTCTTCTTTAACCGCAACTACCATTTCGCAGTTACCAAAGTCCAGATCCATAATTTTTTCAACATCTGATTTCAATTCCGTAATAATATCAAAGCCTGTAAAACCTATATCTGCAACGCCTGCTTCCAAAAAGCGGGGGATATCCGCAGTTCTTACATATATAAGCTTATGTTTTTTGTCTTTTGTTGTTACCTGCAATGTGCGTTCGTCTTTTGCAGGAAAATTCAGACCTGCAGCGCTCAAAAGTTCATAAATTTTTTCAGACATTCTCCCTTTGTTCGGGATAGCTATTTTTAAAATTTCATCCATACTTATATTTAACTTCCTGAAATAATTATTGTAAAGTCAGAGTGAACACAATACATTCTCACAGGATCATATACAAACTGTGACGATTTAATTTCAGGCACCTGTTTTTTTAGCCAGCTGACAAAATCGCTTGTTACGGCAGCATTATGTCCTATTATCTGTGAATGCGGCAAATGAGCCCTTCCTATGCAATTTACTTCATATCCGGATGCATTAAGTTGATCTTTTACCTTCATTGCTTCTTCTTCTTTATCAAAAGCATACATGATACCGGCTACGAGTTTTTTGTCAGACGGGGAAGGTTTAGATCTGTATACCATTCTGTCTATGACTTCCTGTGTTTTTTCCGGATCAAGAATCCAGTAGCTTATATATCCTTTTTTAGATGGTGCACCGGGTAAAGTTGCAAATTCCACATCGCTCATATCAATATTGCGCAAAGTTGCTGCAAGATGAGACATTTCATACAAAGAAAGATTTGTTTTGATGTTTGCGGCAGCAATATTCAAAACTTCTGGTATTTTGGGAATAACGGAAGGAGATTGTAATTTTTCCAGTACTGCTTTTACAAACCATTGTTGTCTTGATGTTCTGCCTATATCGCCCAGTCCGTCTTTTCTGAATCTCAGATATCCTTCCACCTGTTCTCCGTTCAGTACATGCAAACCTTTTGACAAATTTATATGCAAACCTCCGGAGTAATCATTGTAATACATATCTTTTTCAATATAAATAGGTATTCCTCCGAGTGCATTAACAAGCTTTTTTACACCGTCATTGTTGATTAATACATATTTGTCAACATTAATACCCAGTGTATCTTCAACTGTTTTTAGCGTTAAATCAATACCTCCAAGCGCATGAGCCGCATTGATTTTTTGTACACCGTGATCTCCTGCCAGATAGACTTTGCTGTCTCTCGGGATGGAAATTGCATTGACAGAATGACCTGCCGGATCAATATTGACCAGAATCATTGTATCGGAGCGTGTACCCTTAAAAGGGTCGGTATCCTTACCGTTTGAATCAACACCGACTATAAGTATATTCTGCTTTTTTTGCAATACGGGAATACTAAAACCTTTTTGAGGTTTTGGATTCAGGTCTTTAACAAAACTTAAAAGCATTTTTGAATATTTATTGTCTGCCCCTGCTGTACCTATAAAAGCAAATGCTGCTGCTATTATAACTATAACAGTAAGTAAAAGCCCCATAATCAAACGACCGAATCCGCCTTTTGATTTTGGCTGTTTCTGCCTGTACAAATACTGGCTGTACTGCTCGTCTTTATCTTTTAATTCGTTCATTTCTATCCTGTCTTTATAAATTTTTAACCTTTAATTTAATAAATATCTTACTTCAAAAAATTTTTTTTTAATACACGATTTATTTTAATTTAATCATTTTTAACTTATAATTTGTCTATGAAAGAAACAGAAGCAAGAAAAAAAATAGCGGAATCAAAAAGAATTGTTTTTAAATTCGGTACAAATGTTTTAAGAAATGATGACAAAGAAATATCTTTGTCCAGAATATATACATTTATCGAAGATATTGCATACTTAAAAAAACAAGGTAAAGAGCCTATAATTGTAACTTCCGGAGCTGTTGGACTCGGTTCAAAAAGGCTTGGCGTGGATTCTTCCGAAAGTTTGTCCGTAAAACAGGCATGTGCTGCCGTCGGTCAGTCCAGGCTAATGGCAATATATGAAGACGGATTTGAAAAATACGGATACATCACATCTCAAATATTGTTAACAGAGGAAGACTTTACACACAGAAGAAAATATCTTAGTCTGCACGATGCGCTTAATAAACTTATAGAGCTGGGTACAATTCCGGTAATAAATCAAAATGACACTGTATCAACGGCGGAACTTGATTTTTATCAGGATGCATTTCAGGTATGTTTTTCGGACAATGATAAACTGTCCGCTCTTGTTTCAAGTGAACTGGATGCGGATTTGCTTGTTATTTTGTCTGATATAGACGGACTGTACGATGACAATCCGAAAGAAAACCCGTTGGCAAAAAAGATTTCTGTTGTAGAAGAAATTACAAAAGATATAGAAAAATATGCTCATGAAGCTTCGCAAGGCGGCAGAGGAGGAATGAAAACAAAGCTTCAGGCAATGCAGATTGTTACCCGATCAGGCGGAACGGGCTTGATTGCAAACGGAAAAGAACCGCATATAATTAAGAAAATCTTTGAAAATAAATCCGGTGATGCTATAGGAACAATATTTTTGCCGACAGAAAATCTTGCAAATAAAAAACGCTGGATTGCCTATGCAACAAATATTCAGGCAAGAATTACCGTTAATGAGGGTGCACAAAAAGCTTTAGTGCAAAAAAACACAAGTCTGCTGCCGATAGGAGTACTTCATATTGAAGGTGATTGTCAGAAGGGGGACATTGTAAGTATTCTGGATAAAGACGGAAAAGAATTTGCAAGAGGAATGATAAACTATAACTGTTCTGATTGTAAAAGAATTATCGGACACCATTCGGAAGAGATTCTGGGAATACTCGGATATAAAAACTATGATGCCATAATAACAAGAGACAATATAGCACTACTTTAATAAGGATGTAATAAATGGCGGAATCACTTGAAATAATAGCGCAAAATGCAAAACTTGCATCTTATTCTCTGGCTTCACTTGATACTCTGACAAAGAATAATGCGCTTGAAGCAATTGCAAATAAAATTGAACAGAATAAAGAAATTATTCTGAAAGAAAATGTAAAAGATCTGAAAGAAGCCACAAAGCTTCTTGAATCCGGAGAAATAAATAACAGCACCTATAACCGTCTCAAGCTTGATGAAAACAAGATGAGAGATATGATACACGGAATCAGGGATGTAAAACATCTTGAAGATCCTGTTAATAAAAAATTGTGGGCAATGGGTATGGATACGGGGCTTGATTTGTACAGAGTAAGCTGTCCGATAGGAGTAATAGGCGTTATTTTTGAAGCAAGACCCGATGTTATCCCGCAAATATGTTCTCTTGCAATAAAGAGTGCTAATGCAGTTATATTAAAAGGAGGAAAAGAAGCTTTTAACACGAATGTAATATTAACAAGATTGATAAAGGAAGCTCTTGCAGAAACACAGGCTTTTCCTCCATATTCGATAAACCTTATTTTCAGTCGTGAAGAAGTTGCACAAATGCTTACACTTGATAAATATATTGATCTTATTATCCCGAGAGGAGGTAATGCTCTTGTTCAATATGTAAAAAATAATACAAAAATTCCTGTAATGGGGCATTCTGACGGTATTTGTCATATTTATATAGATGAAAAAGCAGATATTAAAAAGGCGACAGATATTTGTATAGATGCAAAAACACAATATCCAAGCGCCTGCAATGCAGTAGAAACAATTTTGATACACGAAAGTCTTCTGGAAAATTATTTACCGCAGCTTGTAATAGAATTTGAAAAAGCCGGGGTAACTGTTAAAGCATGTGAAAAATGCAAAGAATATGTTCCTCATGTAAGTCCGGCTGTAAAAGATGACTGGGCTACGGAATACGGGGACAAAATTATTTCAATAAAATCAGTAAAAGACATTTTTGACGCCGTTGCACACATAAATGTTTACGGTTCCGGGCATACAGACTGTATAATTTCAGAAGACAAACAAAGTATCGATGTTTTTATGAATCTTGTGGATTCTGCAGGTGTTTTTGCAAATGCTTCCACCAGATTTGCAGACGGTTTTAGATACGGGCTCGGTGCTGAAGTCGGAATTTCTACAGCAAAAACACACGCAAGAGGTCCTGTAGGTTTGGATGGGCTTGTTATCTATAAATACAAACTCTACGGGTCAGGTCAGACAGTTGCGCCCTATGCTGACGGGAAAAAGACTTTTATACATCAAAGAATAATATAGTTTTGTTTAAAACACGATGACTACAAGCGCTTATATCCATATTCCGTTTTGCAAGAGTAAATGTAAGTATTGCTCATTTATTTCATATACAGATAAAACTGTTGAACAGCAAAGCGAATATATAAACACACTTTTAAAGGAAATAGATTTTTTTTACAAAAAAGAGCCGTTAAAAACTTTGTATATTGGCGGCGGGACTCCGTCGCTGCTTGATATTAGTGATTTAAAAAAGATAATCGGCAAATTTAAATTTGATTCAAATCCTGAAATAACAATTGAAATAAATCCTGAAACCGTTGATAAAAAATATCTTTCCGGATTATATATGAACGGTTTTAACAGACTATCCGTCGGTATCCAGAGCTTTGACAATAAAATACTGCAATCAATAGGGCGTATTCATACAGCGCAAAGAGCTCTGCAAACTGTTAAAAATGCTAAAGAAGCCGGATTTAAAAATATCAGTCTGGATTTTATATACGGATTGCCTGCACAGACCCTTGATATGTTTATAAAAGATTTAGAACTTGCAGTAAAGATGGAAATATCTCATATTTCTCTTTACGGACTAAAAATAGAGGAGGGCTGCAGTTTTTTTAATTTTGCGCCAAAACATTTGCCGGATGATGACACTCAGGCTGACATGTACCTTGCCGCTATTGATATACTTGAACATAACGGGTTTAGTCATTATGAAATAAGCAATTTTGCTCGTTGCGGTTTTGAGTCAAAACATAATCTTAATTATTGGAATGACAGAGAATACTATGGTTTTGGAGCAGCAGCCCATGGCTATATTTCGCCGGTTCGGTATTCAAATCACCGCAGTATTGAAGAATATCAGAAAAAATACAAAGAAAAAGATGTTTTAGAAAAAATTGATGAGACAAAACATCTGGAAGAGACAATTTTCTTAGGTTTTAGAAAAGCTGAGGGAATAGACGTCCAAAATATTAACAAAATATTTAATATAGATTTTGAGTACAGTTACAGGAAAATATTAAAAAAATATCTGGAATCCGGTCATTTGATAAAAACAGAAAGCGGCTATAAATTGAGTAATGAAGGCTTTTTAATCTCAAATTTTATTCTGGCTGATTTTATAGACTGTTAAAAAATGTTACAAATATTGTAAATTTCAAATAAATTATTAAAGTTTATAAAAAAGTTACCGATAAATATAATGAAAGTCAATAAAGGGTGGAACAAATGCAAACAGGAAATTTATTCTCAAACAATGATCCAAATTTACCGGAATTAAAACTTAAAGGTCTTCCAAGAATTAAGAAAAGCTTACCCAAATTGGAAATGACCCAGGACAGGGATTTGTTATTTACTTTTGATGATGATACGAGTCTGCAGATGGACGAACTTGCGGATAAAATCAGCAATTTATACTTAAACTTCTAAATAAAAAACATCTTCTTAAGAAGATGTTTTTTATTCGAGTCTGAAAAATGGGGAC
The DNA here is from genome assembly GCA_944326115.1 of Candidatus Gastranaerophilales bacterium. GTDB lineage: Bacteria > Cyanobacteriota > Vampirovibrionia > Gastranaerophilales > Gastranaerophilaceae > Limenecus. Next base: position 7,473 of record CALVCQ010000023.1, on the reverse strand, counting down.
TTATATACAACTTTACAGCAAGTATTATTGAAATACAGCTATAATGTCATTTTGAACTCGTTTTGAAATTTAGCCGGTGCTAAGCCCCTGTGGAAAGCCCGACATTTTGTACGAAATCAAAGATTTCCTAAAAAAACAGTCAAACAAGTTTGGGGCGACAATAATCCCGTTAATTTTTATTATAAATAATTTAAGCCATCATTTCTTTGTCTTGACCGGGGATAAAAAATTCTTTTTCATAATCATCGGCAGCTTCTGCTTTATTTACGGTATTCTGCTCTGTGATATTAACTTTATTGTCCGGTACTTTTGATTCTGTTTTTGTATTTTTACTCATACAAGCATCGGCAATTTTGTAACCTGCCGTACTTCCTGCAATTGAACCGCAGACAAATACGATACCTTCTAAAATTGACAGACCTGTTTTTAGATATTTATTTGATATTTTATTTTTAAATTGCAGATATGCCGGTGATTTGAATAAATCTTTCATAAAGCCTTCTACCATAAACATAGAAGACATACCAACAGCTTCTCTTTTCAAAGCACTGGCTTTATCATCGGCTATAAGAACACGATAACCTGCAGCACCGACAAGAAGAGGGTTTACGTTGTTTGCTGCCCAGTTAACTCCTTTGTTTGCAAGTGTTAATATTTTGCTTCCTTTTGTTGCCTGTGACATAGCTGAAACTGCTGCTTGAGCACCTCTGCCGATTTTGTTGTCAAGTTCTGCAGCATGTTTTATAGCATTAGTAAACTGCCCTACATCTGCAAAAATTCTGCCTTTGTCATCAGTGTTAATTACTTTGTCGGCATTTCTGAATCCAAATACTGTAGATTTTACCAGTGAATCAATCATTCAACTTACCTTTCCTAAACACTTCCATATATAAATAAACAATTCTTTTACATGAAAATTGCTTTATTTTTCTATTTCTTTACATTTGTAATATAATATAAATGCCGTGCTATATAAGGGGTTTAGAGATATGCTGAAAAATCTTTTAATAAAATTAATTTCTTTATATCAAAAAGTTTCCATGCTAAAACCTCCGGTTTGCAGATTTTATCCGACATGCTCTGAATATACAAAACAGGCAATTATAAAATACGGGGTTATAAAAGGTATTTGGCTTGGAATAAAAAGGATTTCCCGGTGTCATCCTCTAAATCCGGGAGGATATGATCCCCTGCCGTGATGCGGCAAATAATACACTTTATGTAGTATTTTAGCTTTTATACTGGATTTTTGCGTATTTTTTATATAAAATCAACTCATAAATAAAGACCCTAACTTCGTATAATCCAGAATAATACCCCCAGAGGGCGTATAAGAGGAAACCATGGTTAATCTGTTAATATTTTTACTTGCTGTCTTACTTATTTATGTAATATTTTTTACCATTTATTACTGCATGTGTGTCTTTAAAAGCACTTCTGCAAAAAAGTTTTTACAAAAACAAAAGTATTACGCTGCGGCACAGCCTGATAATCTCATGATTATCATATATGCCCGCAACAGCGAGGCTACTATTGTTCCGTTGTTAGAATCACTTAATAAACAGAATTATCCTAAAGAGCACTATCAGATACACATAATACTGGATCACTGCACGGATAATTCATCCAATATATTAGAGTTTATAGGCGGTGCAAAAATATGGAGAGTTGGAGAAAGTGCTCCTGTGGGAAGAGATGAAGCAATTTCCTGGCTTTTAGAAGGGTTATTGGCTTATCAAAATGTAGATGCATTTGTTTTCTTAAATGCAGACAGATATATTGATGAAAACTTTTTATCCTCAATAAATGCAAATATTGCAGATGAAAAAATTATTGTCGGTTCTACGGACTATCTTGTAAGAACAAAAACATTACTCGGGGGGATAAAGACTACATATCATTCTTATACAGACAGGATATTCAACTGCGGACGTTCTCTTATGGGGCTTGCTAATATTGTTGATTCGGATATTTTTGTGATAAGAAAAGAAGTTTTGGATAAAATAAAGTGTGTAGATTTCAAAGACACAAACAGCGAGCTTAAGTATACGACACTACTTGTGAGAAACGGTTTTATTCCAAAATTCTGCCCGCTTGTAAAAACATATACATCAATAGAAAATTTTAAAGAAAGAAAGCAATCTGTTTCTTTTAAACTTTCTCTGGTATGGAATTGCCTGCCGTTAATTCTCAAATCAACCCCTAAATTCGGTGAATTTCTGCTAAACATACTTACACCAAATTTCTGGTTTCTTTTTCTGGTTTTTGCAGGACTTTTAAGCTTTACAAATACTTATGAACTTAAGAGTTTTCCTGTTATCAATTTTGGTATAGTATTTTTATTTTTCTCAGTTCTTGTTATAAGCTTTATAATATCATTATTTACATCAAAAATAGGAAGAAATAATATAATATACCTTTTAATTTATCCTGTTTATTCTCTTTTAAAAATCTGTCTGCATATACCGGTAATTAATACTTTCTTTGAGAAGAAACAGTACAATAATGAAAATGATTATAAAGAAATGTCTACGGTAGATGTCCTTGTTACGGACGGAAAAAATAATCTGCAGTGCAAATTGGATTTAATATCTGAAAGCGGTCTTGTTAAAGCTGTATTCCGTTTTAAAAAGAAAAAATATTCTTCTTCCTCACAGATAAGAATGGTAGATGCAATAAAAGAAGTTTCAGATAAATTAAATGAACACGGTTTTAGAATAAAAATATGCCAGTCTTGCGGATATTTCAATCTCAAAATGGACGGTTCCACAAACATGGTAAAAGGATATTGCAACAGATTAGTGGTTCAAAAAGAATCTGATGTACCTATTGATACAGTTTTATGGAATTCCTGTCCTTATTATGTTCCTCAGGAAATAAATAAAATAATCGATTTAAACTCTTTCAGAGAAAATTTATAATATGACAAATGAAAACGACAAATACTGGTTGGCATTTGCCTCTATTGAAAAAATAGGAAGTGTATTCATTCAAACACTTTTTAATCATTTCGGCTCTATAAAATCTGCCTGGTGTGCAGGACCCGGAGATTTATATAATATAGAAAATCTTACAAAAAGACAAATTACAGATTTTCTTGAAAATAGAGATAAAACAAATCCCGATGAGTGTCTGGAATTTATCTGTAAAAAAAATTTAAAATATATAAATTATACTGATGATAATTATCCTGAATTGTTAAAACAGATTTACAATCCTCCGATGACCCTTTTTTATAAAGGCGATTTATCAAGATGTAATTTCAATCGGACACTCGCTGTAGTGGGATCCAGAAAAGCCAGTGAGGCTGCAAAGACTGTTTTGACAAAAATATTATCGGAATTCAAAGGAACGGATATCTGTATAGTTTCGGGTCTTGCTCTGGGAATAGATTCGTGTGCTCATAAAGCAGCGGTAAATAACGGGATAAGTACGATTGGTGTTATAGCAAGCGGATTTGATTTTGTATATCCGACACAGAACAGAGATTTGTATAAAAAAATAGAAAATGAGTCAGGCATAATATTTAGTGAATACTGGCCTACCTTCCAGCCTTTACAGTGGAGATTTCCTCACAGAAACAGGATTGTAACGGGATTGTCTAAAGGAACTCTTGTTGCTGAAGCTGCAATTAAAAGCGGAGCTTTAATAAGCGCAAATCTTTGTCTTGAACAGAACAGAGAGCTTATGTGTATGCCCGGTCTTTTAACAAATCCGAATACAGAAGGGATATACAAACTTATCAAAAACGGTGCGGCTGTTATTACAAGAGCACAGGATATTCTTGATACTCTGGGGTGGGAGGTTGAAATAAAACAGCCGAAACAGGAAAATACAACAAAATCATTGAATTTGACAGAAGAAGAAAAAATAGTATTTGACATGATTGCTGCTGAATCCTGCAGTTTTGATACAATACTTGCAAAAACAGGCATGGACTTTGGTGAATTGACTCTTCTTTTGACCAATCTTGAGATAAATGGTTGTATAAAAATGACTGACGGTTCCAAATATATGTCAACAATCAATGTCGGTTAATTTGTGGTTAAAGATAGCATTTCTTTTCTTCTCCTTCAACACCGGCATAAAGTTCTACAAATTTTTTTGCGGGACTTGCTTCTATCTTTGTAAGAAGAACTTCTTCTATCTGGAAAAAGCCTACTTCTGCGGACATTTCAATATCAATTCTGATTGGTTTTTTATCACCGTGATGAATTCCTATTCTGTTTATTGCATTTGCCGAATACTTATGAATATCCCCGACTTTTGGTGTTGTATTTATTGCAAGAGGAATTCTGGCTCTTCCTTTTGTCATGTCGCATCCGTCCGCAATTAAAATTATACCTGCTTCTATTGAATGAATTTTTCTTGTTGACATGTGTCCTATTATTGCCTCTGTTGCTACTGATTTTATAACGACACGTCTGTGTAAATCCTCGGGAAAAATTTTAAGTAAAGCTCTTTCTATAATAGGCAGTGCGAGTAATACAGACATTTCTTCATGCCCCTGACGACCCACAGACATTCCCAGATCATGCATCATTCCTGCAAGTATAACGGCGCACATGCTGTCTTCAAAAGTTCCTGTTTCTTCCTCTTCCAGAGAGGTTTTAATTCCTGATTCGTGCAGCAATTTCAACATCTTCACTGCATTACCTATTACCTGCCGCATGTGAACGGGGCCATGGTCGTTATAACCGAGTCTTTTTATAGATACACTGTTTGCATACTCTTGCAGCTCCTGCAATTCTGCATCTTCAAACAAATATTGTACAAGCTTGAGACTTTGAGGAAAATCTTTTAATCTTTCCAAAATCTTTGCTTCCGTATTAACTTCTTTTACAGACTTCATAAAAATATCCTCAATGCTGATACTTATATTATACTATCAGCAATCTTTTATGCTATAATTGCTGACGATTCAATTAGAAAAATGTATAAGACAGGGGAATGTTAAAAATATGTTTGACAGTTTGTCGGATAAGTTACAGGAAATTATAAGAAAGACTTCAGGAACTGATAAATTAACAGAAGAAAATATGTCAGATGCACTTCGTGAAATACGCCGTGCACTGTTAGAAGCCGATGTGAATCTCAGGGTTGTAAAAGCATTCGTATCATCAATTAGGGAACGTGCGGAAGGTGAAGAAGTTGTACAGGGAGTTGATCCGGCACAACAATTGATAAAAATTGTCAATGATGAACTGGTTAAACTACTCGGTTCCAAAAATGAGCCTCTGGATTTAAGCGGAAATCCGTCTGTCATTATGATGTTAGGTCTGCAAGGTTCAGGTAAAACCACATCCAGTGCAAAACTTGCAGTAAAACTGAAAAAAGAAGGTAAAAATCCTCTTCTTGTTGCCTGTGATGTATACAGACCGGCAGCAATAGCTCAGCTAAAAACACTCGGTGAACAAACCAAAACAGAAGTGTTTACGATTGAAAACTGTAATGATGTACAAAAAATAGCTACTGATGCTATAGAATATGCAAAAAATAACGGGTTTAATACGGTAATTCTTGATACAGCAGGACGTTTGCAAATAGATACGCAAATGATGGCAGAACTTTTGATTCTGGACAGAACAATTCATCCGCAGGAAAAATTGCTTGTAATAGATGCAATGACCGGACAGGAGGCTGTAAATGTAGCAGAAAACTTTAACGAACAGCTTGAAATTACAGGTCTTGTGTTGACAAAACTGGATGGAGATTCAAGAGGCGGTGCCGCTCTAAGCGTTGTATACTGCACACAAAAGCCTGTTAAGCTTACCGGTGTAGGCGAAAAAATCGATGCTCTGCAGGATTTTTATCCTGATCGTATGGCAACAAGGATTCTTGGCATGGGAGATATTGTGTCTCTGGTTGAAAAAGCTCAGGAAAATTTTGATGCCAAACAGGCGCAGGAACTTGAAAAGAAAATGAGAAAAGCAGAATTTTCTTTTAATGATTTTTTGAATATGCAAAAAACAATAAAGAATCTGGGCTCTATGGATCAAATACTGGGGATGCTTCCTATCCCCGGATTGAAAAAAGATGACAGACAAATGCTTGCTAATGAAGGTGAAAAACAGCTTAAAAAGATTGAGGCATTTATTCAAAGCATGACCCCGGAGGAAAGGGACAACCCGTCAATAATTAACACAAGCCGAAAAAAACGTATTGCAAAAGGGTGCGGTATGGAGCTTCAACAGGTAAATCAGTTTATTTCACAATTTGAACAAATGCGAAAGATGATGAAAGGTTTTACCAAAATATCAGACAAGGTTAAATCAGGAAAAATGAAACTGCCTAAAATGCCAAAAGGCTTTGGCAAACATGGAAAATTGCCTTTCTGATTATTTAATATGCAAATAATTTAAATTTAAACCGTCAATAGTATTATCAATCTGAGACTTAAACTTGTTTGCTATTGTTGAACCGGCAAATGTACCCAGACATATAGAAGCAAACAATGCAGGATATTTTATTAAAGATTTTCTTTTATCAACTATCATTGATACAGCGGAAATAAACAGTGAAGGAATCATTGTATTTGCAAGAAGTTCGTAGGTGGTTTTCTTTAATTTGTTGTTATATCCTTTTGTATTTGCTACAGAAAATCCTGATAATGCCATCATAGGTGTATTAAAGACTTTCATTGCCGGTACATATAAAGCAGTAGACAACATTGCATTTGCAGTTGTTGATGCAAATTGTGAATTTACATAGTTAAAATTTTTAAAAACGCTGCTTTGCTGTAAAATACCTGTTTTTTCTTTATTATCGCCTGATGCATTTAGTTTTGGATATTTGGGATTATCAAGAAAATATTTGTGTATAAATTCATTTGCATATATAGCCCCGACAATTGCCGCAAAGGTATTGAGTGTGCCGGCAAATGTTTGTGTAATAATATATTCTGACAATTTAATAAATTTATTTTTAGCCTGACAGTTTTTACATATATATTTTGTCAGTGGATTCACTGTTACAAAACCAAGCATGGAACCGGATATAATAGATGCATCTTTAAGCAGTACTCTTTTTTTTGTTACCGGTTTTTCATTGTTATAATCATAGGCAATTTTCCCCGCACCTATTGATAAAAAAGCGGCAGGTGCAAGTATAGCAGGTTTCGTAATTGTATTTGCAATACTTTTTATATTCATATCTCAAAAACAAGCTCCGGCAATATAACAGCGGAATACAACAAATGTTGTTTTTTTAATTATCCGAGTTTAAAAGTAAAAACCAGACAATTATAATAAACCGCTAAAAAAATTTTTTGTTATTTTATATGCTATATTTATCATACTGTTACATTTTTTGCGTATTCTATAATCTGTCTGAGTGGGACCTCGCTTGTAGGAGTGGTACACGGAGTGCGAGTGGCGCCGAGTCTAGCATTTTACGGGAGTGACCCCATGCGCTTGTTGACTGTGCCGGACTTATTGTTAAATATTGAACTTGCTTATTGCACAGGTTCAACAA
>CALVCQ010000022.1 GCA_944326115.1 Candidatus Gastranaerophilales bacterium | reverse complement strand
TGCTCTTAATGTGTTACGGCCGATTCTACCGAAGCCGTTAATTGCAACTTTCTTAGCCATAATTTAGCTCCTCTTCTATTTTTACTGTGTATTAAATACATCCATGTTATAAATTAAACACAAGAGAGAATCAAGGGTTTTGACTTTTGAATCTGTAAGTTTTCTTGATACAAAAAAGACACACATTTTATAATGCGTGTCTTTTTGTATAAAAATATTGAACAATTTATCTTCTTCTGTGATTTCTTCTGTTTGGTGTTTTATTCTGATGTTTTTTTAAATTACTTATATTTTTTCTTTCTTTTTTCTGATATTTTTTTACATTTTTTTGATGCTGCTTTTGTGCTTTAAATTTTGTCTGCTGGTGTTTTTTTACTGCCTGATGCTTTTTTTGAGCAGACTTTTTTGTAAATTTTTTTGCAGTTTTTTTAGAAACAGGTTTAGCCGGTCTTTTGGATGCCTGTCTATGTCTTAATTCTTTGTGCTGGTTGTTTTTTACATCTCGGTGATGCCCCGAAGCAGCAAAACACTCCGCACTCAGTCCCATACCTGCAAACAATCCGCCGATAATCAACAGTGATAATAATTTCTTTTTCATATAAACTCCTTTTTCTCTTCTCGCTTAGAAAACTTATCTTTCAATAAAAATAACGATAAAAAATTTTTTATGTTCATTTTGTTTTGTAAAGTTTATAAAAAAAATCTTTTTAGTAGACAATTTTATTTTTTACCATACTTAGATAAATTACAACAAAGAGATTAAAGTAAATGATTATTAGCGGAAATTTAAATAATTATACAAACATAATTGATTACAAAAGACAAAACAACAACCAATATACCAACATACAACCACCTGCTGATTCTATTAAGAGCCCAAAACCACAGCAGTCTTATGAACAAACAAAGGCAATGGCTGCACAGCGTGTCAGCTTTAAAGGCGGTAAAGAACTCAAAATACCTCATATTACAGAAAAAGATATAAATATTTCAGTAACCTGCATGGGACACAGTAATGTAAAAAGCAATACACGCAAAGTTTTTGACTACAGATGTTTAATGCAAATCCGAGGCGGGATTTATTGGTATCAAAATTTTAAAATACCGCATGTTATACACAACGGAAATCTTGATGAAAAAATAAACGGAGAAACAACCGCCCTTGTTATTCCTCTACATCCAAAATCAAGAGGTTTACGAGGTGCAGACAATATGACCCTTCTTTTAAACGGAAATATTCCAAATGAAATACTTAATGAGCTTGTTTTATATATGGCAAAAGCAGGTATTCTTAATGCTGCTCCGCTGAGCGGAAGAGAATATTACGTTAACTCAACAGAGCCCAATGATTTTATGTCCAACCCTAAAATTAAATCCTGTATAGCTAATTTCTTTAAACAAAAAGAAATCCAGCAGGCAAGAGAAACACAAGAAGCAGACAAACATGTAAAAACCTCTGATATAAATATAGTAAATATTGACAGAAAGTTTGATAAAAACAACACACGGGAAGTCAAAGACTATCTCAGAGAATTTCTTAAAAACGACAGGAAAATGACAGTCGTATACGATAAAACTCAAAAAGACGGCTATACACAAGATATAACAGCTATTTTAATTCCGTCAGCAAAAAGCAACTGGGACTGTATCACGGTGACAATTGATAAAAAGATTCCGCAGGAAATCTGCAAAGACCTTATCAATTATCTTATACGGACTAAAAGTGCAGATGCAGAAGACGAAAATTTTCGAAATTTGATTGCCGGATACTTAAACAGTTTACAATAACCTTTCAGACTGTCGAATACAAAAACAGTTCCGCAACATTTCGTTCATAAGCATTACGAATCAGATTATACTCAGGAACAAAACGAATCCTGCAAAGGCAGCATTAGCAGATAAAACGCACAGATCAGCCATGTGAAGCAATAATCCAAGGCACAGTCATTGCCGGTAAATATATGACAAATTTCAGCTCAATTTTTCATACTTCTGTCTAATGTATGCAATTGTTTTCGGGAAATATTGTTCTAAAAATATTGTCCTGTCCTGAATTTGCTCAAATGTTTGAATAGTGTCTGTTAATAAATTTGTTTCGGCTGCGGTTTCCTCCAGACCATTCATTCCCGTTCGATTTCCGATCAAAAAATAATCAACCGAATTAATTCTTGATTCCGGGAATGTTCCTGTATATGCTTTTTTCTCTGCATTATAAATTTTTAGCAATTGCTTATCTCTTGCCAGATCAAGTGTAATAAACTTTGCATGACCCAGTTCATGACAGAACATGCCGAGGTTATCGCTAAGCTCTTGTGAAATAAATATGCTGTTCCCTGCATACAGTGCATTACCGGATTCCACAGTTTGCGGCATAACAAATTCACAGCTTTTACTCATTGCAAACCATTCATCACCCGGCAGGTGTTTCAGTGCATTAACACAGCTTCTGTCTATTGTCCCCGGCTCAATACCATAGTTTTTAAAGATTCCTGCAACTTTATAAATTTCACTTTCACTAAGAGTTTCCAGCTTGTTTAAAATTTCGTCTGCTGTATTAACAGGAATGTCTCTTATTATGAATTCAACAGCTTCCTTTGTCTTTTTACCGTTTGAATCAAGTTTTGTGACTGCCACTTTTTTGTCAGTAAACACAATATCATAGCTTTGACCGTTTTTTGAGGATATAAAATGATTTTTAGAAATTACTTTAAAAGTTCTTTTTACATCCGACAAAATTTTACCTGTTTTATCTGCTATCACTGAATGGAAATAGCTGTTACCGGCTTTATCTTCTCTAAAGGCAAGATATGTTTTGCTGCCGTCTAATGATGTTAACGTCCTTTTTATATGTTTTGCTCCGTTAGGCGTGAACAAAGCATGTCCTATTCTTACTTTTGAGCCGTCGGGACTTGTTTTGTATATCTCATATTGACCTTTTACAGCTGATTCTGTATAGATAACAGCCTTCGCATTACCATTTTTACCTTTTGTAATTGTCTGTATTAAGTAAGGAACATCGGAAAACTGAGATATTTTTTCTTCTGATGAAACAATATCTTCAATTGTATTACCGGTTGAAACATTAAGAGTTTTACCGTTTTGACTTATACAAACAAGATTTCCTGTTTTTTTGTCAAACTTATAAACTGTTCTGCCGTATATTCCAGTGTCCGATAGTGTAATATACAAATCATTTGCAGATCCTGCAGGGAACTTAAATGACAATTTTTCCGGAAATATACCATACTGTTTTTTAGCTTTTTCAAGGCTTTTAATAATGTTTAGCATCTGCTTTTCTCCAATAATCTCGGTTATTGGTATATACTGCATAAAATTTTTCGGATTTATTACAGACAGTTCAAAGTTGAAATCCATCATTCTTTTTACAAGTTCAGGCTTTTGTTCATATAATTTAAAAACCGAGTCTTCTAACATTTCGGAAATATATTCACCCTTTACATTTTTATCTTTTATAAGCTTCATCAGATTATCAATATTTTTACCTTGATTTATTTCCCGTAATATTTCTTTTATTTGCTCCAAAGTAAAATCCTGCCTTGCTATAATTTCATCAACATACTGCATATTAGAGTTATTTATATTAAAAAGAACCGTATATATATCATCTTCATTGATATCAGATTTTCTTTTTAACAATTGTTGTAATGCATTAAAGCGTTTTTGACCCAATTGTTCATCAGTATTTATAAATGGCAGTAATTTTCTTTGCAAACGGGAAGAAACTCCTGCTTTTGCCAATTTCTTAAGTTCCCGGAAATTATCAGGATTTGCTATTTTTAAATCAATATTTTTTAAAAATTTTACCTGCAAAGTACCTGCATATTTTTCTATGATTGATAAATTATCCGCTGTTATTGCGGAAAATATATATTCTGCGTCTGATAACGATAAATTTTTGTTTGTCAGTAAAGTATCCAGAACCTCAGGAAGTCTTTCTATAGTTTCATTTTGTATTTGTATAAATTCATCATATAAAAATTCTTTTATTTCTTTATATTCGGCATCAGTAATTGAACCACAAGCATATTCCTGTTTAACTTCTGACGGAAGAACAAACTTTGAATGTCTTATATCACTAATCTTGTTAATATATTTAGAAAGTAAAGGGCGTAATTCATAATCCGGTATTGCTTTATTATTCAGAAGTTTTTCAATAAATCGGATATCATGTCCGTAACTTAAAGAAGCAATATTTTTTATATTCAAATAATCTAAATTTCTTCCGGATTTTTTTATTGCATCAAGTATAGATTCTAATTCTTTTCTTCCCATATATTCAGGAATTAAAGATACCAGAGCACTTGTATATTTTGCATCTTCCGGTTTCGATGTTTTTATGATGTTTAAAATTTCATCTATATCGTATGAGTTCAAATCGTCCATAGCACCAATATAAAAATTACGTGCCTCTTTATTGTTAATTTTTGCTATTTCATCCAGATATACTTCAGCACAATCAGCATCAATTGCCCTTAAATCCGGTAATCTTACATCTTCGGAAGACAAATCAACAATCCGTTTTGCAATATTTCTGTTTTCAACCGTTACCGTGCTCAAAAATTCAGGCATTCTATTTAAGGTTATATTGCGTCTTAAAAGAACGGTTTTTGCTACTTCATAATTTTGTGTAGTAACAGCAGAAAGAACTTTTGAAATCAAAAAGTTTTCCATACCTTTGCTGTCAGTTCCCAATTTAAAATCAGGATTTTCTAAGAGATCTGATAGTAATTTTTTTCTCAATTGAACAGCTCTTAAACCTTCTTCGCTCATTCCTTCATAAGAATAAACAGAGCGTAAAATAGAATTGAGACCTTCTGAATTCTTTCCGCATTTTTTTAGCAGTTTTACAGCAATATCTGAATTACTCTTGTTTGAATTTGTCATAATATAGAGCATTTCCTGAGTGCTTACATTACCGTTTTTAGAAATTTGTTTTAAAACCTCATAATTATCAGCTCTAAGATGTGTCGACGGCAAATCTTGCAACAGTTTGCGGTTAAAAGTTTTAGATTTCAAAAGACGTTTTAAAATTGGTGCACTTTTTGCCGTTATTAAATGAGCAATATCCAAAAACTGTTCATCGGAAATTTTTTTGTCTTCTAATAATTGTATAAAAGCCTTTTTATTTTCTTTAGTAACATAATCCAAACAGCCTTCCTGAATTATATTTTTTCGCTGAGAAACTGCCTTTATAAGCTTTTCGTCAGCTAAAATTACAAGTTTTTCTAAAATATCCGCATCATTTGAGAGCAAAAATTTGCATTCGCCTTGGGTTAGCCCGTATTTTTCAATTTCTCTTAAATATTTTTGTACGGTAATAACTTCATCAGGTGCTGTTTGCTGTAATAATTGTATTATGTTCCGGCTTATACCACGGATAAATTTCCTTTGCAGAGAATTAACAAATTGTGTTGATTTTGGCACTTGCTCCGAAGCAAGTGTCATTGCATTTTTCCCGATTAAACCGGCTAACGATATTATTTGCATATTTAGCTCCTTATAATAAATAAAGATTTGAAAAATTGTTATATTGCCCAATTTTTACAATAATTTACACACATAAAAAACTAAAAAATAAAAATGTTTTTTACGAATACAGACATACTAAATTTAAATTTTCCCGAAAAAATGTCTGAGTGCGATTACAAGCAAAGTCCCGCAAGGATATTTAAGCAACAGAACCTATATCTTGAATAGTACTTTTATACAGTTTAAAAATATCAAAAATTGATATAAACTGAAACAATGGACGAAAACTATACAGATATTGTGGAAGAATATTTCAGACACAGAAAATATTGCAATTCTCTTGATTGTGCAAAAGTTATATTTGAACCGGAACAAAAAAGAGAGTGGTTTTTTGATGAGGGTAAATGGTGCTATTTTGAGTTTTTATGTGACGATAATGATTACAGACTCGTAAAAACAGAAGAAAAAGACTTTAATGACGGCTGTATTCTGAAAGATATGAGCTATGAAATAAAAATGCTCTTGAGCTTTGTACATCTCCGGGGGATTTCTTCTATAGAAAAGGAAGTATTTTCATCTTATGTAAACCAATATGAATATGCAAAAAAGTCGAATCCTGCACTTACTGTCGAAAAATTTAATTTTGATATAAAAATGAGAGAAGAAGCGGAACTTGAAAAATCACAAAAAACAGCTAACAGAATATTGACCGGCTGTCTGGGGCTGATTATTATTGTAATAATTGCCTTCGGAATTTTTATACTTTCTATGTTTTTTGCACCATCAGCAGCAGCAAAATCAAAATATACTTCGTCTTTTATACAGCACTTTGTAATATGCAGACCTTTTTCGGAATCCAAATTTAATACGGCATATAATTCTAAAAGCACTTATGAGATAAAAGGCTATGCACCTGACGGCAGCGGAAAATGCGTTTATATGGAGACGCATACCTGGCAAAGAGGCACAAACATTGTAACCTGTTATTTTACACAAAAACAAATAGATGACTATTACAAAGCAATGATAAATCCGGATATTCAGGGTTCTGTACTTGTTAAAGGAATGCCGGTCGTCGGACAGAATGAAGAAGTAACATTTTTAAAATATTTTAATGACCCTAAAGTTTGTGTGACAAGATCAATTAAAAATTAATAATTTCATATTGTCAACTGACTCCGACTACTTGTTGAACCTGAGCAATAAACAAGTTCGCCGTTTAACAACAAGTCCGGCACAGCCAACAAGTGCATGGGGTCACTTCAGTAAATTGCTAGACTTGGCGTCACTCGCACTCCGTGTACCACTCCTAGCTTGAGGCGTAGGCAAACAGCAGGTGCGCCGTACGCCTCAGGATGCCCTCGGGTACAAGCGAGTCCGCCTCAGACAATATTCTTATTTTTGAAGCAGCATTTTAATACTTACTGTTGAAAAATTTTTTTTGTTATATTTTGTTTCAAGAAAATTTTGTGTTTCAACAGACGGGATTCTTGAAGTATGCCAGTCTCTAAATTCAAGAATATTAAATTTTGAAGAGCAGATAATTTGTTTGTAGTCATCATAAAAAAGACGATTTAAAAAATCAGTATGAAAAATCCAATCACTTATATATTCTGCTGTATTAACAGAGTAGTTTTCTAAAAGAATGGATTTGACTTCCTCCTGTGTATAAATCAAATGCGCCCAATCAGGAAGTAATACATTATTAAAATCTATTATTTGATTATTTTCATCTTTGTAATCGCAGACGTGGTGCCCCTTATGGCATGACCATATAGGACCCAGTAATGCAGACATATAACCGTCTTTTCTTAGAATCCTGTAAATATTATTTATTCCTTTATCCAAACCGGCTATATGTTCAAAAGAGTTCGTAGCAATTATAAAATCAAACTGTTCATCTTCTCCGTAATCCAAAATTGACGCTTTTACTACATTATAATCTTCAGCATATATCATGTCTTGATAAAATACAGGATCTATGCAGGTCCACGATTTTACATTAAGACTCTTGACAACTTCATAAGGGATGCAGCCGCCTATTTCCAAAACTTTTTTACCTTCAAATAAATTTCGCTCAAGGCAAACATCTATATGATTTTTTTGCCAGACCGGCAGTTTTGATAATACTTTGTTCACTATTTCCTCTATTTACTAAAATTTTATAACAAAAAAAACAAATAATCTGACAAAAAATGAACTTTTCTGATTTTCTTTCGTTTATAAACATGTAGGTAAGCAGGTATGTATAGTTCCTGCAATGTAGATTATAATTTTTGAGAAGGAGAAAATATGAAAAAGTATTTATCTGCAGCACTTATTGCAGCTCTTGTAACCGGATTTATTTCTTCAGGCGCACTTAAAGCAACTGCTGATGTTATAGAAAGAGGTTTTGTGTCTGTTTCCACTACAGCAAACACAGAACTTCCTCCTGATGTGGTAGAAATAAGCATTGCCGTACAAACACAGGATGAAAAATCTCTTCAAAAAGCAACTGAAGAAAATAAGCAAATTTCTGACAGGGTCTATACAGAACTCTCTAAGATGATTAACAAAGACAACGGAGATTTTATAAAAACAACAAATTATAATGCTGCGCCTATTTATAACTATAAAAACAATAAAAAAGATCTTGTCAGATACGAAGTATCTAACAGCATAGTTGTACATACAAAAGCAATTAAAGATGCAGGCAAAATGATAGACAGAGCAATCTCTCTCGGTGCTACCAATATCGACAATCTTAATTTTTCAATATCAGCATACGACAAAGAATGTGATCAGCTTCTGGGGATTGCTGCAAAAAAAGCATACACAAGAGCCGGTATACTTGCCGCATCCGCAAACAACACTTTAAACGGAATAAAATCAATGAACGGAAGCTGCTCAACATCAAATGCAATGCCTCAATACAGACTTCTTGCAAAAAATATTTCTCTCGGTTCTGCAGCTGACAGTGCCGCAGAAAGTTCAAGCCCTATACAAGGCGGGGTAATCAAGCTTTATGCAAACTTAAATGCTTCTTATTTCGTAAAATAATTTTTACACTCTTATTTACTACAGTAACCGAACTTTATTCAATACTCAAACCCGACAGGAGTGTAAATCTACTCATCAAGCACCATATTATCCATAAATCGATGCAAAAAACAGAATTTATAAACCTTTTAAACTGTTTGCGCATCGATTTCTTTTTTCCATTGAAAATAAAAATAAACAGCAAGAAAGAAATATACACACCACATAATGAAGGTTGAATATGTCTTTGCACCGTGAAGCACAAGATTCAGCCACATAAGTGAAGATAAACCGTTAACTATCATCCAGACAAACCACTGTTCTATACATCTTTTAACTGTAAAATACATTCCGAATACGGACAGAACAGACGTAATTCCGTCAAAAAAAGGACTGCTTCCTTTAAGATATTTGATTGCCAGCACAGCAGTACTACATGCTATTATTGCTATTAAAGAATATACGATTCTTTGTTTTTGAGTAAGCTGTTTTTTTATTATCTCTCGTGTATCGGTTTTTAGATGATTTTTCCAGGCAAATATTCCTGCAACCTGCATAGGCAAGTAATAACACATATATAAAATAAGATTTCCCCACAGTGCATTTTCAAAAGAAAGCCAGCTGTAGCAGCCTGTTCCCATAAGACCGAAAAAATAGCAGGATATTTTTCCTTTGCCTGCAATTGCAGAATATAGAATCCCGCATACGGCTGATATTACCGCTATTATACCGTCTTTTACGATATATGCATTTATAAAAATAACCGCAAAAACTACTACAAGACCTATTAATTCAGTTTTTTTCCAGCCTTTACATTCAGCTGATATAAATGATTTTATAAATTCCTTAAAATTACTCACCGCTCAATTTACTTTTTAATATGTATGTTATCTAATTAAAATAGATGAAAATTAATACAATTACAAATCAAAACAAAATACCTTCTTTTAAAGGTTTTTATAATAACAAACTGCTTTTAAAAAGCCTGAAATTTGCCGCTGACAACGGTACGCTTTTTAATGCAACTGCATCTTTAATGCTTTCGTCTGTAGCAAGACCTGTAGCAATAATGTCAACACCAAAAACGGATAAAGAAAACAAAAAACTTGCCTGTGCAAAAGCATTGTCTTCTACAATAACAGGATATTTAATAATGCTTCTGGCTTCTTCACCCGTTGCAAGAGCAGTTAAAAAAATTGATGAAAATCCTTTGAAATTTTTGAAAAAAGAAACAGTGAAAAATCTTAAAGGAAATTCAAAAACACTTGTTTCTTCAAAGATTTACTCTTTTGCAACACAACTGTTTAAACTCGGTGTCGGCTTTGTTATAGCAGCACCCAAATCCGCTCTTACATGCGCATTGATTCCTGCGGTTATGCTTTTATTTGGAAAACGAAAGCATAAAGACCATATCAACAAACCCACGTCCAAAACGATTTCTTTTAAAGGTATTTATAACAATGCAACTGAATTGCTTGCAAAAGGAATCGGTAAAGTTATAGACACAAAACCGCTGCAAAACTTTGCAAAAAAATATTATGAAACAAACTACGCCCAGCATATAACTTCATTGACAGATACATTGTTAACTCTTGCTTTTGTCCAACAAACGGTAAAAAGTAAAAAAATAGAACAAAAACGCAAAAAACCGCTTATTTATAATTCATTGATTTCTACAGGACTATGTATAGGCGGCGGTTATGCGATAAACAGTGCTACAAAAAAATCTACGGAAAAATTTATCGATAAGTTTAAAATAGTAAACAGAGGTTTGCCGGAAATTGAAAAATATATAGAAGGTATAAAAATAGCAAAACCAGCACTTCTTATAGGCGGTATTTATTATATTCTCATTCCTGTTATATCCACTTTTCTTGCAGACAGAACAGATAATATGCATAAATTTGAAAAACCACAGCTTTTAAAATAGCAATATCGTAGAATACTTAATCTTAAATATTCAGTTGTAAGTTATAATTTTTGCAGATATTTTCAAAAATTGTTATATTATTATGTACCGAGATTTTTTGAGGAAAACAAATGCTTACAATTGACAAAATAAAAAAAGCTGAACATTTATTAAAAGGAATTATAAGAAAAACAGATTTAATATACGCATCCGGCTTTTCTAAAAATGGAGATATTTATTTAAAAGCGGAAAACCTTCAAAAAACGGGATCATTTAAAGTCCGTGGCGCTTATGTAAAAATAGCTGCCCTGACTCATGAACAAAAAGAAAAGGGTATTATTGCGTGTTCTGCCGGGAATCATGCACAGGGAGTAGCGCTTTCTGCACAAAAAAATAAAATTAAATCAGTAATTTTTATACCGAGTACAGCACCTATTTCAAAGATTGAAGCAACAAAAAATTACGGCTCAGAAATTCGTCTTGTAGACGGTGTATATGATGATGCGTATAACGAAGCCGTAAAATACCAAAAAGAAACAGGAGCAGAGTTTATTCATCCGTTTGATGATATAGAGGTAATAGCCGGACAGGGTACAATTGCTCTGGAAATACTGGATCAGCTTCCGGAAGTTGAAGCAGTCGTAGTGCCAATCGGCGGCGGCGGACTAATTTCCGGTATTGCTTACACAATAAAAACTCTGAAACCGGAATGTAAAGTCTACGGTGTGCAGGCAGCGGGTGCAGGCAGTATGTATTATTCAATAGAACAGAATAAAAGAACGGAATTACCTGCAGTGCATACATTTGCTGACGGGACAGCAGTAAAAATGCCGGGTGAAAAGACTTTTGAGATATGTAAAAAATATGTCGATAAAATTGTAACGGTTACTGATGATGAAATAGCGACTGCAATATTATCTCTTATGGAAAAGCAAAAACTTGTTGCAGAAGGAGCCGGCGCATTGAGTGTGGCAGCAGTTATGTTCAATAAACTGCCGGTAGAAGGCAAAAAAACTGTTTGCATAGTTTCGGGCGGAAATATTGATGTAAATATTTTATCAAGAGTTATAAACAGAGGTCTTTTAAAATCAGGAAGAATTGCGGATTTGACAATAGAAATGCTGGATAAACCAGGACAGTTAAAAGAAGTTGCCAGAATTATTGCTGATTTAGGAGCAAATGTTATCAGAGTACGCCATAACCAAGGAGGCGAAAATACCGATATAAACGACTGTTATCTTAAAATCTCAATGGAAACCAGAAATGCCGAGCACCTCTCTGAAATAAAAAATGCACTTCGTGAAGCCGGATACAGACTTACCAATGAAAAATAACATTCCCTCGCATATAAAAGTCAGAAAAAACATAAGAAGGATAGAAAATGAAAGAAATAATACTTACAGAATCAGCACCTGCACCAATAGGACCGTATTCGCAGGCAATATTATGTGACAATACCTTGTACTGTTCGGGACAAATTCCCGTTGAGCCTGTTACAGGCGAAGTTATACAGGGAGGAATAGAAAAACAGACAGAAAAATGCTGTATAAATATTGGCGAAGTTTTAAAACAGGCAAACTTTGAATATGAAGATGTGATAAAAACAACTTGCTTTTTAGCGGATATGAACGATTTTGCCGCTTTTAACAGTGTGTATGCAAAATATTTTACATCAAAACCCGCACGTTCCTGTGTTGCGGTAAAACAGCTGCCAAAAAATTGTCTTGTTGAAATTGAAGTAATTGCCGCAAAATAGGCTAAAATTTTGATTTTACAAAATCGTGTATTACCTTACTTGTTTTATCCAGCTCTTTTTGTCCCAGAGCCGGATAAATTCCGACCCAGAAGGTATTATTCATAATAAAATCAGTATTAGGTAAAAGCCTGTAATGCTCCTCCGTAAGCTCGTTTGAATACAACAATTCCGAA
Organism: Candidatus Gastranaerophilales bacterium; assembly: GCA_944326115.1. Lineage (GTDB taxonomy): Bacteria > Cyanobacteriota > Vampirovibrionia > Gastranaerophilales > Gastranaerophilaceae > Limenecus. The sequence continues at coordinate 18,275 of CALVCQ010000022.1, read as the reverse complement.
TCATTTATCCTGAGGCGGACAGAATCATTAACAAATAAAGGTTGTCTTAAGATATTTCCCGCAAAAAGCTGACGGGTTCCGATATTGTTTTTTTCAAGGTATTCAACCATCTCTTGTTTTGAAAAAGGAGCATCATTTTTTACCGATATCAAATAACCGAACCATGACGGTTTAACATAATTTCTAACTTCCGGCAGAATAAGATATTCTGTTAAATCGGAAAGTTTATCGGTTAAATACTTTGCATTTTCTCTTCGTTTTTCCAAAAAGAAAGGAAGTTTCTCAAGCTGTGCAAGCGCACAGGCAGCCTGCCAGTCTGTAACCTTAAGATTGTAGCCGAAGTGAGAATAAGTATATTTGTGATCATATCCGTATGGCAGATTTCCTAACTGCATGGAGAATCTTTTTTTGCAGGTATTATCTTTTCCTGGTTTGCAGAAACAATCCCGACCCCAGTCTCTTAAAGACATAATTATTTTATACAGTTCTTTATTGTTTGTTACAACCGCACCGCCTTCTCCCATAGTTATATGGTGTGCGGGATAGAAACTGTATGTTCCGATATCGCCTACTGTACCTGATTTTTTACCGTTGTATTCCGCACCGAGTGCATCACAACTGTCTTCTATAATCCACAGACCATATTTATGCGCAATGTCTTTTATTTCAGCAATATCAAACATATTGCCTAATGTATGAGCAATAAATATTGCTTTTGTCTTTTGACTGACAGCCTGTTCTATTTTTGATGAATCTATGTTATAAGTACCTATTTCACAATCAACAAAAACAGGAACCAATCCGTTTTGCAATATAGGGTTTACTGTAGTCGGAAATCCTGCAGCAACTGTAATAACCTCATCTCCTTTGTTTATACGTCTTTCACCGAGTTTTGGAGAGGTCAACGCAGACAGAGCAAGAAGATTTGCACTTGAGCCGGAATTTGTTGTAAGCGCATATTCTACTCCCAGATATTTTGCAAATTCTTTTTCAAATTTGTCATTAAACCTCCCGGAGGTAAGCCACATATCCAGACTTGCATCTATCATATTTTCAAGCTCTTTAAAATCCAGAAGTTTACCAGAAGCAGGAATGTATTTAAAATTTTTCTTTTTTGCAAAAACTGAATGATAGTATATTTTTGCAGCAAGTTTTACAAAATTTCTAAGAATTTTTTCCATCAAAAACCCTTTCGTAATCTTTTATCTGCTGCAAGGTACAGGCAAGCATATTATCCATTTCATAAAATCGTCTGTACCAGCTTACTGTTTTTTCTATGGCTTCATCTGCATTGAAACAAGCATGCCATCCCAAAAGTTTTTCTGCTTTTGTTGTATCCAGCAACAGCAATTTTGCCTCATGAAGCCTGTTATCTCTTCTGATAGAGAGCTGCCCCTTTCCCCAGATTCGAACCAATTTTTGCGCCATGTCTCCTACTGTTACTATACTGTTTTTGTCCGGACCGAAGTTAAAACTTTGTGCAAATTTTTTTCCGTCATTTTCCGCCAGCTTTTGTCCCAGCAATAAATATCCGCCCAACGGCTCTGTAACATGCTGCCAGGGTCTTATTGCATCAGGATTTCTCAGGGTAATTTTTATTCCCGAAGAAATTGCACGAACACAATCCGGAACGAGCCTGTCTATTGCCCAATCTCCGCCGCCTATTACATTTCCTGCTCTTGCAGTTGCAAGATTGAAAGACTTTTCCGATTGCAAAAAACATCTCCTATAAGATGCAGAAAGTATTTCAACACATCCTTTGGATGATGAATACATATCATAACCGCCTATAGAATCATTTTCCTTATAAGGGGTCATTGTTTCTTTATTTTCATAGCACTTATCCGTTGTTACGTTTACAAAAGCCTTTACACTTTGACATTTTAAAGCAGCTTGCAAAACGTTTAATGTACCGATAACGTTTGTTTGATATGTCAATACCGGCTCAAAATAAGACCGTCTGACAAGAGGCTGCGCTGCAAGATGAAAAACAAATTCCGGACGAAAGTCTTTAAAAGTTTTTTCTAATTTTTCAGTATCTAATATATTGCCGTTTATACTTCTTACCTGCCTGTCCAGGCTTACTATTTCAAATATAGATGGCTGCATTTCCGGAGGAAGTGAATAGCCCAGTACATTTGCGCCCAGTGACATCAGCCACAGAGCCAGCCATGTGCCTTTAAACCCTGTATGTCCTGTTATAATAATTCTTTTACCTTTATAGATATCGTTAAACATGCTGTTTACCAGACCTTCCAGGGAGCGCATTGAGATGTCCACATTTTTGCAAGCTCATTTTTGTCACGGACATTATCCATTGCATGCCAGAAACCGCTGTGTTTATAAGCATTAAGCTGATTATCTCTTGCAAGATTTTCAAGCGGGGCACGTTCAAAAACTATTGAGTCATCAGCAGGAATATAATCAAATACTTCAGGTTCACAGACAAAAAATCCACCGTTAATCCACGACTCATCTCCCCTTGGCTTTTCCATAAAAGAAGTAATCATATTATTGTCTTTTATAACAAGCGCTCCGAAACGCCCCATTAATTGAACAGCAGTCATAGTAACAATTTTTCCGGATTTTTTATGAGCAGCAACAAGCGCACCTATGTCAACATTACTTACCCCGTCTCCGTATGTTAACAGAAAAGAATCATTTCCGATATAGCTTTGTGCTCTTTTAATTCGCCCGCCTGTTTGTGTATCCTGTCCTGTATAGAGCATTGTAACTTTCCAGGGTTCATTTCTTGTTTTATGAATTTCCACGGTATTATTCTTCATATCAACGGTAATATCGGAGTATCTGTTGTAATAGTTTACAAAATATTCTTTAATAATATGTGATTTATAACCGGTGAGGATGACAAAATCGTTATACCCGTAATGAGAATATATCTTCATAATATGCCAGAGTATCGGATAACCGCCTATTTCAACCATAGGTTTAGGTTTAAGTTCTGTTTCTTCACTGAGTCTGGTTCCCAATCCGCCAGCTAAAATAACTACTTTCATCAGTTCTCCATATACAACCGGCTGTTTTCTTTTTTATATCATTATAGTTTAAATTATCATGCAAAAAATTGAACATCAATATTTAACAGTGTTTATGAGTATTGAAAAGTTTTTTGTTGTAAATAGCACTGTATTGCTGCGTACTTAACAAATATTTACAAAAGCAAAAGCGCCTGATATCAATTAACTTCGGGCTATTTACAAAAACTAATTCAAAATTTTTTTTAAAATTAACAAATTTTTTGGCAATTTTTTTTATATTCATGACTTGAATAATTTACAAGTAAAAATTTATCACAAAAAGGAGTAGGTAACATGGCTATTGAAGGTCTTAAAAATTATTTTAAAGTTAAAAAAACAGAAAACAAGAAACAAAAAGATACACAAATCCCTGAAGTCAGAACAGAAGAACAGGGTTCAAAAGTAGGTCGCAAAATAAGAAATAGTGCCGTAGGCGCAGCTCTTGCTCTTGCTTCTTTAGTACCTATGCAAAGCTGTATGGATCAAGAACAGACTATGCTACCGCCGGATAACACAGAATTCATAGAGCTTTTAAAGAAAATTGAAAAAAATCAACAGCAGTCAAACGATCTTTTGATGCAGATAATGAAATTGCTCGAACAAAATAATGATCAAAATGCTAAATATTTTGAACAGCTTATAGAAGGTAACAAACAAATTATGACTGTTTTAACTTCTATCAGTACAGATGTCGATGAGATAAAAGAAACATTAAACAGTATAGCATCTATTATGATGAATATGTACGAAAATGATGAAGAATTGCTTAATAAAATCGAGATTATTATTAACGGTCAGGGTACAGATCAAGAAAAACTTGAACAGCTTATTCAGTTGAACCAGGAACAAACTGATTGGCTGGCAAATATCGCTAAATTATTAGAAACTATCAAGGATATAGATCAACAATCATCTGAAAATATGAACAACTTCTTTGAACAATATTTTGAAGGTCAGAAAACACATGAAGACTTGATGAATGCAATTCTTGCAGAAATTCAGAATAACGGAAAAATTTCTGCTGATATTCTTGCAAAAATCGATCAGATTATGAACGGTGACAGTGCAGATTCTGTAAAACTGGATCAAATCATTGACCTTTTAGCAAGTATTGATTCAAAACTCGGCAATCTTGTTGAGGTTGTTACAAATATCGGCGACAACTTTGTAAGCCAGGATGGTGAAAAACTCGCTGATATTCTTAAAGAATTGTTAGAAAAATTTGAAGATCATTCGATTACTTCAAATGCATTAGCAGCTGAAATTCTTAACGAAATAAAACAGTCAAATGTTAATGATGAAGCTATTCTTGCTAAAATGGATGAAATCCTGATGCAGTTACAAAACAATCAGATTACTTCTGATGAGGCTCTTAAACAAATCACAGCATTGTTAGAACAAATGAATAACAAAATGACAACTGCACTCAAATCACTTGCTGATATTTCAACAAAGTTAGACAAGCTTTATACACAGAACGAATCAAATCACGATGAAATGTATGATTTGTGGTCTGATATTCATAATGATACGAATACAAAACTTGATGAAATTATGAAAAATCAGAAAACAAGCAATGATATATCTCTTGATATGTTACAAAATCTGGATGAAATTGTTGCACAATTGAATCAGATAAGCACAAGCACAATTACACTTGATCAGCTTCGTCAAATGTTCGGTCCCATGTTTGATGAAATTGTTGCAAAACTCGGCGACATAAGCAACGGACAGATTGATGTAGACACTATCGTAGAAATAGCTGAATCAATGAAACCGGATCTTACAGTAACAAATGCATTGTTAGAAACTATCAATAATACTATCCAGAACAAAGATTTCTCAGGCGACTTTTCTGCACAGCTAGACGAACTTTCCGGCATAATGAATGAAGTTCTTGCTGAAATTCAAAACGGCAATATGACAGAAGCTGAAGGTCTTGCTGAAATCTTATCACAATTGGCTAAAATGGAAGGCTCTCTTGATGCAATTCAGGCTGCAGCTGAAGAAATCAACAACAACTTCAAAACCTTTATGGGCGAAGCTCAAAGATACGGTCAGCAATGGACAGAACAATTCCAGCAGCTGATTAACGGACAGGTTAATAAAGAAATGTTCGAAGCCTATACAGACCTGTTTACAGAAAAAATGGAACAGGCAGAACAGGCACAGCAGGAAAGAATCCTCGCAGTTATCGCAGCTATTGAAAACATTAGCGGCGGCAACGGAAGCCCTGTAGATATTGATGAATTAATATCTAAACTTCCTAACTACACTGATCTTTTAACAGAAATCAGAGATGCTATCGGCAACCTCGTTACAAAAGATGATCTTGAACAATACGGTCACGATCACAGCATTGACCTTACAGTAACAAACGCATTGTTAGAAACTATCAATGCTACTATCCAGAACAAAGACTTTACAATATCAGGTTCAACAGGTGCCGGCGGTTCTGATTTGTCCGCAGTAATTGATGCAATCAACAGAATCTATGACAACCTTTCTAAATCTGAATTCCCGACATCAGAACAGATTCAGCAGCTCTTAGACTATGTAAACGAAATTGCAGCTAATACTTCACCTAACCCTGAGTCAAGATCAGTTGCATTGCAAGCCAAAAATGACCAAACTAAACGTGAACTCTATGCAATGGTAAACAAATACAATGCAATGATTGCAGAAAAAACCGGCAGACCGTTTGTATACTACGGTACAGAATTTGATTATCCCGGTGATATGACTCTGCTTGGTTAATAAAAACAGAACAACTATACATTAATCATTCAACAAAAAACCATGAATTTAAAATTCATGGTTTTTTTGTTTGTTATCAAATACGTCTATGGACTATAAATTGGTGTTTTGTTAAAATTATCCTATGAATGTGCGTATCAGAAAAATGGAACCATCTGATGTCAATGATGTTGTAAAATTGGAAGAACTTTCCTACGGAGCTCATCACTGGTCAAAAGAATCTTTTTATAATGAACTTGAAAACAATCTTGCCCACTATTACTGTGCGGTTACAGAAGACAAAAAACTTGCAGGATATGCAGGCTGCTGGCATATTTTTGAAGAAGCACATATAACAACCCTGTCAGTTCACCCGGATTACAGACAGAGAGGAATTGCGCAACAACTGCTTTTTGCAATTATTGATGACTGTTATAAAAACAAAATAAAATATATTACACTCGAAGTAAGAGAGTCAAATATAGCCGCAATATCACTTTACGAGAAAAACGGCTTTAAATCGATAGGCACAAGAAAAGGCTACTATCAGGACAACAATGAAAATGCTCTTATTATGTTTACTGAAAATATCTGGTACGAAAAGTTTAAAACAATATATAATAAATTGCATCAGGAGCAAAAAATATAAGTGAATACAAAAAGATTAAAAGAAGAATTGGATGCATTTAATGCAGAAAATAAAAAATTGAAAATCACAATGGGTACACTGGTTGTGATGGGATGGTGTGTATTTCTTATAATCATTGCAACATTTACACAGATAAATTTTTCTCATTACATATTAGGCTCATTGAATCCGTCGGATGCCTCGTTTCTAAAACTCAAACATTATGCATATATTCCACAGGTTCCCGTGATTCTTTTTATTGCCGGATTAATAGGCAAAAGATTCGGTATTACATCTGTTTTAATTTATATAATAATGGGACTTAGCGCATTTCCGATATTTGCTTTAGGCGGCGGAATAAGTTATATATTTGAATACAATTTCGGATATATTCTGGCTTACATCCCCGCAATATTCATAGTTTCTTTTACTTTAAAAGATAAATTCAATTATGCAACCATTGCAAAGGCTGATATCTTAGGTGTTTTGACAATTCATATCATCGGTGTTTTTTATTTGATTTTAATGGCTATTATTCACAGAGATCCGTTCACTCAAGTTTCCGGCTGGATTGTTATGCAAAGCGGAACTAAAATGATTTATGATTTTATTTTCGGTTATTTTGCAATACTTTTATCAAAACCGTTCAAGCAGATTCTGTGGTTGTCAATGGGATAATTTTGCATAATAAGACATCCGGAGGCATACTTATACATACAGCGCATTTTAATTTATACCGTACACAAAAATTGTACTTCCGTGTGCAGTACAAAGATTAACACAAGCCGTACATACAAAGCAGGTTAATATGTACCGAACATTGTTGCCAGTCCTTGACGGCAAAAGAATGCTGCCATTTTAATGATTTCTTTAATTTTTTTAAGAATTTTTTCCATACACGCACCTTTCCACACATGGATAATTCCACCAAAAATTAAATTATAAACATTTATTCTGTTAGCAGCCATTGTGACGGATATTTTTGAAATTGGAGTATAATAATATTTCATAGAGGAGCAAAAAATGAAAAAAATATTAACGTTAACAGCCATATTTTTTACTGCAATTATTTTTGTCACAGGAGCCTGCCCGGTACCTGAAAAAAATTGCAAAAATATAGAAATAAAAACAGATTTTAACGGATTATATATTATAAAAATCCCCGCAGAAAGAAACAGCAAGGTAAGACCCTATATTTCCGACCGGCTGATATACAACAGAGATGTTTTTCAAAAAACAAACGCAGAACTTGTGATTAACGCAGGTTATTTTGATCCGAATAATAAAAAAACAACCTCCTATGTTGTTATTGACGGACAAACAGTGCTTGATCCGACAACAAATAAAAGTTTGACGGAAAATACAGCAATAAAACCCCGCCTAAAAACTATATTAAACAGAACAGAATTTCGTGTACTGTCCTGTAACGGACAAACAAAATACGATATAACAGCTCACAATACAAAACCTGAACACTGCTGTAAAATAATTCATTCCATACAGGCAGGACCTATGCTTTACCCTGATTTAAAACTTTCAAGAGAATATTTTGTTACAAAAGACAAAGACGGAAATGTTACACGAGACTCTATTTCCGCTTTAAAAAGGTGTGCAAGGACTGTTATAGGCATAAAAGGCGAAGATATATACATAATTATAGCGACAATGTATCACAAACGAACTCTTCCCGAGATGTACAGGGTATGCAAGCAGTTAAAGCTTGATAAAGCAATGAATTTTGACGGAGGAGGGTCAACATCTTTAAATTACAAAGGAACTGATAATCCTCAATATAAAAATCTGGAAATCATTTCCGACAAAAAAGCCAGTGCAAGAAAACTTAAATCATTTCTTGTTATTGAATAGTTCTGATAATTACAGCGACATATTAAGTTTCGGTATTTTTATTCTGAAAATTTCTTCTATATCAATGCTGTTGACAAAAATATTAATCAAAGCGCCCGGTTTAATATTTTCAAAATCAGGAATTTCAGGAATTATACCGAGAATACCGGCATCGGAATACTCTTCGATAAGCCTTGGAGCTGTTTTTATCGCCATATCCCCCGTACGCAAAGGATAACGATTTATAATAACCCCTGCAATATCCAATCCGGATGCTTTTGCCTGATTTATAGTAAGCAGAGTATGATTTATTGTTCCCAGATCCGGTCTGATAACTATTACAAGCGGAATATCAAGCATTTTTGCAACATCTGACATCATAGAATCTTTAGTCACAGGAACCATCAACCCTCCGGCACCTTCAACGAGAAGCACTTCACAAGACTGTTTCATAGCAAGATAATCTCTTTTAATTGATGATAGATTTATATTAACGCCGTCAATTTCCGCAGCTATATATGGAGCAGCCGGAGGTTTTAAAAGATATGTGCAAAGAGTTTCCACATAGAAATCAAGCTGTTTTACAAAAGATAAATCAGGAGAAATTAAAAATCCGTTTTTTTCTTCCGCTCCGCTTTGAACAGGCTTGTACACTCCGGCTTTGTACCCGAGTGATTGCATAACTGCAGCCAGACCTGCTGTTACAACTGTTTTACCTATGCCAGTATCAGTACCTGTTACAAAAACCTGCATTACTGTTTATCCTTTTCATGTTGTTTTTCAAGTTTCTGTATTTGTTTTAACATATCAGAAATTTCTCTCTGTTTCATATATTTAAACTGACCTTTTTTCATTCCCTGTATATTTATTGTACCGTGAGAAATCCTTTTTAGAGAAATAACAGGAAACCCCAGAGAATCCAGCATTTTTCTTATTTGTCTGTTCATTCCCTGATAAAGAATAACCTGTAAAACCGTATTTTTGCCGTCATATTCCGTTATGGAAGAATCAGCATAAGCAATTTTTCCCTCTTCTATTTCAATACCCTTAGCCATTTGCAAAAGATGCTGCGTATTCATACGCCCCTGTGCACACACCCTGTATACTTTAGGAATTTTGACTGACGGGTGCGTCATCTTATTTATAAAATCACCGTCATTTGTCAAAATAAGAAGTCCCGTAGAATCCTTATCCAGACGACCTACCGGCTTCAGGTCTTTTAATTCCGGAGGCAGAATATCATATATGGTTTTTCTGCCCTTTTCATCATTCATTGTAGTAATATAACCTGCAGGTTTATAGTATTTTACATAAATAAGGTTTGCTTTTTTCAAAGGCTTACCGTTTACAAGCACCTTATCTTTGTTTGTAACACTGAAACCAAGTTCGGTAACGACACTGCCGTTGACTTTTACGGCACCGCTTTCTATAAGTTCATCAGCTTTTCTTCTGGAACACAATCCGGAAGAAGCAATAAACTTATTTAGTCTAACCTGTTCAATTTTTTGTTTTTTTCTGCCAAACATATTTAATCCAGTGTCGCAGCTGCCGACTCAAACCTGTCTTGGAATACAAACGCTACGGCAAAGCGCAGCTTGCCTTCATTTGGAACAAAGCCCCGTCAGATTCCGCTTCAATCTGTCACTGCTTACCTTTCCAATATATCATAATTATTATACTGCATGCAGAAACTTAGTTTCTGACTTAGTCCTCTCATAAAATAGATATTTAGTCATATTTTATGAGTCAGAGTCTCTATTTAGACTTGACATTTAACCCACTCTAAACAGAGTTCTTGTTCACGTCGTTTTGCCCCTTATCACAAATTTTTCCCGGACAAATTTTAACGATTTTCTTACTGCAATCATGAATAAAAATCAGCAAAATTGCAAGCTGATTGCATACATTTTTACTGCTTGTTAAAATAAAGTTTATGAATTTGTTAAAACAGGAATACAAGAGTTTACTGATAATTTTTGTGATATTTCTTCTGAATGTATTTTTATTCAGATATAAAATGTTCAGTCTTTATACGGACTTTGGCAGGGAAGCATATTTTCCCGCAATAATAACAAAAGGCGCAGTACTTTATAAAGATATATTCAACACTTTTATCTGCCCGCTTTCATATTTATCCAATGCCGTTTTAATAAAAATTTTCGGACAAAATTTAAATGTGTTTTATACTGCAGGTGCTGCAAATGCATTTGCAATTTTGAGCGGGATTTATCTTATTTCCAGGGAATTTTTAAATCGAAATTTATCGCTTGCTATAAGTATTTTTATAATGTTTTACTGTTGTTTCTATACAGGACTTATGAATTATCTTACACCCTATTCTTACGCCGTTGTTTACGGATTGTGTGCTGTAATATTTTCTTTGCTTTTTTACATAAAATACTTAAAAAACTCAAAAACAATCTTACTTTACACTGCTTTTTTCTTTTCCGGTATTGCAGTATCTTGCAAGTATGAATATATTCTGTTTTCGTTGATTTTATTTGTTTTGTTTTTTGTTTTAAAGCCGGATTTAAAAAAATTCGTACTTACAGCAGCAAGTTTTTTGTCCGTCCCTTTTATTTGTTTAACAACATTAATCATACAGGGGTTAACTTTGCAGGAGTTACAGAATTATTTTGAAATTTTAAGAAATTTTGTACAACAACCCTATATAAAAAAAGTTTATGCAACTTCTTTTTATTTTGACATAAAAGCAATTATCACATCTTTTAAAAACTTTTTTTCAATTTTTTCTGTTACTGCAGTTTCTTTCTTTATATTGAAAAAAGCAGATATGTCAAATAATAAAGCATACTGTCATTTGTTATATTTATTTGCTGCTGTATTATTTATGCTTTGTTTATGCTGTGTAAAGTTTATCGGTTTTTGTGTATATGAAGCTGTTTCTTACATGCCTGTTCTTGTTCTTATACTGTTTATTATAAAGATTAAAGAAATAATAAAGGACAAATCTGTTGTAATTATTGTTTTATCATCGCTTGTTATCTCCTCAAAATGTTTCTGGTATCTGGCAAATAACTTTTACGGGAGATACTTTTTGCCTCTTTTAATTGTTTCTTTGTTCATAATGCTTACTAAATACTATTTTAAACCAGAACATCAAACATACCTGCAAAAATCTTTAATTTTCATTGTTGTATTGCTGGGTTTATGCTCTTTCAGACTTAACCTTGCAGGGCTGGTTGTAAGAAATACACCTGTAAAAACACCAACAGGAACTATCTATTCTCAAAAAGATGAAGCTCAAAGCTATAATTCTGTTTTAAATTACTTAATTAATAATACAAAACCGGATGAAACAATTGTTGTATTAGGAGCAGCTCCTTTAATAAATTTTCTTGCGCAAAGAAACTCTATTAACTTTTACAATCATTTTGATGAAGCTATTTTAGGAGCTTACGGAGAAAAAAGAATCATCTCTGCTTATACTAAAACAAAGCCGGATTATTTTATAATTTTTGGCAAAGCTGATAAAAATTATGACCTGTGTCATACATACGGCAAAAATATCTGCAGATTTATTCAACGCAACTATACCAAAGAACACAAATTCGTAACAGAAGGAACAAATGACTATGTTGTAATATATCATCATATTAAAAACTGACACGAAAATTTTCTTTTTTTGCAGACATAACCATATACTATACAAAAGATGGTCATATCCGCTTAAATTTTAAAGGACACCTAAAATTGACAGGATTAACAAAAATTACAAAAATCATAAAAACAGAATACAAATATATTTTGATAATAACACTGTTTTTTATTATTGCAGCTGTCTTTTTCAGGTACAAAATGACAGATCTATACATAGATTTCGGAAGAGAAACAATTATTCCTCAAGCCATCATTGAAGGTAAAGTTTTGTACAAAGATATATTTTCCATATATTTTCCTTTGTCATATCTTTTAAATGCTGTATTTTTGAAAATATTCGGTATAAATTTAACAACCTATAATTTACTCGGATTCTTTAATACTTATATTATTTTTATCAGTATTTATTTTATTTCGAGAAACTTTTTAGACCGTTTATACTGTGCATTGCTAAGTTTGTTTACACTTTTTGTGTGCGCAATTGTTCCCTCTGTAACAAATTATGTAACGCCATATTCTTATGCTGCGGTATACGGTCTAAGCTCGATATGTTTGTGCACTTTGTGCACATTTTCTTACCTAAAATCCGCAAAAACCAATTTTTTGTATCCTGCTTTTTTGTTTGCAGGAATCGCTCTTGCTAACAAATTTGATTATATTTTTTGCATAATTCCCCTGATGTCGATTGTTATTTATAAAAAATGCAAAATTAAAACACTGTGTTACTGTTTATTGCTCTGGATTTTACCGTTATTACTATCATTCTTGATACTTATGATTCAAGGACTGACTATTCCGGATTATCTGAATTATGCGGATATTATCAACAGGTATCTAAAATCACCTCTTTTGCACCGGTTTTATAAAGGGACAATGACTTTTTCTTTAAAAGAATTTTTCTCAGAAGTTATACTTCTTGGAATTTCTGTCTTCGCATTTTTATCAGTATTTAATATAATCAGATTTTTTGAAAATAAAAATATTAAATATATAGAATACATTATATTTGCTTTCTTGACCGTTATACTTTGTAAAGCTGAAATATTCTCCGCTGTATTAATTTTTCATTATTTCCCTTTGCTTTTGTTTCTTCTTATAGTGCTTAAATTTCAAAAAATTAAAACGAATCCGGCAATTTTGTTTCTTACTGCAATGACTTTTGCTTTCGGAATAAAATCGCTTTTCCTTTTGAACACTGCCCAGTACGGACGTTACTTTTTACCTTTATATGCTGTATGCATAACTGCTGTCGTGTGTAATTATTGCTTTATGAAAAACAGTTCAGCTAAATATAAAACAATTGCCGTAATGCTTGCAGCCATTATTGTTGCAAATTTTTATCTTAACCTGAACAATTTCAAATATTATTCTCACAAAATTCAAACACAAAAAGGTATTGTGTATGCGTCAGAAAAGGATAAAAAGATTTTTGACCATATAATAAACTACATAAATGTTAATACAAATAAAAATGACAAAATTGTAGTTTTAAGAGAAAATTCAATCATAAACTTTTTGACTGACAGAAAAACGGATGATTTTTATAATCATTTTGAAAATATTTCTTTTTATGCCTTTGGCGAAAACAACATAATAAATCACTATGCACAAACAAAACCGGATTATTTTATAATCTTTACTTCTCAAACTGATAATAACGCATTCTGTAATGGGTATGCACAAAATACCTGCATGTGGATAGAAAAAAATTACAATTTAAAGCAGGTAATAAAATCAGAACCGTTAATTTTAATATTTCAAAAAATATGATACTATAGTTTTATACAATCAACCGGCTGTTTACCTGAAATAATATATTACACAGATAGAGATTCAGCCCATGAAAAAATTTAAAAACCAAAGCATTTAAGAGGTCTTAAAAATGAGATTATCAAAATCCCATGAACTGCCCGGAACATTGATATGTGTAGAAGGTATAGACGGTTCGGGAAAATCTACACAACTGGCAATTTTGCGTGACTGGCTCAAATCAAAAAATCTTGACGTAATTTTTACTGAATGGAATTCGTCTGATTTGATATCCCAGACTACCAAAAAAGCTAAGAAAAAGAATCTGTTGAGTCCGAGAACTTTCAGTCTTTTACATGCGGTGGATTTTGCGGACAGGCTGGAACAGATTATTATCCCTGCAATGAAAGCAGGATTTATTGTTCTTGCTGACAGATATGTCTATACGGCTTTTGCCCGTGATGTTGCAAGAGGTGTGGACAAAGATTGGGTCAGAAATCTGTATGGTTTTGCAATAAAGCCTGATTTAACGCTTTATTACAATATTTCTGCAGAAATATCTCTTGAGAGAATCTGTGCAAATCGTGCACCTTCTTTTTATGAAGCAGGCATGGATTTAAAACTCAGCAATAATCCTTATAAAAGCTATGTCATATTCCAAAACAGAGTGAATGAAGAATATTCAAACATGGTAGATGAATTCGGACTTGTGAAAATAGATGCCAATGACACAATCCACTCAAAACAGGTAAAATTGAGAAAGTATGTCACAGAACTTTTGAATCAAAAAGGAATTAATATCTGATGGAAAACTGCAAAAATTCTCATAAAGGTTTACTGATAGTAATAGAAGGTACGGACGGTTCCGGAAAATCCACACAGATAGAAAAATTGAGAAGGTGGATAGAAGATAAAAGCTACGGATGTATGGTTTCCGAATGGAAGACATCCCGTTTAATCGCAAATGTAATTGACGATGCAAAAGACAGAAACCTTTTAAATGCAACAACATTCAGTCTCTTGTATGCGGCTGATTTTGCCGACAGGCTTGAAAATTCAATTATCCCTGCACTGGATTCAGGTTTCGTTGTACTTCTGGACAGATATACATATACTGCATTTGCAAGAGATGTCGTAAGAGGCTTGAATATGGATTGGGTCAAAAAGCTGTATGACTACGCTCCTCAGCCTGATCTTGTCTTTTATCTTGATATGCCTATCGATATATTGCTGAAAAGAGTAATAGGTACAACAGGTCTTGATTACTGGGAATCCGGAAGAGATATAGGACTCAGTACGGATTTTTATGAAAGTTTTAAAATCTATCAGACAAAATGTCTGGAAGAATACAACAAAATGAAAACTGAATACAATTTTGTGAGTATAGACGGAACTCTTCCCAGAGAAGATATCCATAATATAATGATTGAACATGTAGAAAAACTCTTAAATACAGGTAAACTGGATTAAAAAAATCAGTTCCCGCATTAAATTTGTTAAAATGCAAGAACTGATTTTTGTGCTATATTCAAAAGCCTGTTACTTTACTTTTTTGCGTAATCCGGATATTTTTCACTGATATATTTCTGCAAAGCAGCAACTCTTTTATCTGTAGACGGATGATTTTCAAAGAAATCAACATAGTTTTCACCGATTTTTTCAAGAATTGTTATTGCCGCATTAGGATTATAACCGGCATTCACTGCAAAAGTAAGACCGAGAATGTCAGAGTCAGTTTCCTGTCCTCTGTTCAACTTTGCAACTCCTGCAGCAGCGGTTGCATTTATTGCAGTCGTAGAGGTATTTGTCAATACATTACCAAATCCCCACTGTTTTAATTTACTGTTTAGTTTAGTTTTTCCGAGTTCATTTGCAACAACCTTACTTCCGACTTGTGCTCCGACTGCGGCTGTTGTTTCTATAGCAACTGATTTAATGACATGATTTTTTACAGCATGTCCTATTTCATGACCGAGAACGAATGCGAGTTCATCCTCATTTGTACAATATTTTAAAAGCCCTGTAAATACATAAATCGTATCATGAGCATCAGTAGCAGCATTTACTACATTTTGATCTACAAGCTTGAAAGTAATTTTTTCCTGAACATTATTAGCCTGTAATATTTTTTGTCCGATTCTGTTTACAGTTTCTGCAAGCTCAACATTGGTATTGTCATTACTCAATGAAGTGTTTGCAGCAGAAACTTCTGCCGGCTGAGATGTTGTATAAGGAACATCTGTATTTGTTTCAACTGTCGGAGATACGGGGGTTGCAGAATTTGTTTCCACAGCGGGTGCAGCGGAAGTTCCGGGAGTAGGCAGATTCCACTGATAATTACTTACTCCATCTGCATTTGCTGATAAAGCCATACAAGAAAGCATAGCTGCTGTAACAAATAACGCAGTAGAATGGTTTTTCATACTTAAAAATCCTCTTCGTTATATACCTGTATTATAATACTTATGCATACTATACTTGTCATCATATAGAAATATTAAAAGATAATCCAATCTAGCATAGCAGGTGCTGCATGCTTTTGAAAATCAGATGCACCGACAGTTTCTCCCCTCTATGCAAGAAGCAGACATCTGAATCCGGATCCGCAACATTTTTTCCCACTCACACCAACAATTCACAAGATTGTTTGTCGGCAAAATCTTATCATAAATTTTCTCGGACAATTATCATATAATTAATTGATTATATAAAACTTCCGTGCTCTCAGACAATATCTTATTTTGCAAAATAATTGAGCTGTTTTTTCTAACCAATCGAAAAAAAGTACATACATTCAAACATAAGCAACCCCCAAAGGTCCTTACGGGTCAAATTCGGTCTGTACATGTAAAAATCAAACTTTTTGAATTATATCAAAGAGTTAATTGAAGAACTCAAGAAGTCAGATACAGTCTTTCTTTTAGAACGTTATCTGGTATTTAAACAATCAGTTAGCTGTCATCCTGAACTTGTTTCAGGATCTTAAAAATTTTGTGTGAGCCTGTCCTTACAAAGTGCAGAATCTAACCGACTTGAAGTTTCCGTTTCCAACCGGTAAGATTCCGAAATAAATTCGGGATGACATTTTATTTTTTCTTTACTTTAAAAATTAATCATTATAAAAAAGACATGCCAAGAAAATCAAAAGACATAGGTGTAATTATAAAATTTGATGACAAAGAATACTCGTATGAAGAAACAAGTTTTCTTTTGTCTAGATTTTTTACTGTATTAGCAAGAATTGCAGAAAAAACCCCTGTAAAGCATAAACAGAAGGTGTTTTCACCCGATTTTTGTAAAGAATTAGACTCCAAAATGGACTCGAACTCTGAAAATAGTTAGTACAAAAGACTTTTGGTGATTTTTAAAAATTTGATTAAAAATTTTCAATCGCCGGAAATGCAGATTAGAACTTGAAGAGACACTAAAAAAGAGCCTTTTCGGCTCTTATTGTAAAATTCGGAGCAGGGGGGATTCGAACCCCCGGCGGAGTTGCCCCCGCACAAACGTTCCAGGTTTGCACCTTAAACCACTCGGACACCGCTCCATTTATTTTATTAAATTTTTTAGTTTATTTTGCTTTATGTCAGTATATTTTAATAATTAAAACAGAATTGATAATTATTTGCTTTTTTATTTTATTTGCTACAAACTTTTTTTGCAAGATACATATTAAAGTACTTATATACAACTTTACAGCGAATATGCTCGAGTTATAGCTATAATGTCATTTTGAACTTGTTTCGAAATCTTGCCTGCGGCAAGAGCTTGTGGGAAACCGGACATTTTGTACGAAATCAACTTCCTCTTACAAAACTTGACATTTAGTCAACTTTTGTTCGGCAGAGTGGCAAAAGCAATCAAACAAGTTTCGGGTGACAATTTTAGCATTTTTAGTGTAAATTGCGATATATATCCCCATTTTAAAATTATAAACGTATCATATACCGTGTCCTAGGATTCTATTTGTATATTTATTTGTGCATAAATAAATTTTTTTATCGATATTTCAATATTTAAATCTTTGTCTTTTCCGGAATTTTTATAAATACTTCCTATAATTTCAAGTGTATTACTATATGTAGATTTACAGCCTATGCCAAGAGTTGTATCAAGATGTTTTAAAGGTTTGAAAAAGAGGACATGTTCACCATTAAGTACTTCACAAACAGGGGTTAGTAATATTTTATTTTCATCAATTAATATATCACCGAAATAAATCGGATTTCCGTTTTTATCCTTTAACCCCATAAATTGCATACTTTTAAATTTGTATATATTATATAAAACTCTTTTTTGGGCTTCACTTTTATTCAACTCAAATATTTTAAGTAAATCTTTAAAGTCAAGATCCTGATTTCCTGTGGTGTTGCTCCTTCTAAGTTTATTTGCTGAATATTTAAACATCGTTATATTCCTTCCTTTACACAATACCAACTTCTTCATATTATCAACTGACACCGACTATGTCTTGGATTATTGGCGTTCACAAGGTCAAGTACTCTTTTTTTTCAAATTTTTATTCTAAAAATTTTCATTTCGTTAACCTTATTCACATGGGACGTTCGTTATCACTCAGCCCCGTCCGCAAATCCGCTGTCTTGGATTTGCTTTTCGCTCGGTACTGTCGTTCGTTTTGCTTCCGCTTTGACTCACTT
>CALVCQ010000021.1 GCA_944326115.1 Candidatus Gastranaerophilales bacterium | reverse complement strand
CTGACTACGCTCCGCTGTCGTCAGCTTTGCACCTCGCTCCCCGGGTTTCACCCGTCCGGAATTTCGCTTCTTGAAATTCCTTCCCGCTCGCTGCAGCCGCTGACTACGCTCCGCTGTCGTCAGCTTTGCACCTCGCTCCCCGGGTTTCACCCGTCCGGAATTTCGCTTCTTGAAATCAGACGCTCCGCCGGAGTAAAGTCCGGCTCCACAAGGGGCGTTCCCTCATTTCATTCGGTCAGCCCCGTCTGATTCCGCTTCTTGAAATTCCTTCCCGCTCGCTGCAGCACCTGCTCATCTTTTCAATATAAAATAATTATTATACTGCACGCAAAAGCTTCGCTTTTGACTTAGCGCTTTTCATAAATATGACATTTAGTCATATTTTATTCGGCAGAGTCTTATCACGAATTTTTCTCGGACAAATTATGTTAAGACAATAGCGACGATTTTAGTTATTGGCATGATTGGTTCTTTTGCTGTAAATAAAGTTTGATTAAAGATTTAAATACAGCGAAGTGAACTGTGAATCGGATTAGATTTTATGCGGGATATTTTGATATAATTTTTTGAATTGCAATTTCTGCAGTGTCTAAAATTTGATATAATTCCTGTTTTGTAAAAGGATTTCCTTCTGCGGTTGTTTGAAATTCGATAATTTTACCGCTTTTTGTCATAACAATATTTGAATCAACCTGTGCATGAGAATCCTCTGAATAATCCAAGTCCAGTTTAACTTCACCGTCAATCAGCCCTACGGATACTGCAGCTATAGGCTCAAGTATAGGATTTTCTTTTAATTTTTCCTGCTCCATAAGTTTTTTTACTGCCTGTTCCAGTACAATATATCCTCCGCAGATACTTGCACATCTTGTTCCGCCGTCTGCCTGTATAACATCCGCATCTATTGTAATTGTGATACCTGTCATTTTTTCAAGAGCAACACACGAACGCAGGCTTCTGCCGATTAAACGCTGAATTTCCTGTGTACGTCCGGAAATTTTTGTTCTTTCTCTCTGGCATCTTGTTTCCGTAGAAGTCGGCAAAAGTGAATATTCGGCTGTTATCCATCCTCTTGCGTCATCTTTTTCCATCCATTTAGGAGCTTTTTCTTCTGCTGTAGCGGTTACAATAACTTTTGTATCGCCGAATTGAACAAGGACAGAGCTTAGAGCGTGTTTTGTATAATCTTTTATAAAGTTAATTTCTCTTAATTCATCGTTTTTTCTGCCGCTTAATCTTTCTGACATTTTAAAGCTCCTTTATTCTCCAAGCATTTTGTGATAATTTTATCTTAGCAAATAATATTAAAGTGGGATAGATTATGACAAAATTTTACTTAACAACAGCAATTGATTATGTAAACGGTGCGCCTCATATCGGACACGCTTATGAAAAAATACAAACAGATGTGCTAGCAAGACACTTTCGCCAGAGATACGATGATGTCTATTTTCTTACCGGTACTGATGAACACGGTATTAAAATTCAAAAAACATCCGCAGCTAAAGGTATTACACCAAAAGAAATGTGTGATGAAAACGCAAATAAATTTAAAGAATGCTGGGCAGGTCTTGATATTTGCTACAACCAGTTTATAAGAACAACTGACGAGCAGCACGAACAGATTGTTCAAAAAATATTTAAAAAACTTCAGGATAACGGAGATATTTACAAACATTCTTATACAGGTCTTTACTGTTCGGGGTGTGAATCTTTCTTGAATCCCCGTGATTTGACAGAAGACGGTTTGTGTCCCGATCACCTAAAAAAGCCGGAAGAAGTCAAGGAAGAAAACTACTTTTTTAGACTCTCAAAATATAAAGACAGACTGATTGAACATATAAAATCTCATCCTGAATTTATTCAGCCTTCATTTAGAGCTAACGAAGTATTAAATCAGCTTGAAAATATTGAAGACATATCAGTTTCACGTTCAAAAGACTCCGTAAGCTGGGGAATACCGGTTCCGGATGATGACAGCCAGACTATTTATGTCTGGATTGATGCACTTTCAAACTATATTACGGCACTCGGGTATGACCCTGTAAATCCTTCTGAAAAATTTAAAAAATACTGGCCGGCTGATGTTCAGGTGATAGGAAAAGATATCTTAAAATTCCATGCAATATACTGGCCTGCATTTTTGATGTCGCTTGATTTACCTCTGCCTAAGACTATATTTGCTCATGGCTGGATTACAATAGATGAAACAAAGATGAGTAAATCTTTAGGCAATGTTATTGCGCCGAAAGATGTTATGGAACAATTTGAATTATCTTATCCTGACGCATTCAGATACTTTATGATGACAGCAGCGCCTGCGGGTCGTGACGGAAATTATTCCGACAATGATTTTAAAGAAAAGGTAAACGCCGACCTTGCAAACAATATAGGAAATCTGCTGAACAGAACTCTTAATATGCAGGTTAAATACTTTGACGGCGAAATAAAGCCTGAATTTATTACCCCTGCTGACAATGAAATTGCAAAAGCAGCTGTATCTGCAGTTCAGGCGGTAAAAGCTCATTTTGACAAATTTGAAGTAGCAGAAGCTGCGCAGGAAATTGTTAATTTTTCAAACACAGTGAACAAATACGTAAACGATACAGCACCCTGGGGACTTGCAAAAGAGGGCAAAATGGATGAATGCGCAAAAGTGTTGTACAACGTGCTTGAATCAATGAGATTTATAGCTGCGATGCTTGCTCCTTATTGTCCTAATATTGCAAAAGATGTATATGCGCAGTTGAATCTTAATATTGACCCGTCTGATATTAAGCTGGACTCACTAAAGTGGGCGCAAATACCGGCAGGTAAAATAACTGAAAAGGAAAAAATTAAACCGGTATTTTTAAGAGTGGATTCCGAAATTGCAGGCGCAGCAAAGAAATCATAACAAGGAATAATATATAATGATTGATATTGAACAAAAACAAAAGTTAGAAGAATTGGCTTTGAAAGTAAACAAAGCAAAGGAGTGTCTTTGACCTTGCCAAAATAGAAGCAAGAGCAAAAGATATTGATTTAAGACTGCAAAGCGAAGATATCTGGTCAGACCCTCAGGCTGCCGCAAAACTATCTCAAGAGCTAACAGAATGTAAAAACAATATTGAAAAAGCAAAAAACCGGGACAAACAGATTGATGACTGTAATGTCCTGATAGAGCTTTATAATGAAACAGGAGACGAATCTCTGTGGGAAGAACTCCAAAATACTCTTGATTCTCTTGAAAAAGAGATGAATGAGTGGGAAGTTCAAATGACTTTGTCGGGTGAGTATGATTCTTATGATGCGATTTTGACTGTTAATGCCGGAGCGGGCGGCACGGATGCTCAGGACTGGGCACAGATGTTACTCAGAATGTACACACGCTGGGCAGAACAAAAAGGCTGGAAAGTAGAACTTTTAGATAAATCAGACGGAGATGAAGCCGGTATTAAATCAGCAACAATAAAAGTTACCGGTAAATACGCTTTCGGACTTGCCAAAGCGGAAAGAGGCGTTCACAGACTGGTCAGAATTTCTCCGTTTAATGCAAACGGAAAACGCCAGACAAGTTTTGCATCACTGGAAGTAAGCCCAGTTATAGAAGATTTTGAAAAAGTTATTACAATTCCACCTGAAGATATAGAAGTGGATACTATGCGCTCGGGCGGTGCAGGCGGTCAGAATGTAAATAAAGTAGAAACTGCAGTCCGTATATTACACAAGCCGACAGGGATAGTTGTAAAATGCCAGCAGCAGCGTTCACAGCTTCAGAATAAAGAAACAGCAATGCAGATGCTTGCAGCAAAATTACTTGCAATAAAGCAGGCGGAACACGACAAAAAGCTGGCAGAATTAAAAGGCGAGAATTTTGACATAAACTTTGGTTCACAAATCCGCTCTTATGTTTTCCACCCGTACAAAATGGTAAAAGACCACAGAACGGGTTATGAAGTCGGAAATGTAGACGCAGTGATGGATGGAGAGATAGACGGATTTATAGAAGCTTATTTAAAACAAAATATTAACGTCTGAATCTGTCGTATATCATTTCCGGACAATAGTATCCGGGTTTGCTGCCGAGATTTATCTGTGTCATTGCCAGAGAACGCATTGCATTTGCATAGTCTTTGCTGACAGGCTCAAACTGTGGTAATGACACTGCGGAATTACTTTTTATAAGATTGTTAGCTGTTTCCTCAAGTCTGTTATTTCGCACATTTTTGGGCGAATTCAGTCCTTGAGGGATTGATTGCATATTTTCCATTTTTCACACACTAATAAATAACTACCTGTATTTATATAAAAACATTTTGTCTTTAAAAATTGCCTGAAAAACAAAAAACCGTTACAATTGTAAATATGTTTAACACTATGCCGTTACAAATTGAATATTTATTGCTGTTACAAAATTTCAGGGAACTTACAAACGGATTTTTTGATAATTTTTTTCTTTCCGTAACATGGTTTGGTGAAACGTTGATACCTGTGTTTGCAATGGCTGTTATTTACTGGGGAATAAATAAAAAAGCCGGCACATTCATATTTTTTACCTTCGGGCTTACTCTTTATACAAATGTGTTTTTAAAAATGACAGCATGTATAAAACGCCCCTGGTTTATTGACTCAAGAATAACCCCTATAGACAGTGCATTGCCGGCTGCAGACGGATATTCATTCCCGAGCGGACATACGGCAGGAGCAATGGCTGTATGGGGCAGTATTGCATACAAATGGTGGAATAACCGGATAATCAGATATTTAATGATAACTATTGTTTTACTTGTTGCGTTTTCAAGAAATTACATAGGCGTGCATACTCCGCAGGATGTTCTTGTATCAATAATTGCAGGTATTGCTTTAATATTTGCAACTAAAAAATTAACAGATTGGATTGATAAAAGACAAAACAGAGATTTAATTTTTTATTTAACAATAATAGCACTTACAATAATTCTTTATTTGTATTTACATATAAAATGTAATATACAGATGCAAAGTTTCAATCCTCTTGCAGATTGCATAAACCCCGTCGAAATGAAACACGGCGTTTATTATAAAATCTGTTTTATGCTGGGAATTTTTACGGGGTGGATTTTAGAGAGAAGATTAGTAAATTTTTCAATTATAAATAACTTAAAAAAGAAAATTATATTAATTTCTGCAGGTTTAATATTTTTGTACACTATTTGTGCACTTTGCACAAAGATTTTATTATTAATTTTAACTGACCGTTTTGCTTATTCTATAACCGCATTTTTCATACCGTTTTATATTATATTTTTGTATCCGGTTGTTATAAAAATGTCTGCAAGTCGTTGATATAATTTTTTATTTCTATGCCTGCTGATTCAATTTTTCTGTAATCATCAGATATATTAAAAGCAGAGTTTGAAGATATTAATATAACGTTTGTTATGTCTATCACCCTTTTATCAATATCAAAAAATGCTTTGTAATACACCCTGTCTGATTCATTGCCTTTAAATATATCAACCTGTTGAAAATAAGATTTATAAGTTTGTATAACCGAACAGAAAAAAGTATTTTTCGGGTGTTTTAAATCAGCACTTGAGCAAAGGTTTGATACAAACAATCCGTTTGGTACAAGAGATTTTTTAATCAGTTTAAAATACTCATCACTCAAAAAACGGTCATCAATGCCGTCATCAGATGCAACATCAACAACTATCAAATCGTATTTTTTTGTATTTTCTCTTAAAAACACAATGCCGTCTTGCAGGTAAAAATTGGTTCTGTCTGATTTTTTGAAATCAAAATACTCTTTCGCTATATCAAAAATATTTTCTTCTATATCTACAACATCTATATATTCAAGATTATCAAACAACTTTTCCCAATCATTGACAATTTTTCCCGTACCAAAGCCGATTAAGAGAATATTTTTGATGTCAGGGTTAATAAGATAAGGAATTGAAAAATAGTTGATATAAGGCAGATTGCCTTTGTATACCGGCGTATCAATAAAACCTGCCTGATAGGTGTCTTTATAATGCAAAAAACGTCCGATTTCATTTTCCACAACTTTTATATTATGAAAATCAGACCGCTTTTCATAAAGAATTTTGTCTTTAAAATCTTTATTATTGATAATTTCAAGCAGTTTTTCATCGGGTTCATGTATTGCAAGGTATTCTGGTATTATTATCATATTTTTTATTGTATCATACAACTTATGAGCGACTATTTTTTAAGAGCAAAATTATTTAAAACAAAAAAACGCCTTGGACAGAATTTTCTTGTTGATGAAAGTGTAATCGACAGAATACTTGATGAAGTTTATTCAGAGGATACTATTTTAGAAATCGGTCCCGGAGCGGGGTTTGTTACGGAAAACCTTGTAAAGAAAGCAAAAAAAGTTTATGCTGTAGAAATTGATGAAGATGCAATTGAAGCTCTGCAGCACATAAGAATGCAAAATTTTCATCTTATACACAATGATATTTTAAAAACGCAATTAAAAGACCTTGAAGATACTAAATTTAAAGTAATTGCCAATATACCATATTACATAACAAGCCCTATTCTCGCTCATTTACTCGGTGAAATTGATGATTTAAACAACGAAAACAGAAACCATATATCGGAAATTGTTCTTATGGTGCAATGGGAAGTAGCGCAGAGACTAATTGCCGATGAAAATTCCCCATCAAAACAATACGGGCTTCTGTCAATTCTAACGCAATTTAATGCTGATGTTGAACTGATTCAAAAAGTGGGCAGAAGGTCTTTTTACCCTGCACCAAAAGTAGATTCCGCTCTCGTTAGAATAACTATAAACAAAGATCCGAAAGTAAAAGTCAGCGATTATACTTTTTTAAGACGAGTAATTAAAGCCTGCTTTGCAACAAGACGGAAAAATCTTAAGAATTCATTGATAAATGCGGGTTTTAATAAAGAGTCAGTCTCAGAAACACTTCTAAAACTTAACCTGAACGAAAATATCAGAGGCGAAACTCTATCAATAGATGAATTTGCACAATTGTCAGAGGAGTTGAAAAAAAATAATGCTTAAGCTAAAAGTGGCTGCGCCTGCAAAAATTAATTTGACACTTGAGGTTCTAGATAAGAGAGACGATGGTTTTCATAATATTAAAAGCATTATGCAGGCAATAAGCCTTTACGATTATCTGTCATTTACAATAGATGATTCAACAGAAACAGAAATAATATTAGCAGGAAACAGCGATAAGATTCCTTATGACAACAAAAACCTTGTATATAAGGCTGTTGAAAAATTTTTAGGAAAAGCACAAATAAAAAACAAGAAGATTGAAGTTTATATAGAAAAGAATATTCCTGTCGAAGCAGGTCTTGCCGGAGGAAGTACAGATGCTGCAGCAGCATTTTTTGCTTTGAATAAACTGTTTAATTTTGTACTCAGTAACAATGAAATACAAGAATTGTGCGCATCTCTGGGTTCTGATTTGAATTTTTGTCTGCATGGCGGAACAGCCTTGTGTACGGGCAGAGGTGAAAATATAAAAAAAATAAATACGCCTGATTTGGATATTACACTTATAAAACCATCAAAATTCGGTATTTCTGCAAAAGAAGCTTACACAAAATTTGCACTTCTCCCTGACAAAATAAAAAATATACCTAACAATACGGATAAAATGCTGCAAAAGTTTGATAAAGAGCTTTTGTATAATAGTCTGCAAAATGCTGTAATAAATGATTATGAAGAACTTAAAGAAATAAAGAAATCTTTGCCGTATTCGCTTATGTCCGGCTCTGGACCTACATTTTTTATTCTCAATTCAAAATCTCCCGTTGAGTTTGATAAAAACAGATTTATTGTAATAGATGGTCTAAAGTCTGTAACAGACGGAATAAAAGTGATTTGTTAACTATTGTTAAAATATTCTTTAAAACTATAAAGTTTTTAATCAATATGCCGATATATCTCATGTAACGCTGATAGGGATAAGCCGAAAAGGAGATTTATATGCAGGTTAACAGATTAAGTTTAAGTTCACAAGAAGAATTAAAAAGAGCAATTAACTTTAATGCAAATAGTAATGAGGCTCTGTTTTCAGACAATGCAAACGGAACACAGGTCGATTTTTCCGAAATGAATATTGAAGATTTAAATATTTCGGAAGATCAGATAAGAGTTCTTCTGGGTTCTTTTACAGATGATATTATCAGAATATTCGGAGCACAGTATGTTCCTTCTGCCCAAAACCAGCAGCAAACAGAAAGTGAAAGTTCTAAGGATTCTGCTGAGTCGGGACAGAATCAAACTTCAGGTTTTCTTGCATAAAAGTATAAAAAAGAACCCTCTTTTTTAAAGAGGGTTCTTTTTTTATTTATTAATTAAAATTACATTGAGTATGTAATTAATGCTTTTACAGAACGTGCAGTATCTTTTACTTCTTGCTTTTCTGCACTGTTCATTGTTTCTTCAAGAATTTTTAAAACTTCAGTTTTGTCATTCAGTGAAAGTATTTCGTTTATAGAACTCATAGCAACTCTGGCGCTGAGGTCATTAATACCTTTACCGGCAGAAGAAATTACTATTTTTAATGATTCGGGGCAATTTTTTCTGATGAGTGCCTGTGCTGTTTTTTCTCTTATTTCGTCAATTTCGGAATTTGTCCCGATTTCTTCAAGAACTTCGATAGACTTTGGATCTTCGTGTCTTCCGAGAGCTTCAATTATATTGTCAATTCTGTTTGTTTTCATTCTGCCACCTACGCTTTCAAGCTTTCTTTGTATGCCGCATGTTCTATAGCAAACATCGTATGCAAATCATCGACAGGTCGTTTTAACAAATTATTAACGCTGTATGTGTTATCAAATTTTGAAGAAATAGATTCCATCAATCCTTTAAAGTCAAGTGAAATTTCTGTATTTTTTGCTTTTTCCCAGGAATTAGCGAGGTTATCTTTAATCTGTCTGCCGAAAGAAATAATAGAATTAATTCTTGAACGGAAGGCTTCATTGAATGAATTCATACCGCCGACAAAAGCACTTGCTACCATTTTTGATTTGTTTGTCAATTTAGTAAACGAATCAAAAGGATTTGTAGAATTTGCTGCTTCTTTAGCTTTGGTTGATTCAAAAACATCTGATGTTAATACGTTGCCTTTAAAGTTAATTCCAAACGGATTGGAATGTACTTCCTGTCTTTCTTCTTTAGACATAGGCTTGAAAATTGAAAAATTTGTTTGAGAGATTTTCATTTTAATCTTGCCTTCCTTATTTTAACTAGATACTCATAACTTATTTAGAATACTTATCTAAGTTATCATTATATGGAAAGCGAATAATCATCTTTTTGGAGGATTTATTGCAATATCAACTACAACTTTAGTATAAACTTTAACCTGCACTTAAACCCGCACACAAACTGACCGATTGACCTGTCAGACCTCTGGCCTCTTCTGAAACTATGTATTTGACCAGATTTGCAATTTCCTCCGGACAGATGAATCTTCTTTGAGGAATCATTTCTAATTCTTCTTCGTATGTAAAATCGCCGGTTGAAACAGCCTCTTTTGCCAGTTCTGTTTCTACCCAGCCCGGATTTATAGTGTTTACTGTAATATTATCCTGTGCCAGTTCAAGCGCAAGTGCTTTTGTAAGTCCGGTAAATGCTGATTTTGTCATAGAGTATAAAGAAGCATTTGCCTCGCCGACAATACCGCTAATTGAGCCGATATTGACAATTCTTCCCCATTTTTTTTGTTTCATATATGGTACCGTATATTTTATTAGGCGGTAAGGAATTTCCGTATTTAGCTTTATCAGTCTTTTTATGTCGTCATCTTTTGTGTTTTCAACAGATGAATAAATATAATCTCCGGCATTATTTATAAGAATATCAAAATTATTTGTCATTAGTTTTTCACAATCTTCATCATTAACAAGATTACAAACAAAATAACCTGACGCTTTGATTTCCTGTGCTGTTTTTTTTAAATTTTCTTCATTACGTGCACATATATATACTTCATAACCTGTATCAGAAAGTATTTTTGCAATACTTTTCCCTATCCCTTTTGATGCACCTGTAACGAGTACTTTTTTATTCTGTTTGTAATCCATTATTATATTCCGCCAGTATTTGTACAATAGATTCCATCAACAATGCTATTATTTCTTTTCTTTTATCGGTATCAAGATTCTTTATTATTTCTACGGCGGAATGCAAAGAAATATTTTTATCATACCATCTGCGGTATTCTGTAATTTTATTTTCAGAAAGCATTGAAATTTCGCCGTCTTTATTTGTCTTTATTTCGCTTAGGATAATTTGAATTAGATCCTGTGCAATCTCTTCTCTTATATCTTCGGAAAGGTTCTCAATAAAAGCCATTAGATGACTTAAATCAGGATCTTTATCATACCAGCGTACATATTTGTTCATAACATCAATAAAATAGCATATTTTTTTTTTACCGTAAAGAATTTAGCAAAAGATAAAAAATTAATGATAAAATTAAAAAGTAGTTATTATTGCATAAGGATGTTTGTATGAATAATCAGGTCTTAAATCTTTTGTCTTACGGTGTGTACGCAGTTACTACTCTTGACGGGGACAGACCTGTCGGATGTATTGCAAATTGTGCAATGCAGATTACTTATGACACATTGTGTGTAAGTATAAATCATAATAATTACACAAACGAATGCATTAAGAAATCTAAAAAATTTGCGGTTTCTATATTGGGTGAACATGTAAAAGATGATATTATCCCGACATTTGGCTTTAATTCCTGCAGGGATATTGATAAATTTGAAAAAATAAATTCCGTTACAATTGACGGCTTATCCGTTCTTACAAATTCAGTAGGTTATGTAATATGCGATTTGACAGGACAACTTGAAACTGAAACGCATACTGTTTTTGTCGGAAAAATGACAGCCGGTGATATACTGGAACAGGATTCGCCTATGACTTATGCTTATTATCATAAAGTTAAAAAAGGGAAAAGCCCGAAAGCTGCACCGACTTATCTGAAGGAAGACAATTTAAAATCTTCTGTTGCTTACAGGTGCAAAATTTGCGGCTATATTTACGAAGGTGATATTACAAAAGAACCGGATACTTATGTGTGCCCCGTATGCAAAAAAGATAAATCTTTTTTTGAAAAGATTTAAAAATTTTTATATTAAAACTTTTTGTTTAAATTCAGGTCATTAACCTTATAAAGAATTTATATCTATTTGCCTGCCGCTTTGTTCGCAGAATGTGTTTAACATCCCTATTGCATCTGAACGGGAGAGTTTTCCTTTTTTAACAACTTCAAAAATTTCTCTAAAATAATTTCTCTGGTTTTGTATAGGGAATGATTCGATAAAGTCTTCCATATCTATATTGGAACGGCTGTTATTATCTCTTTCGCAGGCCAGTGCATAGTTGGACAATTCACTGGCACCGTCTTTAGATTTCGGTTTCATGTGTTCTATTGTTACTATAGACGGACGCAGCATATCGTAGCCTATTGCATCTGAGGCTGCCATTTCGTGTTTTGTTATGAATGCGTTTACACTGGTTCTGGATGTTGGCAGCCGCTTGACTATTGCATTTATTTTGCTTCTCAGCTCAAAATCCTGTAAACCGTATAATGCTTCATTAAGATCATACAAAAAGGCTTTATTACTAAATTTAATTTTTACCGGTTTTTGTTCTATTGTTTTTATAGCTGTATCACAAAGATTTATTATATCTTTTCTGTTTAATATTTCAGCATATTTTTTTATTTGTTCTATTAGTATAATCTGTAAATCAGACTTTGTAAGATTAGATTTATTAACGTCTCTGGTTTGTGTCAGATTTAAAATTTTGTCTATAAATTTTTCATCAAGAGGGGTATTTGCTTTTTTGAATACAGGATGGGTAAGCGGCTCTGTTAAATTTAATATTTTTTGGGCAAGGGTTTTGTCTTTTATAGTTTCTTCTATACGTTTTATTTTATATGAAAATTCTTTGCCGCTGAATTCATCGGGAATATATTCTCTTTCAAGAAGTCTGTATTTTGAAATTTTTAACAGCTTTTTAAATCTTGTTTTAAATCCACGGGGAAGTTTTTCAGTAAGCGAAGAAAGCTCCTGTATTATCGGCAGCTGTTCTGCTAATAATTCTTTATTTGCCTGTGGATATAATCTTTTAATAGCTTCAGAAAGTCTTATATTCGGAAAATCAAAAGCCATTATAGTTATTTTTTTCAAGACTTCTTTTTCAGTAGGATGCATGTAATCAATATAATAAAACATTTCCTGTGAAAAATTTCTTATGCCGCCGGAAAAAACACCGCTGCTTTTCAATTTATCAAGAATTTTATCACTTAATAACGGTCTGTTGCAGTAAATACAGTGTATTGTCTTTTTTAATACAAGGTCTTTGAACTTTCTTTGACCGTTTATTATACCGAAAGAAGGTACTGACAAATTCTGTTTTACAAATGTATCGCCGGTGTAACAAACCGGATTTGTTCTCACAGGAAACCGCTGAGAAGAATAATCAATTTGATTATTCTTTTTAAAATTCATTGCTGGAATTTTGAAATTTAACAAAACCGGTGAAATATTCATATTAGTAAAATAACCCGAAATAAAAATTTTTGTTATTTTTGTAATAAAAAGTTACAAGCAATTTATATTAACCATCTGGTCTATAAAATATTTTTAAAGCTTCAATCACCGGATTGATGTTTTTGGCATGACGAAAAAGTATTATTGAATTGTAAAAGTTGTCCGAGAAAAATTCGGCATAAGATTTGTTTGAGTACACAAACTCTTGGGGAGTAAAAAAAGAGTAATGAGAAGTATCGTAAATTTAAGCACAAAATTGTCTTTGGCAGCATTAGCCGTTTTGTTTACTGTTTCTGCCGCATCAGCAAATACCCTGAAGGAAGTACAGATTAATGCACAGGACTCAGGATATGGCATTGTTTTTAAAACAGATGAAGCAGCACAGATTAAAAAAACTGTTTACTCTGATAACAAAATGACTGTAGAGCTTAAAAACACAGAGGCTTCTTCTGATTTAGATACTGTATACAATGATGTAACAGGTGTTGAAAATGTAACAATTGCACCGGCATCAAAAGACAGTATAAAAGTTACTTTTAAAGGTGAAGGTATTGCAAACAGCAAACTTTATTTTGAAAAAACTCAAACCGCAGCATCTTTGCCAGCAGTAAATACACAATCTCAATCTATTCAATTAAATGCTCCGGTTTCCAGTTATACTCCGGTTTATAACCCGGAGGCATTTGCTTCTGATGAAGACTCAGAGTATTCTCAAACATCAAATCCGAAACTTAATGAAACACTGACAAAAATGCATATTACAAGAAGTATGCTCGTAACAGTAAAAAGTTATATCAAAAAAGCTGTGAATAAAGCAAAATCAGGTGATATCAATATTTTGACAGTTCTCGGCATAATATTTATTATTGCAGCCTTTATGTTTAAACCTAAAAAAGCTGCTGCAATTAAAACACCTCAAAAAGAGCGGAGTCTTACCGGCATAGTTCCTCAAAGACCGGCTCAAATTGACAGAGAAATCGGACTAAACCGCCGGCTTGCAGATAATATGCAGTTTAATAATACAGTAAGTCCTATTAAAACAGGATACGGATTGAATGCATACCGTCAGAGCCAGAAAAATCCTTATACATCAGCTATACCTCAATCAACTAACGGAATCTCAGGTATAGCAAGAAGAAAACCGCTTGCGGGTGCACCGATAAAAAAACAAACTCTTTCTAATAAGCCTGTTCCTTCAAAAGCCGCTACTACTGTAAAAGCGAAAGCACCTTCAATATCAAACACAGGCAGTCTTAAACAGTCGAAGATTCCCGTTTCACATTCCTCTTCTGATGCGGCAGACATGGACAGTATGAAATTTTTAGAATCAATAACAAAAATTTATGAAAAAAGCGGCAGGTCTGATCTTGCTAAAGGTTTAAAAGACAACTTGCGGAAAGCACAGATTTCAAACCGCATATCAGTTTAAAACAAAAAAATGAAAAGATGAGAGAGAAATAAATAGACGATACTCAACAATATACGAGACAGTTTTCTGTCTCTTTTTTTTATTTTTGTGCGGCAATTTCTTCTATTGCTTTTTCAAAATCAGCTTGATTAACAGATAAAGAATGCCTATCTGTTTCCGTCAGTGTTCTGTTTTTCATTTTTTCGTATATACCTGTTCTTCGCATTGCGTTTTTGTATGCTGCATAAAATGTTTCCACAACATCAGAACCGTTAAATTTATTGTCAAACATCATACCGCAGAGTTTATCTTCATCAATATTATTATCTACAGGCTTTTCTTTTTTAGTTTTATCAAAAATCTGTTTTATACCTTTAACATCAGGCATGGGGATTTCTATCTTCAGCCCGAATCTGCCGGAGCTTAAAAGAGCTTTGTCTATCAAATCTTCTCTGTTTGTTGCTGCTATTA
This sequence comes from Candidatus Gastranaerophilales bacterium, assembly GCA_944326115.1. Classification (GTDB taxonomy): domain Bacteria; phylum Cyanobacteriota; class Vampirovibrionia; order Gastranaerophilales; family Gastranaerophilaceae; genus Limenecus. The sequence continues at coordinate 21,162 of CALVCQ010000021.1, read as the reverse complement.
CAAAAACATTATCCTGGCTTTTTTCAATATCATTTGTTAAAACAAGAAGCTGATTAACAACTGTATCCTGATACCTTGCCTGATCAGAACCGGAACGCTGTTTTGCTATTGCATCAAACTCGTCAATAAATATCAGACAGGGCTGATTTTCTCTTGCATGTTTAAATAACTTACGCCAGTTTTTTTCTGTTTGCCCGACTTTTGCATCTGTCAGGTCATCGGCTGCAACTTTTATAAAATTTATTCCGAGTTCGTTAGCTAAAGCATTTGCAAGCATTGTTTTGCCGCATCTGGGCGGTCCGTATAAAAGAATCCCTTTGTTCAATCTGAATTCTTTATAAAATGACGGATATACCATAGGAAATACAACATTTTCTTCCAGCATTTCAATCTGTTTATCCAATCCGCCTATATCGGAAAACTTTATTTTTTTGATATATCATTGATTTTTTGAGAACTTGTATTTACTGATAATCTCAGTGAATTAAACTTTTCTATATTTTCTTTATTTTCAAAAAACGATGATTTATCAACATATCTGTCAAAAATTTGTTTTAAATTTCAGGAATTAAAATCAACCTTAAATACTGCATCATTTTTGTATGAACTTATTTTTATGTACTTACCGCTGTTCAAATCTGACGTGTCGTCGGCAGTCGCAATATATTCCTTTTTTACGGATAGTTTATTTTCGTCTTTCCCTCCATCCAGCAAGTATACAGAAGAAAGCGGATTTATTTTAAAAATCTTATATTTATCCGATTTGTCTTTGTACACAGCAAAACTGTTATAATCGAGAGTGTTTTCTACGAAAAATATATTGTATACAGAAAATCAATGTTTTTCAATTGACTTTTTAATTCAATTTTTGCTTTGTCAAGGTCATCAGAAAATATCAAAATACTTTTATCATCAAGATTTTGAATAGCTGCATTCAGCTTGTTTTCCGTAGTCGGATTATTATTACTAAATAAGCCGTGAAAAGCAATATTATTTAAAGACATAATATTACTTCTGTCAGCATAACATTTGTCTGACTTTGTGTTATAAACATCAGATGTTGCATTAAAAGTACTTCTGTATTGGGGTGACGGTACACGATATGATAGGTTTGATATTTTTATTTATTTTTCCTTCTTACATAAAATTGTACTAAAAAAGTTTTTAGACTCTATATATTATGTAATTAGATATTCTCCAAATCGGCAGTATAAATAAGAAAAAATTGTTATAAAATACGATGTTTTTAGCTTATATGTTTAATATATTGACCGTATGAATACTGTAAACAAGCTCTTAAAAGCATACGGAAACAATATAGCGCTTCATTATGACAAATGGAGTGAAGAACACAAGTACAGAGCTTTAAATGACGGAAACCTTAAACAATGGATTTCTAATATTCTTCCGTATGAACTTCTTCAAAGACCTTTAAAAAAAACAATAGAATCTGTTCTATCGCTTTGTGAATGTACTACTTTTTACAGAAATTTTCCTGATGATATAAAAACGCCGGATTACGGTGATAAATGGGGAAGATTGGGTAATTATATAGAAATAAATAACCGTGCAATTGCAGAAATGGAAGGAAACAGATGTAAAAACGGAATAATCAGTGCAATAAAAATACTTCCGGCAATTCCCCCTTCCGCTAAAAGCTGGGCAAACTGTATAATACTTTCTCAAATCTGGCCGAATATATACGGTGACGGCTACAATAAAGAACCCTGGGAAGAAAATTCCATTTACGGTATAAAACTCGGTATCGGTTACAGCGAAAATATTATTAACTTCGATATTGCAGATAAAATTTCACCGGAAGAACAGCTCAAAGCTTTTAATGACCTTGCTCATTTCAGAGGTCTTAAAACAGGATTCAGAACCATTATCTCAGAAGACCAGCTCAAAGTCTCAAAGCCTTATGAAAATGATGAAAATTTCAGATGGAATAATCCTGAACACGAAGAACTTTATATACAAGAAATGGTAAAACTTGTAAATCTGGGATTTGAAGCAATTTTTGTTGACTCTGCAAAACACATAGGCGGATATGATATGCAAAATTATACCGGTGTGGGTGCATTGCCAGAATATGCACAGATGCAATATATAACGGACGAAATAAGACGCCGTTCAGGCTGCAGTACATTAAGCTTTGTCGGAGAAAAAAGCTCGGATGACTTTGAACGGTACAGGATGATGGGTCTGAATGCCGGTACTGCATTTGTAAGTGTAGATGACTTTGATACCGTAAAATACTGGTCAAACAGGCTTAAATACTCCAGAGACTACGCACCGGGTGTAGAAGTTTCAAACGATAACACAGAAGGAGGCATATCCTATGAAACAAGGCTTAACAGAATAAGGAATGCACTGTTCGGCTTTGAAATAGCTAGTGACAAACTGCCAAGTTTTATGCAGACGGAAGATTTATTTCCACTGCGCTATGACACAAACACGCATCATCTGATGATGTGCAATCCTTCATATTCTGCTGACGGGACTAAAGAAAGTCACTGGAAAGAACTTTTTACAAAAGATGACGGCAGATACTACAACCATCAGGTTGGAGAAGTCTTTGCACATGCATTGTTTTTATAATAGCAGGTTAATATTTCTTAATATTTGAAAAAATAAAGCAATTTCTGCTGATAAAAATTTTTTATTTAAATAAGGGATATTAAATATACTTTTATAGGAATTTTATTTAGAGAGGATTGGAAATGAGTTTATCACCATTCGGCTTACCTGAAAATTATACCGGAAACAGTATGTATCAGTACTATATGTTGATGCTGCTAAATGCACAAAGGCAGCAGCAGGCACAGCAGGAACAGTTGTTTAGCTATTATCAGGCTCAGCAGCAGGCGCAGCAAGAAGCTCTTGCATTGCAACGTGCCGAACAGCAACAGGCTGCACAAGCAGCAACTACTACTCCTCAAGCTGCTGCAGGTGTACAAACAACAGCACAGTCCGGAGCTGTTCAAACAGAAGGTGCGCAGCAGACTGCCTCTCAACAGCAGGTTTCTTCACAGGCAGTCAACAGCGATGTAAAAGACGGATTGGATGACGGATATATAAGCGGTAAAGAAAAATGCAAAAACTTCTTTAAAGGAGTCGGCAATTTCTTTAAAGGATTAGTTTGCGATGAAAACGGCAATTTTAGCTGGAAACGGACACTGACAACCGTTGCTGTAACAGCTGGTGCTGTTGCCTTAACTGTTGCAACAGGAGGCGCAGCAACGCCGTTTTTGGTAGCTGCAGGAGCAGCAATGGGCGCAGTACAAGTCGGAAAAGGTGCTTATAAAGCAGCAACGGCAAAAACAGATGCAGAAGCTGCCGCAGCATGGCAAGAAATCGGATCCGGTACTACTGCGGTAGTCGGTTCTGTAGCCGGTGCAAAAGGTGCTCTTAAATCTGCCGGAGTTCCGGTGCCAAAAGGCAATGCTGTTACAAGCAGTCTTAGGGCAACAGGCGAATGCTTCAAAATTGCAGGCAAAGGAACCTGGAACGGAGTAAAAGGGTTGGCTCATCCTTTCCAATCAGCAAGAGCAATAAAAGGATACTGGAACAATACTGCAAAACCTAATCTTAATAAGGCATTCTCTTACAAGAACGGTCACAAAAACCATGTAAATGCAATGGAGCAAAAGATTAATAAAAATATCAAAGATATCGATGCACAAATTAAATCTCTTAATGATGAACTTGCAACAAACCCGTCAGCATCAAGAGTTAACGAAATCAATGCAAAAATTGCAGAATTAACAAACAAAAGAAATATTGAAACAGGAAAACTTCAATACAATGATTACAGAAATAAACAATTAGAAGCTTTTGAAAAACAGATTACGGATGTAGAAGCAAAATTGGCTGACCCAGCAATATCTACGGCAGAAAAAGCAAGATTAACTCAGTTAAGAGAAAATCTCTACGAAAGCTATATCAATGCAGACCAGAACTTCAGCGTAAACTTTAACAAATCAATCAAAAATAAAGAAGATTTTATCGCTAGATTAAAAGAACAGTATAAAAATGCACCTGAAGAAGGAAAGAGTGCAATTAAACAAGAAATTGAACTTAACGAAGGTATTCTTAAAGGAATGAAAGAACAACAAAAAATTGAAATTGCTCAATATAATGTAGAAAACGCAAATGCAGAAATCATGAGATTACAGTCTGAGTTGAAGAAATCAGGTTTAACTGATGCTCAAAAAGAAGCAATCACTTCAAAAATAGCAAAAATTGAAAATGAAATAGCCAAAGATAAATCAATACTTAGAAACTCAAATTACAAAATTGCTGCTCAGCAGACTCTTCCAAATGCAGGTCTTGCATACGGCACAGCATATCTTGCAAATCCTGCACCGCAATTGGAAGGAAGCATAGACGACGCAACAGCACAGTCACTCGGATTTGAATCAGCAGCACAAATGGAAGAATATGCAAAAATGAACGGATTTGCAAACGCAGCACAAATGCTGCAGTATGTACAAGCTCAACAAGCAGCTGCTGCACAACAGGAAGCAGAACAGAGTACAGCCGCTCAAACAGCAGGACAAACCTCCGCAGCACAGGCTTCACAATACACTACCAGCCCGTACGGAGCATACAACCCCTCTCTTTTTGCTCAGATGCCGGCAGGAACAAACTTAGGATTCAATGATTTATATGTATCACCTTATCCGGATATGATTTTCTAATTTGAACTTCACATATTACATATACACATATAACATAAAGGTAAGATTCTATCTTACCTTTTCTATTTTATTTTTATTTATTAAAAATAGTCCAGCTGCTGCAACGAAAATTAAAATCAGAGAAACAATCTGTGCTACCGCAATTCCTCCTATATTTAAAACACTGTCCATTCTGCACCATTCAATTACTATCCTTCCTGAGGAATATAAAATAAGGTAAGAAAAAAATATTGTTCCGTCTTTTATACCGGTGATTTTTCTTATAATAAAAAATAAAATCAAAAATACAGCAATATCCCACAAAGATTCGTATAAAAAAGCCGGATGATAGTAGGCAATATTTTCAAACCCGTCCGGTCTGTAAGGAGCAGGAATAAAAAGTTTTATAAATGGAATTGAACAGGGTTTGCCGAATGCTTCACAGTTAAACCAGTTGCCGAATCTGCCTACAGCCTGTCCTATTACAACACCGTAAGAAAAAATGTCTGCATATTTAAAAAAATTAATTTTATTGATTTTACAGTATATAATACCCGCAATCACACCTCCGAGGATTGCTCCGTGTATAGACATACCGCCATGCCAGAGTGCAATAATCTCCGAAGGATTTTTTGAAAAGTATCCAATATCCATAAAAACATAATAAATACGAGCACTCAAAATTGCACTCAGTATTATTACGGGCAGCATATCGATTATCCGGTCTGTGCTTGTATCTTTGTAATATTTTTTTGCAACAAAACATATAACACTTATTGCAAAAATTATTGCACAAAACATTATTAAGCCGTAATAATGAATATCAAACCCTCCAATACTAAAAGCCACAGACGATGGGGGCGACTGCATTATTCTTCGCTTTCATTTTCAGCAGTTGATGAAACATTGTCAATGCTGTCAATAGCTGTATTTTTTACAGAGTTATACTGCTGTATTTTTTTGTTTAAATAATTTATTTGCTCTGTAATTTTATCTTTATCTTCAGCGTCCGGTTTTTTAATAAGGTATTTGTTGTAATTATCAATGGCTGCATTTAAAAGTTCGACAATTTTAACTTTGTCTGTTTCTGTCAATTCAGGTGTTTTTTGAACAGCAGAGGAAACTTGTTCTGATTCTTGCTGTGTATCGGAATCAGACTCTATGTCAGTTTCTTCGCTATTTTTACCGCTGCCGTTTATAATTTCATCGGCAAGCCCTTCATTTGCCATTGCCAGAGAATAATATGAATCTGCAAATTCAGGTTTTAACTTTATTGCGTTTTCAAGTGAAGTTATGGCTTCCTTATAATCCTTAACTTCTATAAGTGCAACTCCAAGGTTATAATGCGTTTCAAATATACTTGTATCTAAATCTATGCTGGAACGCAATCTTGCAATAGCCTTTTCCGTTTCTCCGTTAGCCATGTACTCTTTAGCCTTGTTATTCAATTCCTGAACAGCGAGATTGTTTATACATGCCGTAGAAATAACAGAAACAAATAATATAGTAATCAGTAATACAACTTTTTTCATAAGCAATATTCTCAATATTAACTTTTTAACATAATATATAAAATAAAATAAATTGGCAACTCGGGTAAAATAAGATACAATAAACAATGTATATCTGCTAAAAATATATTGTAAAATATATTTTTAGATTGTTTAAAAATTAATACCACTAAGGAAATCAGGCATGTCAAAGGATAAAAAAGTTGTTTCTTTATCAAGAGCAAAACACGAATCTGAAAATAAAAAGGAAGAAAATAACAATACTTCATACGAACCGGTATATTGCAGTTTTTGCGGCAGACCAAATACCCAGGTTGTAAAAATGGTTAAAGGTCCCGGTGTGAATATTTGCTCCGAGTGTACGATGATTGCTGTACAATATCTTATTTTGGAAGACAAAATGCCCTCCGGTGAAGCGCAAAAAATTCTTGATGCTTTCTGGCAAAAGTTTGATTAGTATGGGGTTTTTTTATGTCAGAAAATAAATTACAAATAAGAGCAAAACTTCTTTCTTCTATTATCAGTCTTCAGAACAATTCAAGCGACAGAGCGCTTGTCGGGAATACTCTGGACGAATTGAATAAAATAGAAGACAAAGACACGGTTCTGGATATTTTGCACAAAGAATTTCTTAAAGATAATACGGAGCTTAGAGATTACACTATTTCTTTTCTTGTCAGCGAATTAATAGATAAAGAAAAAATAGAAAAACTTTTTTTTGAAACTCTTGCAAATCCCAAAATCAATGATACTGTTAAAACAAAAGTTGTCGGATTTTTAAGAGAATGCGGACAACACGTAAATTATGAACAATATCTTGAATATTTTGATAATCCTGATGAAATTATAGATGCTGATACAATAAAGTTACTTGAAAATGCAAGAATTAATCCCGAGGCGCAAATAGATTTTTTGGATTTTGTAACGGCTTTGCCGGATGCAGAAAAAGAAATGCTTATTACTTCATTGTCTGACGATTATGACGGAGACAATCTTGCTAATATTTTGATACCTGTTATAATATCAAATCCTTACAGTAATATTGCTTTAAAAGCAATAAATGCCCTTGGTGAAACAAAATCAGTTCTGGCTTTTCCTGTTTTAAAACAGCTTGCTGAAGAAATAGATGACGGTGTAATCAGGGCAGCTGCGCAAAAAAGTTTCAGCCTTTTAAAATTGTCTGGCATAAAAGAGGATACAACAGGTGAATATTACAAAAAACTTTTGTCTTATGCTCCGGTGTACAGATGTTTTGTAAACTTTCCCGACGGACACGGAAATACCGGCATTATTTTTTCAAGAAAAAATGAGGCATCTTTTATACAGATGTTTGCACTGGTAATAAACGACTTGGACGGTATTATTGATTGTTTCGGGTTTAATGAAATATCGGAACAGGAATTTGACAGAATTGTCAATAAATTTTATCAAAATGATAATGTTGTGCAGATTGATGCGGCTTTTTGCAAATATCTTATGGTAAATGCGGAAAAATTATCAAGACTGAAATATCAGGAAATTTCTTATGAATATGCAGCATGGTCTTTTATTACAAAGGATATTGAGTACAAAGAAATTGATTTACAACAAAGTTTGAATAAAATACCGCTGAATGATTTTTTGTTAAAACAGCTATATGAGCATGGATTTTTCGCAAAATGGTTCCTTGATGTTCAAACAAATGAACAGTTTGCATCAATGATTGTCGAAATTGCAGACAATAAAATAACTGATATACAGAAAATTGAAAATATAATAAATGATAATAAAAATAAGGTATTTTCCCCTGAATATGAAAAAATATTTAACAGGCGGCTTTTAATGAGTGCTTATCTTGCAAAAAATAATTTTCAGGAATCATTTTCAGATATATTGTATTCACTGACTGACAAGACAAAGACTAAAGAATATCTTGAAAATGATATTTTGAAAAAAAGCGTCTATGAGTATTATCTCTCCCAAAAAGATCGATACGAGAGTATAAAAAATGCAACCTCGATATTTGCAAGACGTGCAAATAAAGACCTGTCAGAGATTGATATAAACTATATAAAGACTTGCATTAACGAAATAGAAAAAAATTGGATTAACGAATAAATGCAAAAAATAATGGGATTGGATGTAGGAACGAAACGTATAGGAATTGCACTGAGCGACTTTTTATTGTTAACGGCTCAGCCCTGTGAAACAATAAACAGAGAACCGGAACCTGCTGCAATAAAAAAAATAACATTGCTTTGCGAACAAAATAATGTTTCAAAAATTGTAATCGGTCTGCCTAAAAATATGAACGGTACTATAGGAGAACAGGCTAAGGATTGCGAAAATTTTTCAAATCTGTTAAAAATGAGTATACCACATTGCGAAATTATATTTGAAGATGAAAGGCTTACCAGCCGTCAGGCTGAAAATATTCTTGCAATGCAGGGTAAAAAATATACAAAAAATAAAGGTCTAGTCGACTTAAAAAGTGCCTGTATAATTTTACAGCAATATCTTGACAGAAAATAACATTTACAACAAAAAGGAAAACAATATGAAAAATCAAGAAGAAATAGATGAACAATTAATAGAAACCTTAGATGAAGAAGGTAATATAGTTAACTTTGAACTTATCGATATAATCGATATGGACGGTAAAGAATACGGGCTGCTGCTTCCCAAAGAAGAAAATGACGACTCCGGTGAAGAAAAAGAAGTCGTCTTAATGCGATTAACAAAAGAAGGTGAAGAATATATTTTTGAAATGATAGATGATGATGATGAATTCAATAAAGTCGTTGATTATATTGATTCGTTAGAAGATGACGAAGACTCAGAACAATAGTTTCTTAATATTTCTTTACAATATACCCGTGATATGGCAATTATTTTCTCTGTCTATACTTTATATATATACGAGGAACAAATTAGAGACGAGAAATTAACACACACACGAGGAATGAACACAATTTTCAAGACCGAAAGGTCTTTTTTTTTGCCTGTTATTATTTAAATAACAGGAGTTGTCTTAAACAAGAAACATAAAGCTGTCAGTTATCATATCAACGGCTGTGTCCATAAGTTGACGTCCGGCTTGATAAGCATTTGCCGCTTGTTTAGACTTAAACTCTTCAATACCTGTGTTTTGCTGTGCCTGCTGACCCATTTCAAATGAACCGTCCTCGGAACTCATCTGTTCTGACATATTATCAGCCATTTGCATCTGCATATAGCGGATGACTTCGTCAATTGTGACCTGTCCGTCATTGTTTAAGTCCATTTCGTTTTTGGAACCGGAAGTATCGGCGCTTTCTGCTTTAGCTTCACCGCCTGCGGCTGTAATGCCTGTAGAAACCTTTTCATTATCGGTGTTTGAAATTATACCGTTTGAAATCATATCTTCAAAACTCATACCGGCTGTTGTTTTTGAAGAATCTGTTGATGTTAAGCTCTGAAATATATCAGTACTGTATGAGCCTATTGCACTTATTGAGCCAACCATGTTGTCTAACCTCTTCCCACATTTATCATGGTTATTTTGCATTTTTTATTCATGACTTACATCATACAAAAGAACTATTTTATGCATAAAAAGAGTGTGATATTTGTATCACACTCTTTTTGGTTAAATGTTATCTTTTTATATTGTTTTTTGAAGATTTGCTCTGTCTGTGTATTTTTGATCGATTTGACCTGCTTCATAGCTGTTTTTATGTCCTAAATAGTTAACAACCGGGATAGCTAATGCTGCAGCAATTACGCCGATTTTACCGGCTTTTGGAAGATGTGAAAGTGCTTTTGTGATATGATTAGCAATTTTAGCTGTGTGCTTATTTTTTTGCATAAGTGTTCTTACTTGTTTTAATCCATTTATTACGACATTTGCAAATTTTCCACTTTTAGCTGCCGCATAAGTTACACCTGCTGCTCCGCCTGCAACTGCTCCGGCTTTCAATAAGTTTGTACTGTTATTTACAAACTGTTCAGCTGCGCAATCCAGTCTGTTGCCCATTGAACCTTTGTCTCTTGATACGATTGGTGAAAGTGTACCCATTGTTGTGTGTACTGCAAAACTTGTCATAATTGACCTTCCTTCCTTTTGTCTAAAACTACTACCTTCTTGTTTACTTTGAAAGGAACAGACTAAACTTTGTTATTAGCGGGGGTAGTCTGTTTTAATCTTTTTTGTAAACTCCTTACTCCTATATAAAGTTTTTTGTTTTTATAAAATTGTCTAATTTTATGAAATTAAATTTCATTAATGCCTAAAATAAAGCAATAATGTCTCATTTTAACTTTACAAAAGTTAATATAAAATACATTTGACATCTATTTCTTAATAATTCAGAGATTAAATTTCAAGGTTAAAGATTATGGGTATAAAAAAAGATCTCGGAAAAAAGATTAAAAGAATGAGAATAAAAAGAGGTCTTACACAGGAGGCTCTCTCAGAAGCAATTGAAATTTCACAAAGAACTTTAAGCGGGATAGAGATTGGTGAAAATTTTTGTACGGCAGAAACACTTGATAAGATAATTAATGCGCTGGAAACAACACCCGAAGAGCTGTTTGCGCTTGATCATTTAAAACAGGAACAAGATTTGATAAAAGAAATATGCGAATCTGTTCATAATCTTGATTCTGAAAAGCTGGAAATAGCATATAAGGTTGTTAAAGGTCTTTTAAATGAATAATCTTTCATATATACTGTCATTATGAGTAATCAACAAGTCAGAGACATAAAAAACGTAAGAAATTTTTGTATTATAGCTCATATTGATCATGGCAAATCAACGCTTGCTGACAGACTTCTTGAATACACAGGTACGGTTGCTCAGCGTGATATGCAAAACCAGCTGCTGGATTCAATGGATATTGAGCGGGAGCGTGGAATTACAATAAAGCTTAATGCTGCCCGCATGAAATACAGAGCAAAAGACGGCAATGAGTATGAACTAAATCTTATTGATACTCCGGGGCATGTGGATTTTTCTTATGAAGTATCACGTTCTCTTGCTGCCTGCGAGGGTGCACTTTTGATTGTTGATTCTACTCAGGGTGTAGAGGCACAGACTCTTGCCAATGCGTATCTTGCAATAGAACAGAATCTTGAAATTATTCCGGTTATTAATAAAATCGATCTTCCGTCGGCTGATGTGGAAAGAGTAAAAGATGAAATTGAAGAAATTCTCGGCATAGATGCAGAACATGCTATTCCTGCCAGTGCAAAAGCGGGCATAGGTATCGAAGATATACTGGAAGCAATAGTAAAATTTGTTCCGCCGCCGGAGGACACCTCTGACAAGCCTTTAAGGGCACTTGTCTTTGATAGTGCTTATGATCCGTATCTGGGAACGCTGTGCTTTTTTAAGATAGTAGACGGAAGTATTAAAGTCGGAGACAAAGTAAAATTTATGGCTTCCGGAAATAAGTATGAAGTTGTAGAGCTCGGATATTTGAATCCTAACAGAGTTCCTGTAAACGAACTCAGGACAGGTGATGTCGGATACATGGCGTGTTCTATAAAAGAGCTGACAAGGTTTGTCGGTGATACTGTTACACACTCTGAAGCTCCGGCACAAGAGCCTCTTCCGGGCTATAAAGAAGCTTTGCCTGTCGTCTTTTCCGGTCTTTATCCTGTTGACAATGATGATTATCAGGATTTAAAAGAAGCCCTTGAAAAATTAAAGCTTAATGATTCGTCTATTACTTTTGAACCGGAAACCTCATCCGCACTGGGATTTGGATTTAGATGCGGATTTCTTGGTATGCTGCACATGGAAATAGCACAGGAGCGTCTGGAAAGAGAATATGACCTTTCTCTTGTTACAACAGCTCCATCTGTAGTATATCGGGTTCATAAAACCGACGGAACGGTTGTTGAAATAGACAATCCGTCTAATTTGCCGGACCCGCAGTATAGAGAATACATAGAAGAACCTTATGTAAAAGTAAATATTATTGCACCAAATGATTATACCGGTACATTGATGGATTTGTGCCAGTCCAAGCGTGGGAATTTTATAAACATGCATTACCTGGACAAAGTGCGTGTGGATCTTGAATATGAAATTCCTCTGAGTGAAGTTATTGTTGATTTTTATGATCAGTTGAAATCACGAACAAAAGGTTATGCAAGTATGGATTATGAGTTTAAGGAATATAAACGCTCTGAACTTGTAAAACTGGATGTTATGCTGGCTGGCGAGGTTGTTGATGCGCTGAGTGCAATTGTCCATAAAGATAATGCTTTTTATGTAGGACAAAAACTTACGGCAAAACTAAAGGATATAATCCCGCGCCAGATGTTTGAAGTGCCTATTCAGGCAGCAGTGGGCGGCAGAATTATTGCACGTACAAATATTAAAGCGTTGAGAAAAAGCGTACTTGATAAATGTTACGGCGGTGATATTTCACGAAAACGCAAGCTTCTTGAAAAGCAGAAAAAAGGTAAAAAACGTATGAAAGCAGTCGGACGTGTAGAAGTTCCGCAGGAAGCGTTTATGGCAGTGTTATCTTTAAACGAAGAATAAGATGCTTCTCTTTCATACAAAGACATTTTTATAAATAAGACCTGATGTCCTGTTCAAACAGAATATAATTTAAACGCAATCCGGTAACCCTGGCTTTTTAAGGTTTATTAATTTCCAAAGCCCTCGAACATTACCTATTTTGTAGTTGTTTAAATAATATTCTGTAATTCACCTTGCAAAGGTATTATTTATAAAAATGTCTTTGTATTTTTGTTTATTTTTATTTAAACGTATTTTTTAACCGTATTCAAAAATTCCATAATCTGAATCGGTTTAGAAATGTAATCCGTACAGCCGAGTTCTTTTGCTTTATCTATTTCCGTATCCATTGCGCAGGCTGATACAACAATAACAGGTGTTTTTTTATTGTAAATTTGTAAAAAATCATATCCTGAAACAACAGGCATTTGTATATCAAGAAGTATCAGGGCATAATCATTATCCATTGCTTTTTCAAGCCCTTCTTCTCCGTCTGCAGCAGTATCAACATCATAATTTTGCGATATTAATATATCTTTCATCAGTTTCAGATTCAGTTCATTATCTTCGATAATAAGTATCTTACTCATTTTAAAACTCTTTTTTGTTTTGTTTATGAACAAGGGGCAATTTTACGTAGAAAGTTGTACCTTCGTTAAGTTTGCTTTCAAACCATATTTTTCCGCCGTGCAGTTCAACAAGTTCCTTTGTGATTGTCAGACCGAGACCCGTTGAGCTTTCTTTTTTGGAATAAACATTATTCAACTGTACAAACTTACCGAAAATTTTTCCGGAGTATTTTTCGTCTATACCGATACCGTTATCTTTTACATAAATGGTAACGTGTTTTTTTTCAGGCTTATAGCCGATTTCTATTCTGCCTTTTTCCTGCGTGAATTTAATTGCATTACTCAAAAGATTATACAAAATTTGTTGAATTTTTTGATAATCTGCATCAATTTCCAGATAGTCATTTGTTTCCTTTATAAGCTCTATATGTTTTTTGTTAGCAAGAGGTCTTACAATATTTACCACTTCATTTAAGGATGTCTGCAGGTTGAAACGTCCGAGTGCAAGCTTTATTGCTTTGGCTTCAATTTTTGAAATTTCGAGTATTTCATTTATCATTCCCAGAAGATGTAACCCTGATACGTGTATGTCAGTTACATATTCTTCCTGTTTTTCATTTAAAGGTCCGAATATTTTCATTGATAATGCTTCTGAAAAACCAATAATAGCATTCAGAGGAGTTCTTAATTCGTGAGATATATTTGCGAGAAAATCGTTTTTTAGTTTATCTGCAGCAAGTATTTTTTCATTTTGTTTTTTTATTGTGGCATAAGCATTTGTTTTGTCTACTATACTGTCTTGCAGTGCTCTTAATTGCAATTTGAAGACATTTGCAAGCTCTGAATCTTTGATAGAATAAGACACTAAAGAACTGAAAGCTTTTGCTGCCGTTTCATCTTCAGCCGTAAACGGCAGATTTAAAGAGCGGGTAACAAGCATAAACCCGAAAACTGTTTCTCTTATGTTCAGTTTTGCCAGTAAAAAACAAGAATTTGTTTTTTTTAGCTTTAAGGCGTTAAAAAATGCGGAATTTTCATCAAATGTAAATACTGCCGAGTCATACAGTTTTGTTTTTAAAATTTCGGGAAAATTTATTACAGAATCTTCTGTCCTTACAGGAGTATTGTCTCCGTAAGTCATACGAAACTGTATATTGGCACAGCCTGCATTCAAGTAACAAATATATGCATTGTCAAAATCTACTATATTTTTAAATTCTATAATCGATTTTTCAAAACTTTTTTCCAGATCATCATCGGAGGACAATATATCCGGAATTCTGTCCAAAATGTTTTTAAATTTATTTTCCATATTTTTTTATTATAGGTCTGTTATTAAATAAAGACAACTTTTATTTAATAAATTTGTTGTTACAGTTCTTAATGTGAATTTACTTTATAATTTGTCTGAGTGGGACCTCGCTTGTAGGAGTGGTACACGGAGTGCGAGTGGCGCCGAGTCTAGCATTTTACGGAAGTGACCCCATGCGCTTGTTGACTGTGCCGGACTTATTGTTAAATATTGAACTTGCTTATTGCACAGGTTCAACAAGTAGTCGGAGTCAGTTGACAATATGAAAAATTTAACAAATAATTGAGGGAAAATTATGGTACATATTCACTGGTATCCCGGACATATAGCAAAAGCTGAAAAGAAACTCAAAGAACTCGTCAACCTTGTTGATGTTGTTATCGAAGTGCTCGATGCCAGAATACCGGAAAGCTCTGTTTATCCTGATATAAAAAAACTACTTGGCGAAAAGCCCAGACTTATTGTGTTAAACAAAGCCGATCTTGCAGATGAAGAAAATTTAAAAAAATGGATTAATCATTATCAACAAAAAACCGGTTTCCCTGTTATTGCTTCATGCGCCTCAAAGAACAATGATATTTCAGTAATAGTAAATAAAGTTACAGAACTCTCAAAGCCAAAAATTGATAAGCTTGTTGCAAAAGGTCTTCTTACCAGACCCGCAAGAGTAATTGTTGTCGGAATGCCGAATGTTGGTAAATCAAGCATTATAAATAAACTTATCAGAAAAGGAAAAACTAAAGTAGGGGCAAAAGCCGGTGTTACCAGACAGCAGCAATGGGTCAGAGTAAATCCGAAAATTGATTTATTAGACACACCAGGGATTATTCCTTTAAAACAGGAAGATCAAGCAAGAGCGGCAAAACTTGCAATGGTGAATTCCGTAAGTGAAAATGCGTATGAAAACGAAGAAGTAGCAAAAGCTCTTCTTGAAATACTCGCCATAAAATATCCTGAAAAAGTAAAAAATTACTATAATCTGGAAGATGAAATATCTGTTGAATCAATATCTAAAAGCAGAAATTGGATTGTAAGAAATTCCGAACCTGATATTGTAAGAACATCGGTTATGATTCTCAAAGATTTCAGAGACGGCAGAATAGGAAAATTTATTTTAGATGACTTTAGCTAAACGCAAAAATAAAATTGAAGAATTGTTTTCTTTTGATAAAGAAAATGCCGAAAATTTTGATTATGTAATTGGTACAGATGAGGCAGGCAGAGGACCCGGTGCAGGACCTGTATTTGCCGCAGCCGTTTGTTTTAAAAGTTTGAATAAAGATTTATTGGATAAATTGTCTGCACTGAATGATTCTAAACAGTTGTCAGAAAAGCAAAGAGCACAGCTATATGACATTATTATAAATAATTCGGCTTATTATATAAAAGACGGAAGTGTTGAAGAAATAGACAGAAGTAATATTCTTAATACCTCTCTCAATTGTATGAAAACAGCCTGCGAAAATGTTCAACAAATGCTGGGTAATGTTAAAACAATAACCCTTGTGGACGGGAATAAAATTATTAAAAATTACCAAAATAAACAAAAAACAGTAGTAAAAGGGGATTCTAAATCAGCGGCAATTGCAGCAGCAAGTATTCTTGCAAAAGTAACCAGAGACAGATTTATGGATAAACTTGCAGCTGAATTTCCTTATTACGGCTGGGAACATAATAAAGGATATCTTACAAAACAACACACCGAAGCAATTAAACAATACGGCATCACAAAATGGCACAGGACAAAATTTTTGAGAAAAATACTGGAGCAAAGTCCTGAACAATTAAATCTCTTTTGAGATTGCTAACCTATATCCTGCTTAAAATCTTTGCCGCCGACTATCTTAAGATGTCTTTCCTGTCCGTCGCCTATGCTTACAGATTCCAGATTATGCTGTTCAACAAGTTCATGCTGCATTTTTCGTATTTGCTGGTTTTGCGGTGACAGCTCAATATCCTCTCCTGTTTCTATTGCTCTTTGAATGGCTTCTTTTGCTTCATCAAGAGCTTCTTCTGTTTCGTCGTGGAATACAACTCTGTTATCATCTTTTAGACCCAGTGCTTCTTTTAACACCTTTTGAACCTGAGAGGTGGAATTTGAACGAACATAATATATAGGCAGCCTGTATTCGTTTGCTATACTCAAAATTTTGTTACCGCCTTTTGCAAAATTTTTGTGTGCAATAACAATGTCGGCATCATCTATATTTTTTGTAAGTTCTGCATTGAGATTTAGTCGTTCTATAGATTTCTCCATTATAGAACGACTTACCGCATAAATATAAATCTTTTTGTAACCCTTAACTTCGTTTACATATTTTTCTCTTGAAAAACTGTAGTTCATTGCATTGTTTGCAGAAGTAATTTTATCATCCAATTGTTTTATTTTTTCAACAAGATTCGGCTCTGACGGCTGAGACATGTCTACTTTTCTTATAATCGGTTTTATCGGCCATCCACGCAGTATACAATCCACTGCTTCTGCTGTATCCGGATAAACAGCCAGAGTGTTTCTGTCAATAATCTCTATTACTATATCAAAAGTCGGCTGTTTTTCTCTTTCCAGAACAGTTTTTTGAGAAGCTCTTCTTTTTGCTTCGTCATCACCGAGTGTAACAGATTGAATTCCTCCTACAAGATCTGACAGAACAGGGTTTTTAATCAAATTTTCCAGAGAGTTGCCGTGTGCTGTCGCAATAAGCATTACCCCTCTTTCTGCTATTGTTCTCGCTGCTTGTGCTTCGGCTTCCGTACCGATTTCATCAACAACTATAACTTCCGGGGTATGATTTTCAACGGCTTCAATCATTATATCTTTTTGAAATTCCGGCTGTGTGACCTGCATTCTTCTGGCATGTCCTATCGCAGGATGCGGGGTGTCTCCGTCTCCTGCAATTTCGTTTGACGTATCGACAACAACTACACGTTTATGCAATTCATCTGCCACAAGGCGTGAAATTTCTCTTAATTTTGTTGTTTTACCTACACCCGGACGTCCTAAAAACAGTATACTTTTATTCTGTACGACAAAATCCTTTATGCAAGCAATTGTCCCTGTAACAACTCTCCCTATTCTGCACGTAAGACCTACAATTTTGCCCTGTCTGTTTCGTATTGCGCTTATTCGATGCAGCGTTCCGGGTATTCCTGATCTATTATCCTTTGTAAATTCCTGAACCCTGTCAGTTACATATTTTATGTCTTCATCTACAATGTTATCTTTACCAAGATAATCAATATTTCCGTCAGCATGCCTTATTTCCGGCTGCCTGCCTAAATCAAGAACCAATTCTATTACATCATCTAATGTTTCATGGCTGAGACACTTTTTGATTTTCGGAGGTAAAATTTCAATTAACCTATCAAGGTCACTGTGAAATTGTACTTTGTTCATATTATATAATGCCCTTTCAATCGGCTGATACCTGTCTTTTTTGTCTCCTTGCTTTGATTTGGTTTAGTACTTACATTTATATTATAACATTTTTTTAAACCAAAGGCATTATCCGGACGTACTACCCGTGTAGTAAATTTACATATCTTTATAAAAACATTCACAAAAACAATCTTTCCTGTTATTAGGCTAAGCAGGTACATTTGTATCTTGAGATGCAGGCAGTTTTGCGAGCATTTATATGTCATATCAGAAGGCTTTTGAATACAAAGGTTGTATGGAAGAACAGACAGACAGGTAAGAAACCGGTCTGTCTGTTGTTATCAATAGTCAATAATACTATAAAATAGTGTTTATAATATGTAATTGTTTTTTGAGACTTATATATAGCTTTATACCAAATATGCTCAAAATGCATCTATAATGCTATTTTGGACTTGTTCCCGAATCTTGCCAGCGGCGAGATCCTATTGAAGACCTGACACTTTGCATGAGATCAACTCCCTCTCACAAAACTTGACATTTAGTCAACTTTTGTTTGGCAGAGTGGCAAAAACAGTCAAACAAGTTGAGGGTGACAATTTTTGGTGTAAACTGCGATATAAATCCTTTGTTTTTTATTTTTATTACCAATTATATTTTGCTGCGGCTATGTCTTGTTTTAAAGTATCAGAATGAAGTTCCGCATAGGCTTGAATTTCTTCGTCTTTTATACGGTCAAGTATAACTTGATAATAGTGAGAATTATTGCTTCTTTGAAAAAAAGTGACACTTGTATCATTTGGATTATAAGGTTTTCCATATAATTTTTCATATTTCATATTTGCGATAACTCTTTTTAAATAATGTTTTTCTTCTTTAGTTAATTCGATTGTTTCATTGGTTATATTGGATGTATCACCTGCGGAATCTGTACCATCTGCTTTGCCGGCATCCGCTGTCTGATCCGTTTGTCCTGCTCCGAGAGACTTTAATACTGTCTCTATTATAGTAGTCATCATTGTCGTTATTGATGTCAGTATAGAAGAAAATCCGGAGAACCCGTTTTGTCCGCTGTCTGTTTTACCGGAAGCTTGCTGTGTGCCTTCTGCATCATCTACAAGCGTTGATTCTTCGTCTGCTGATTGTTCTGCTCCTGCAGCATTGCCTGCATCTCTTGCTTCCAGTGCTTCTTCTACAGCTTCTTGAACAATTTCTTTTATTGTTTCAATACTTGTTCCCGCACTAATTCCAGAAATTCCGTCAACCATTTTCTACCATCCTTTCATTTTGTAACCACGATTGTAGTATCATCATTTTTATGTATTTCCTTTAGGGTATATTAAAAAAATTTACAAATATTTACCGTTTGTTTTAGATCATTTGTATACAACTATTAACAAAACTTTGGTTAAAAATTACAGAATTGCGCAGTAAAAGTTTATTGGTAAAAACTGCTTTCATATCTAATAAAAAACGAAAACTCATAGATTCTGTTTTTTTGTAATGTAGTCACTATATACAGATTTGTACTTGTAAAATTGAATCATTGTTTAATTCGTGACGCTATTTAGCACGCTTCGCCCCAGCTCAGCTGCTAAAGAAGGCAAAATAGCATAGACTGGGTTCGACTGAGCGGGCAAAGCCTGCGTATTCTGATTTTTAGCGACAGGAGGTCACTGGTTTTTTAACATGAAAAAATAGCATAGACTGGGTTCGACTGAGCGGGCAAAGCCTGCGTATTCTGATTTTTAGCGACAGGAGGTCACTGGTTTTTTAACATGAAAAAATAGCATAGACTGGGTTCGAACCAGTGACCTCCCGGGTATGAGCGCTATCTTTGACTTTTTGCTGAAACAAAAATTCAATAAAATCAATACTTTTCAAGATATGAAACTTTTACAAAAATACCAAAACTGCATACCAATTACCCACAGATTACACACAGTTTTTTTGAAAATATTTTTATCCAATAAATTAATTGTGTATTAGTTAAAATTTAATCTCTAAACCCGAACCTGATTCTTTTATATTTGTGATTGAATTTAATCGGCATTGAGCTTGAAATCCTGTGCAATGACAAGCATACAATGAGCTCAGATTAAGATTTTTCAGATATTCAGCAGTACTTTCCAATTGTTTTTGTGTGACATTTTCCAAATGCAAACCGCCTATAATTGAAAATATTTTGTCTGCTTTACAAACTTGTTTTGCATGCTCACATATATTTACAATTCCGGCATGAGAACAACCCGTAATTATAACAAGCCCTTTTCCTGTTTTTAGAGCAACAGCACTGTCATCCTGGACAAAGTCAGGAACATTGGATTCTTTTAACAAGCCCACCGGTTGTTTAGCCTCAAAGTCATTATTTCTTGGTATTTCTCCGAGAAAGACAATATTGTCTGTTATAAAATAAGGTTCTTTTGTATATTTTATATTAAAAATTGATTCTATTTGTATTTTTTCAACAGGACATCCAAAATCACCGTCAATATTATCATAGCGTTGCTTAAAAACATCTAGACAAGCTATGATTTCAGGTTTATGGTTTTTATATTTGAAATAATCTAATAAATATTTTAGGCCGCCTGTATGGTCGTTATGCCCGTGTGAAAGAATTATATAATCAAGCTTGCTTAAGTCTTTATTGCATTTAGCTGCATTTTGTATAAACACATCAGAATAACCTGTGTCAAAAAGAATATTTTTACCTTCTGCTTCTATCAAAATTGATAAAGCAGGCTCTCCTAAAAAATATCTGTCGGTTATAGTGTTATTATCTGCAAGTATTGTAATTGTATACATTTATTTTATTTCTCTCAATATTGTTTTTTATAGAAAGATGTGTCAATAAAAAATTACAAAGTAATCATATTACTGACAATTAGAAGTGGCAATGCAAATTTAAGTTCTAAAGAAAAAATTACCCACAGATTACCCACAGTTTTTTGATAATTTTTTACTAATTTTGTACCAGATAATTAAAGATAAATAGCTCAATGTAACTCCGCCACCCCATAATACAGAACCTAAAATATTGAAAAATAATAAATCAACAATTGAGGTTTTCTTAATTATACATAGGCATACTGGAATGATGAAAATACATAAAAAATCACTTAATAAAGCATATAAAACAATTTTGAACTTATATTTTCGCTCATTTTTTATTCTTTCAAAAAATTGCTCCATATACGTATCTTTATGTTTAATTTGCG
>CALVCQ010000020.1 GCA_944326115.1 Candidatus Gastranaerophilales bacterium | reverse complement strand
AAGGTCGACGAAATGGAAAATTTTAGAAAAAATTTCGAAACGGAATACCAAACCTTACGAACGCCAATAATCCAAGACGTAGTCGGGGTCAGTTGACTATATGAAATGACTATTTATACAGTACGAGTTCAATTTAATAATTAAACCAATGATATTTATCAGCCGATGGATTAATGTCTTCACTACTCTTCAAATAGAAAATACGATAACAACAAATGTCATCGTATTTTTGTGGTGTCGACGGCGGGACTTGTCTTGGATTTGCTCCACGCTCACAGAGTTTCGCCTGAAAGCCTTGTGGCTTAGTCGGCTCAATCTGTTCGCTATCCGGACTAACTCACTTCGTTCGTGTCGTCCGTCCGCAAATCTGCTTGAAACCGCGATATACGGATTAAAGCCCTCACCAATCTACTAATAAAAAAGATGATAACAAAAGTCATCATCTTTTTTATGGTGTCGACGGCGGGACTTGAACCCGCACGGGTTTCCCCACACGCCCCTCAAACGTGCGCGTATACCGATTCCGCCACGTCGACATAATATATTAATTTTCAATTTGTGCGGCGTATACCTCTCCTCTCGAAAAACGATATATTATCATTTTTCTCGGATTATTTGCAGCTCTGTGTTCTTTTGTTCATCATATTTTACTCTAGTAAAATATTCTTCACACCGAACACTTCCGCTTGACAAGCTCGCTCGGCTTTAAAAAGCCTCGACTCCGCTCTTGCAAAAATCCTCCGGCAGAGTGCCACGTCGACATATATTTAATTTTCAACAAAAATTATATTATCATAAACATAATTTTTGTAAAACTTCTTATTCCCTCTTCTCGGGAGAGGGTTATGGGCAATTATTCAACACCTTTATAATTCTATCAATTACTCCCTCAAGATTTATGGGAAATAACATGAGATGTAATTACATTCCTGCTTATAATCAACCCTCACCCCTGCCATCTCACTAAGAGATGGAGATAGAAAAAATGCCGACGAAGGGACTCGGCTTGCATCATAGACGAGTTTACGAGTCATACGAGGCAGGATACTCGAACAGGTAAACCACCGTTGTTCCTTTGGAACAACATGGGTGAAGAGTCCTGCTTTATATTTTCTTTGTTTGAAAAATGCCGATGAAGGGACTCGAACCCCCATGAGTTTCCTCGCACGCACCTGAAGCGTGTGCGTCTACCATTTCGCCACATCGGCATATTAAAATTTTAAAGAACAATCCTTTGTGGCGAAGCAGCTTCGCTGTGTTCCTTATTTAACGGCAAAAACGATACTTAATCGTTTTTGCAAAGCAACATGCAATAACTGGTTCCTGCCACATCTGCATATATTATTATCAAAGTTCAATAGATGATACTGAAATGGTTTTAATTTAAATTAAATACCTTCGCTTTCGCTTCGGTTTGTCACCACATCGGCAAAATCCTTATTAATGTATACTTATCATAAAATTAATAATATTTTTTTGCAAGTTGTTTTATATAGAATTTAATCATGTACTTTCATGCTTGTGTTGTATTGTGTTTAATATGTATTGAAATTACAAAAACATTATGATTTTTCGAACAAATAAAATTTGTCTGAGGCGGCTTCGCTTGTACTCAATAGTATCCTGATATGTACGGATTACAAATTCGCATGCATCTCAAGCCGGGAGCGGTACACACTCTGCCGAATAAATATTCCGGTGGCATCCGGAGAAAATATAATTAAGAGAGGTAACGAATGACACCGCAACGCAGTTGCATAACATCAGACTTCGCTCTATCTCAGCCGATGTTGCAGCCAGTCTGACCCAATCAGTCATTTTGCGACTCTGCCCAATAAAATATGACTAAATGTCATATCTTATGAGAGGGGCTAAATCAAAAGCTGAGCTTTTGTGTACCGTATTAAAATTAAAATAGACAAAAACAGCCATGTGAGTAAGGTAGATGGAGTGAAGAAATTTTAGAAAAAAATTTCGAAACGGAATACCAAACCTTACGAACGCCAATAATCCAAGACATAGTCGGGGTCAGTTGACTATATAAAATTTCTTTTCTAAGATTGTCATCAGCCATTGCGGCAATGCAATCGGGATTGCTTCTATTAGAAAAATCAGGATGTAATACCGGACAAATTTTTGTGCACAATCCGCAATTATTGCATTTATCTTTATCTATTTGAGGATACAAAAATCCTTCTGCGTTTTCTTCCATTGATATTGCACGCTGTGGACATATATTAAAACAAGCGCTGCAGCCGCTGCAAGTTTTATCAGCCAATGCAGTGTATTGAACTTTTTCCAAACAATTATTAATCATACTTCCATCCAGCTTTTGTTTTTATAATACATTACGAAAATTTTTTATAAACAACTTATTTTTAACAATGTTTTTATATATGATTTTACAATGTTAATAATTAAGCGTTTATCACTGTAGAAAATGCTTACTGCTAATAATATCTTACTGTTAACAACATTGTAAATATACAGGTTGAAATCATGGAAAGAAAGCTTATACGTTCGGGCACAGGATGGTGCGCATATATAAACAATACGGTTCTTCAACTTATAGAAGTTGATCCCGAAGTAGATATGGTTAAATACAGAGTAGTAAACAATGAGTTGATTATCTCCATAGGTTCAAGCAAAAAGCAGGAAACAAAATCAACTTATGACATGTAAAACATACTTTGTTCTTTTTTGAAGAGCTGTATTGAAACATAATTTATAACCAATTTTTAAAAGAGGTTCTTTTGTTTTGACAAGAACCTCTTTGGGTTTTTATAACCGATTATCATGATTGGTTTAAAATATCTTTTAAATCTTTTTGAGGGGTTGTAACAGGTTTTATTTTGAATTTATCAATAAGAGTATTCAATACATTTTGTGATACAAATGCCGGCATGGTTGGTCTGAGTCTTATATTTTCAATTCCAAGATAAAGAAGTGTCAGTAATATACAAACAGCTTTTTGCTCATACCATGACAGAACAAGAGATAAAGGCAGCTCATTAATAGTGCAATTAAAAGCTTTTGACAACTCTGTTGCAATTTTAATTGCAGAATATGCATCATTGCATTGTCCGATATCAAGCAGTCTCGGTATTCCTTTTATACTTCCTAAATTTAAATCATTAAATCTGAATTTACCGCATGCAAGTGTTAAAACAAGTGTATTTTCCGGTGTTTGTTTTACAAATTCCGTATAGTAATTTCTTCCGGGTTTTGCTCCATCACAGCCACCCACAAGAAATATATGTTTTAAATCACCTGATTTTATAAGTTCTATAACTTTATCAGCAACTGAAAGCACTGCATTATGACCGAAACCTGTTGTTAAAACACTGCCTCCGTTTATACCGGTCATTTCTCTGTTTTCATTATATCCTCCGAGCTCAAGAGCTTTATTAATAACGGGTGTAAAATCTTTTTTCTCTTCGCTTCCAATATGCATAATATCCGGATATTCTACAACGGACGTCGTAAAAACTCTGTCTTTATAACTCTGTTTTACAGGCATAATACAGTTGGTTGTGAAAAGTATTGCTGCAGGAATATTATCAAATTCTTTCTGCTGATTCTGCCATGCTGTTCCGAAGTTACCTTTTAAATGGGGATATTTTTTTAGTTCTGGATAAGCGTGGCAAGGGAGCATTTCTCCGTGTGTATATATATTGATACCTTTGTTTTGTGTTTGTTCAAGCAAAACAGCCAGATCTTTCAGGTCATGACCGGTAACAACAATAAAAGGTCCTTTTTCGATATTTGTTGTCACCGTTGTCGGGGCAGGTGTTCCAAATGTTTCTGTATTTGCTTTATCAAGAAGCTCCATACATTTAAAATTTACTTCTCCGGTTTTTAAAACCAGCGACAACAATTCTTCGGATGACAAATCTTTTGATATAGATTGTAAAGCTTCATAAAAAAATTCGTCAATAAACCCGTCTCTATAATCAAGAACCCGTGCATGGTATGCATAAGCAGCAATACCTTTTAATCCGAATAAGATCAGGGATTTAAGACTTCTTGTGTCCTCATTACAGTTCCAAACGTTTTGTATATCAAAATCTTTTGTTCCTGCTTTTTCTGTGATATTTTTTATTTCATTTTCTATGGATTTTGCATCAAAATTTACATTTGTAATAGTTGTAAAAAGCCCTTTTATCAGTAAAACTGTATTTTCTTCCGTATGAGGTTGTGTGTTAGCAAGTTTTATCAAAGAACTTGTTAATTCATCTTGAAGGTTTGCTACATCAGGTGTTTTTCCGCATACACCTGTCTGTGTGCAGCCTTTTCCCTGTGCTGTTTGTTCACATTGAAAACAAAACATCTTATTCTCCATGACTCTTTCTCCTTAGATAGTTTTAATTTTCTAATGAATAAAATTTGTAACTGCTAAAAATATAAGATGAACTATAAAATCATAAAAGAATCTTCTGTGCACATGTGAGTGCAATATTTTAAAACGAACAGCTCAAGTATTGTTATTCCAATTCCGGCTGCCGGTGACATATTATAAATTGTTGTTATGCAAAAAATTTAAAAAATACAAACATAAACATTCCAGCAATCCAGCAGTAATATGCAAATATTTTCATTGAGTGTTTTGCTAGAAATTTAAGAAAATATTTTATGCAAAAATATCCTGAAACAAATGAGATAAAAAATCCGACAATGAAAGCTATCCAGTTGAAGTTTAAAAATTCGTTAAGCTCTAATTCAAGAATCGGATAAAATATAGATGCACCTATAATAATAGGCAGACTCAATAAAAACGAATATCTGGCACAGGTTACTCTGTCCAGACCGAGCAGTATACCCGTAGATATTGTTGAACCTGATCTGGATATTCCCGGGATAGATGCAATACCCTGTGCAAGACCGATAATAATTGCTGTTTTTAAATCAACTTTATCTGTTTTAACCTGTTTTTTTTCAGAAGCCCATTCTCCTATGTATAGAATGCAGCCTGTCAAAAATATAAATATACCCACGATATAAGGCAGGTTAATAAGGCTTTCCGAAACAATTTTAAGCGGATAAGCAACAAGTATTGTAAAAACTGTGCCGATAAGTATAAAAGCGGCAAGTTTTGCTTCGGGTGAAGAAAAATCTTTTTTTATGCAGGCATTAATAAATGCTTTTATTATTTTTATAATGTCATCTTTAAAGAAAATACAGACAGCAAGCAGTGTGCCAAGATGCAGCACTATGTCAAATACCACTTCTTCACTTGCTCCTGTAACAAAATCTTTGTTTGTAAAATATTTGTATAAGCTTGATGTCAAAACAAGGTGTCCGGAGCTTGAAACCGGTAAAAATTCAGTTAAGCCCTGTATTATGCCCATTATTATTGCCTGTATAAGATTCATAAATTAAACCGCCTTTTTATTTTTTTATATTAATCCCAGTTTTCGTAATACATTGAACAGGAATTTTCATTTTCCCATACTCCGACTTTAGAAACCTGCGGAAATGTTTTGTTCATTTCGTCATAGATAAACTTTGCGAGGACTTCACTGCTCGGGCTTATATTTTCAAATTCAGGAAGCTCGTTTATGTCTTTGTGGTCCAGTCTGTCGAGTACTTTTTTGAGTTCCCTCTTTAATACCTTAAAATCAACAAGTATATTTGATTTGTCAAGGTTTTCTCCTTTAACATAAACTTCTACTTTCCAGTTGTGTCCGTGCTGATTTTCGCATTCTCCTTCGTAGTTTAATAAGTGATGCGCTGCTGAAAATGAGCTTATTACTTTAAGTTCGAACATTCTAGACGGCTCCTTTTATTCGTTCATACAATTCTTTTGCTTCAGGCTGTTCCGGGAAAATTTTTAGTATCTTTTCTAGATATCGGATAGAATTTTCAACATCACCTAATTCAATATAGGATTTTGCAAGCAGCAGAAGAACATTTATGCTGTCAGGGTAATTTACAAGCAGTTTGTGTGCAAGTTTTTTTGCGTTTTCATAATCTTTTGTCTCAAAGAAAGATATGGCAAGCGCATTCATTGTTTCTGCATCCTGACTTAAACTAAAAGCATCTGATAAAAATTCTCTTGCGGTGTCAAATTTACCTTGTTGAAGATAAATTAAGCCTGTATTAAACAATATCGCATGCTGCGAAGGATATTTTTTGTTTGCATCAAGAAATAATTTTAATGCTTTATCAGTATCATTCATTCTGAAATAATTCAAAGCTCTGAACAAAGCTATGTCCATTATATTGGGTTCTAATGAATACGCTTTTTCATAAAGTTCCTGTGCTTTTTGATAATCGTTCATAGCGTGATAAAAATTTGCATATTCAAAAACTACAGAAGCGTCATCAGGTGCCATTTTGTAAGCGGTTTCAAATTCATCTTTTGCATAATCAAATAATCTTTCGGACAGATAAACAACGCCCAGATCTTTGTGCGCATAAGGATTTGTCGGATCCAGCTGTATAACCTTTTTAAAGATGTTTTCAGCTTTATCTTTATCTTCTGTTCTCATGCACAATATGGCATATCTGTAGTAGACTTCGGCAGGAATTTTACCTAATTTTATCAGATTTGTG
Organism: Candidatus Gastranaerophilales bacterium; assembly: GCA_944326115.1. GTDB lineage: Bacteria > Cyanobacteriota > Vampirovibrionia > Gastranaerophilales > Gastranaerophilaceae > Limenecus. The sequence goes on along the minus strand of CALVCQ010000020.1, from coordinate 35,501 downwards.
TATACATTTTTTGCAAGTTCAATATTGTTTGTTTTTTCATAACAATCAGCAAGCCTTTTGCCCATTGAAATTGATTTTGGATTTGTTGTAACAAGCTGGGATAGAATTTTTATTGCATCGTTATATTTACCGAGTTCATGGTAAGCGCAGGCAAGATTATACTGGAAATTTTGTTTTTCTGGATGTAACACAACCAGTTTGTGATAATATTGTTCTGCGGATTTCCAATCTTTTGCATTGGCGCTTGCAAGAGCCAGTGCAGACAAATTGAACTCGGATGGTTCTATTTCATAAGCTTTTTTGAAATACTCAAAAGCTTTTTTATGTTTTTTTTGAAGCTGAAACGATGTTGCCAGATTGTACATGCTGGTGGCATTTTCAGGATTTAGTTCCACTGATTTTTTGAAGGCTTCCTGCGCCTTGTTTATTTGATTTAACCCCAGATAGCAGGAGCCTAGATTGTTATACATCAACGGGTGGTCAGGGTTTTGCTCAATACCTTTCAGCATAGCCTCTATAGCTTTTTCATATTCTTTTTTTGATGTATATGCTGTGCCTATTATGTAGTGAACTTGATAATCACTTTCATCTATTGTCAGTGCTTTTTGTGCATATTCTATTGCCGTGTCATAATTTTTTAGCTTCAGCTGTATTACAGCAAGGTTTTTATATGCATCTTTGTAGTCTTCTCTTAAAGATATAACCTTTTCATAAGCTTTTTGCGCTTTTTCAAGTTCATTGGAATCTTCATATATTATTCCGAGATAATACCAGGAGGTAGCATCCGAATCATCCGTTTTTACAACATTTTCGAAGTTTAACTTAGCATCTGTATACAGTTCTAAATTTACATTACAAAGACCCAGTGTCTTTTGAATTTCAACCGAATCATCATTCTGTTCTTTCAGGTATGTTTCAATAGTCGATTTTGCACTGTCAAAATTTTTTTCACTTATAAATTCATTTGCTTTATTTAAAATTTCATCTCTGTTCAAAATTCCACCTCATCACTCTTATCTATAATTTTACAATAACTACAAAATTTTTGTGAAATTATAGATAAATCATACTATGTTATTGTATAAACTTTTTTGTAATAAAGTATAGAACCTAAAATAAACAGAACAGCATTCGGTATCCACGCTGCAAGGAAAGGTGATATCGCCATTGTTTCACCGAAAGACAGAGATAATGCTCTTAGCAGGTAATATAAAAATATAATAAGTATACTGAATAAAAAACCTCTGTTATATCTTACTCTCGGCGGTGTAATAGCCAGAGGAACGCCTAATAAAACAAGTACAACCGTTGTTACGGGGAAAGCAAACTTATTATGTAATTCTATTTTAAACAAAGAGTGTGTTTTGGGGTCATGTTTTTTTGAATTGTTTTCCACATATTTCCACAGTGCAATTACATTGTATTGAGTTGCTTCATCTTCCGTAAGTGCATCTTTTACATCCATTCCGAAGTCCACAATGGACTTGCTGAACCATGTCGTATTCAGAATTTTTTCATCTTTGTTCATTGTATAAACAGCACCTCTGTTGAACTGCCAGCCTTCGGGGCTTGTGCTTCCCGTTTGTGATTGGATTACCTGAATTGTTTTGTCATTGGAAAAATCTACAACAGAAACATTTTTCAGTGTGTTATCCTCGCATTTTTGAACAAAAAACAGCCTTTTCATTGTCTTGCTTCCGTCGGGATTTTCTTTTATTTCTTTAAAGGTGAAATTCTGTTTTCCGTTAGGTATATTTTTTTGACCCAGTGCCCATACAGCAAGTGTTTTTGACTGAGAATTCGTAATCGGAACAATAGTTTCATTAACAACAAAAGTCAGAAGCGACATTGATGTCGCAAATATAAAAATAGGTTTTGCTACACGATTCAATCCTATGCCGCATGCTCTCATAACTGTAATTTCCGATGACAGACTCAACCGGTTCAATGTCATTACCGTAGAAAACAGCACACTCATGGGAATTGCCATTACTATAACCTGTGGAAGATTCAAAAGGACTATCATCAGTGCAACATTAAACGGGATTCCGTATAGTGTTATTTGTTTTATCAATGTAATAAATGTATCTGATGCAAAAATAATGGAGGTAAAAATAACAATCCCCATAATAAAGATTTCCAGCACCTGTAATAATATATATCTATCCAGTATGGTTAATTTATCAAGAAATTTTATGCGCATTGTCTCTTCCTGATTAATTGTTATGCTCAATTTCATCCTGTTTTATAAAATTACATTGAGCTTCAAGTTTTTTATCTTCCATATTTTTAATTAAATCTTGAATACTATTAATTTTGCCCAGAGCAAATCCTGTTTCTGCGTACAAAACACAATCATTGCATATTCTTATTCCGTCATAAACAACGGAACCGGCAAGCGATTTTTCTTCACCGCAGCACTGGCAGTCAAAAGTTTCAAATTCACAATCGGGATTCTCTTCTATATCATCGGCTTTCATCTGTGCAACTACAGCCTGCATATCTTCTATAATTTTTAATTCTTCATTTTTATCCATAGCACTTATTATATAGCAAAAAATTATCTGTTGACCATAGTTGTAAAATTTTATACCATTAAAATTGGAATTAGAAAGTGCCGGAGTTTGAATATTGGCTGAAACACAGGATAATATTCCTAATGTAAATCCGTGGCTTACAACAATAGCTGTTATGAGCGCAACTTTTATTTTTGTGCTTGACGGAACTATTGCAAACGTTGCACTGCCGCAAATGGCAGGAAGCTTTTCATCCAGTAATGATGAGGCTACGTGGATTTTAACGAGCTACCTTATTGCAAGCGGTATTGTTGTTCCGTCTGTAGACTGGTTTTCTAAATTCTTCGGAAGAAAAGCATTTTTTATAGCCTGTATTTTACTTTTTACAATCGCTTCACTTCTTTGCGGATTGTCAACTTCTCTGGAAATGATGATATTTTCAAGGATACTGCAGGGGCTTGGCGGCGGAGCACTTTTGCCTGTTTCTCAGGCAATTTTGCTTGAGGCATTCCCTCTTGAAAAGAGAGCTCTTGCAATGTCAATTTTTGGTTTCGGGGTTGTTGTTGCACCCGTAATAGGTCCTATTTTGGGCGGGTGGCTGACGGATAACTGGTCGTGGAACTGGATATTTTTTATAAATATACCTTTCGGAATACTTGCTGCCGTTACATCAAAATTGTGGATTTATGATCCGCCTTATGCCCAAAAACAAGATAACGCAAAAATTGATTATATAGGCTTTGGATTTCTTATTATATGGCTTGTGACTTTTCAGGTATTTCTGGATAAGGGGAACAATGCTGACTGGTTCGGCTCTGAATGGATATGCTGGACTTTCGGGATTTCTATGGTTGCAATGGTTCTTTTTATATATTCTCAAATTGTTCAAAAAGAATCTATTATTGATTTAAAAGTATTCAAAGACAGGAATTTTTTGATAGGCACCACAATACTTGTTATTGCTAATATGGTGCTTTATGCTTCAACAACCATAATGCCTCTGTTTTTACAAAATTTGATGGGGTACAATGCTTTCTGGAGCGGATATTCCTTGATGCCCAGAGGTTTTGGTTCGGTTGCTGCAATTTTTCTTTACAGCGTAATGAACAGAGTTCTTGATTTCAGAATTTTTACTGCAATAGGAATAACTCTGCTCGGTATATCAGGGTTGATGTTCGGGCATTTGAATCTTGAATTTTCTATGATAAATATTGTTATACCAAATATAATCTTCGGTTTCTCGGTAGGGTTAACCATTACAGTGTTAACTACAGCTTCAATGGAAACAATCTCCAATGCACAAATGACAAATGCAAGCGGAGTTCAAAACCTTATTAAAAACCTCGGAGCAGCTATAGGTACATCACTCGTTGCCACAATGGTTTCAAGATACTCTCAGGCTTTTCAACATAATATGGTAGGTTTTTTGGATAATGCAAGCACTGTGTATACAGAAAAGCTTTCCAGTCTTACATCTTATTTTGCTCAGTTTGATGTTTATGCGGTGGCATTTCAAAAAGCACAGGGAATGCTGTATAACCAGTTGATTCAGCAGTCTACTCTGTGTGCATACATTGAAACCTTCCGAGTGTGGGGTATTATTACCTTTGTTTGTCTGCCTCTATTGCTGTTGTATAGAAATAAATTAAGAAAACCTGCTCCCGAAGAAATAGAGCTGCCTGAAAAAAGTGATTGATATCTATATTTTGTGAAATTTTATCAATTGTAAACAAATGTAAACCCGAGTTTGTGTTTGCCTAAAACCCTGTCATAATGCCTAATAGGATAGGATAGATGAGGGTGAATTATACATGTAGCAATAATTTTGGCACAAGTAACTTAATAAATATGTAGGTTATCATTGTGAAAGAAAGGAAGTTTTTATGTCAGTGAATTCAATTACACCGGGTGCGGCACCTGTTCAAAGTACTAAAAAAAACGGAGGAGCAGGAAAAGCGGTTGCATCAGCTTTTGTTCCGGGTCTGGGACAGTTTTGTGATGGTCGAATTGGCGATGGTTTCGGTTATTTATTAGGAACCGCCGGAGTTTTACATACAGGTGTATCTCTTATAAAAGAGAATCGTGAAGCTGCGGAAAAGGCTATTGATAGTGTGGTTTTCAGTAATAAGCCAACTGCAATGAGAATCCTTGCGAATTTGCCGAAAGGATCTAAGCTTGGTCTGGCTGCTTTAGCTGTTGGTGTTGGGGTCTGGGTCCGTAATATAGTTGACGCATATAAAGGCAAAAGATAAAAAATAATCATCTGTAAAAATGCGCACTTTATTTGAAAGTGCGCATTTTCTTTTTAGTTTTGATTTTGTATATTAACAAAAATTCTGCTAATATTGGAAATTATTAAAGGAAAATATATGAGTGAAATAAATACAGAATATTTAAAAAGATGTCTTGAAACTTTGAAAAAATCATACGAGCTTTTAAAAATATAGACTATGAAATGTACAGAAATTCTCTTGTAAAAGGTTTTGAAATGTCTATTGAGCAGAGTTTAAAACTTTTGAGAAAAAAGCTCACACCTTATTTTTCCTCAAAAAAAGCAGTTGATGCACTGACTTTCAAAGATTTATTCCGCTATGCAAATAAACATTCTCTTTTAAATGAAGAGGCTGTTCAAAGGTGGTTTGTATATCGGGATAACAGAAATTCAACCGCACATGACTACGGAGAGCAATTTGCAAAAGAAACACTTGTTTTGATTGATGGTTTTATAAACGATGTTCAAAAACTCATAGAGGTTGTAGAACATGAATGATTTTTCAATTTTATTAGAAAAGAAATTTTTGGATGAATTAAAAAATATTTTTAAATCGACAGTGCCTGATGCTCAGATATGGGCATACGGCAGCAGAGTTGACGGCAGTGCTCATTCAGGCAGCGACCTTGATCTTGCAATGCTTGGCGAAGGGAATATTTCTGCTTTAGAGCAGGCTCTTCAAGACAGCAATATTCCTTTTCTTGTCGATGTTGTGAAATTTGAAAATCTTCCGGAAAGTTTTCAGCAGGAAATTTTGAAAAAATATTATGTTCTGCAGTAAAATGTTGGAGCGATACCTTGCTTCTACTCAAGAGTATTCTGATATGTACGGCTCGTAAACTCGCCTGCATCTCAAGCCGGGAGCGGTACACTCTGCCGAATAAATTGGCGGTGCCTGACTTGTTGTAATGAATGGACTTGATTATTGCATAGATTCAATAAGTAGTCGGGGGCAGTTGACTATATGAAACTTTTATAAACTTTTGTAAATTTTTTGAAATTTGAAATAAAATCTTAAATATACCTGTTGACGTGTAATTTTGTTTAATATAAGGTTATTATTACACTAGCTGGCAATGCGCATAAATGTGCATTATTTTTAAATTTGCCCATCAAGCGCCCCAGCGACTTATAAAACAATAAGCAAGTAAAAGGAAGTATAACAAATGAGTACAGCTCAAAGACAAAGAATTAGAGTTTGCTTAAAAGCATATGATCATAAGCTTATTGATGTATCAGCAGAAAAAATTGTTGAAACAGCAAAAAGAACTGACGCTAAGGTAGCAGGTCCTATTCCTCTTCCTACAAAAAGAAGATTGTATTGCGTTTTAAGATCACCTCACGTGGATAAAAAATCAAGAGAACATTTTGAAATGCGTATCCACAAAAGAATTATCGACATCTATGACCCGACTCAACAGACTACTGAAGAGTTAAGCAGAATGGATTTACCTGCAGGTGTTGATATTGAAGTAAAGCTCTAAGGTGTGTGACGGCTTGCAGGGCTTTCAGTACTGAAAGACCAAAAGCCGAAACCGTTCCAATCAGCCGTTGTGGAGTTAACAAAGTTAACGGAACGAACAAATCTCTGATTTGACAGGCGGAATAAGCAAAACTTCGTATTAAGGGTTATAAAATCCGAAACAAATAACACATTAACAATTGAATACGATTTAATGTGATCTACGGTCCGTAACAAATAAGAAGCGGCAGGGACATCCGCTCAAAAAGTATCAAGGTAGCGCTCACAAGGAGAAAGGTAGATATGACTACAAACGCTAAAAGAGCGTCTAAATCAAAAAACAGATTAGGCGTAGTTGGTAAAAAATTAGGAATGACACAGGTCTTTGATGAACAAGGGCTTGCAATTCCTGTAACAGTTATCAAAGTTGATCCGTTAACAGTTACTCAAGTTAAGACAGTCGATTCTGACGGATATAATGCAATTCAGGTTGGTTTTGAGCCGGCTAAAGAAAAACATTTAACAAAAGCTCAAATCGGTCACTTTGCTAAAAACGGACTCGATAACTTCAGAAATTTGCAGGAATTCAGAGTAGAAAACTCTTCAGAATATAAAGTTGGACAGCAGATTGATTTGTCTGTATTAGAAAACGTTGAAAAAGTAGACGTAACGGGTAAATCAGTAGGTAAAGGTTTCCAGGGTACCGTTAAGAGATGGAACTTCTCAAGAGGGCCTATGGGTCACGGTTCTAAAAACCATAGAGAACCCGGTTCTATCGGTGCAGGTACTACACCGAGCCGTGTAATCAAAGGTAAGAGGATGGCCGGAAATATGGGAAATGAAAGAGTAACCATTACAAAATTGACAGTTGTTCAAGTTGACAAAGAAAGCAACCTTCTTCTGGTAAAAGGTTCAGTACCCGGTCCCGAAGGAAAAATGGTTACGGTAATCCCTTCAAGAGTTAAATGGAATTAGTTTCCTTAAATCTTGAGAATAACAATTTAATTGAGGTTAAAGAAAAATGACAAAAGAAGTTTCAATATTAAATACAAAAGGAAGTGCAGTCGGACAAATCGCTCTTGACGAAAAAGTCTTCGGCGTTGAACCGAATCTGCATGTTATGCACCTTGCATTAAGACGTCAGTTAAACAACGGCAGAGCAGGTACAGCATGTACAAAAACTAGAGCAGAAGTATCAGGCGGCGGAAGAAAACCATGGAAACAAAAAGGTACTGGTCGTGCAAGAGCCGGTTCTTTGCGTTCACCGTTGTTCGCAGGCGGCGGCGTTATCTTTGGACCAAAACCGAGAGATTACAGCTTCTCTATGCCGCAAAAAGCTAGAAGATTGGCTTTAAAATCCGCTTTGTCAGCTAGAATTGACAATACTGTTCTGGTTAAAGATTTCTCTGAAATCAATGAACCTAAAACAAAATTGATGGCAGAAACTCTTAAAGCTCTTAAAGTTGAAGGTAAAATTTTAATCATTGCTGATGTTAAAGCAGCAGAGAATGCTTACCTTGAACTCAGTGCAAGAAATTTACCGAATGTAAGAATTATTTTACCTTCTAACTTGAATGTAAAAGACCTGTTGGAAGCAGATAATGTAATTATTACAGAAGCAGCAATAAAAGAAATTACTGAAAGGTTGTCTAAATAATGAGCAGCATGAAAAACAATACGGAAAGACTGTACGACATCATTAAAAGACCTATCATTACAGAAAAGTCTATGGAAGCAACTACTTTGCAGCAATACACTTTTGAAGTTGTAAAAGATGCTACAAAAGTTGAGATTGCTCAGGCTGTCGAACTGGCTTTCCCGGGCAGAAAAGTAAAAAGTGTAAACACTGTATATATGCCTTCTAAAGCAAAAAGAGTAGGCTACAGTGCAGGCAGATCTCAATCAGGCAAAAAAGCAATCGTAACTATCGAAGGTGAACCGATTCAAGAATTGATTGGAGCATAGGTCTGAAAAATATGTAACGGTTTTCCGTTAAATGAAGTAGACAGTGCATAACGGTGGCAACAATTAACAGCCGATGGTTATGCAAAACCCTAAAGAAACAGGAGCAAAAGAAAATGGGTATAAAAGTAATAAATCCAACTTCACCCGGACAAAGAGGTATGACAAAGAGTGATTTTGCTGAAATCACTGCTTCAAAACCTGAAAAATCCTTGTTGAAGCCTATAAGAAAAACTGCAGGAAGAAACAATACAGGCAGAATTACATGTCGTCATAAAGGCGGCGGTGTAAAAAAAGCTTACCGTGTTATAGATTTTAAACGTGAAAAATTCGGTGTTCCTGCTACCGTAAAAACCATTGAATACGATCCGAACAGAAACGTAAGAATTTCACTTGTATTCTACGCTGACGGTGAAAAAAGATATATCTTGACACCACAGGGATTGAATGTCGGTGATGTTATTGTTTCCGGTCCCAATGCTGATATCATAACAGGTAATGCGTTGCCTCTGGAAATGATCCCGTTAGGTACTATGGTACACAACGTAGAAATGATACCGGGTCGTGGTGCAAAATTAGTCAGAACAGCAGGTGCTGCTGCACAGTTGATGGCTAAAGAAGGCAACTACGTTACTATCAAATTACCGAGCTCAGAAATGAGAATGATAAGAAAAGAATGTTTGGCTACAATCGGTGTTTTAGGCAATGCTGAACAGAAAAACATGAAAATCGGTAAAGCAGGTCGTAAAAGATATATGGGTATCAGACCTACGGTGCGTGGTGTAACAATGAACCCTTGCGATCACCCTCACGGTGGTGGTGAAGGTAAAACAGGTCCCGGCGGACACCCGAAAACTCCATGGGGCAAACCGGCTCTTGGTTACAAAACTAGAAAATCTAATAAACATTCTGACAAGTATATTGTTAGAGGCAGAAAACGTTAATAAGTAAGGAGATAATGAATGGCTCGTTCGCTAAAAAAAGGTCCATTTGTACAAGAATCACTTCAGAAGAAAATCGCTAAGATGAACGAAGCTGGAGAGAAAAAAGTAATAAAAACTTGGTCAAGAGCATCAATGATTGTACCTGATATGCTGGGTCACACAATTGCTGTTCACAATGGTAAAAGCCATGTACCGGTTTATGTTACAGAACAAATGGTTGGTCATAAATTAGGTGAATTTGCACCTACCAGGTTATTCAGAGGCCATGCAGGTCAAGATAAAACAGCTAAAAGGAAGTAAATTATGCAAGAATCAATGGCAAGACAAACTAATATAAGCATGCCGGCTCGCAAATTACGCAGAGTAATCAACGAGTTAAGAGGCAAATCTGCTTTAGAAGCAGCTAAAATCTTAAAATTTATGCCATACTTCGCAGCAAGAGTTGTTGAAAAAAACTTGGTTGCAGCAATTGCTAACGCTAATGAAAAATTCGGTGCAAATGCTGAAGACCTCAAAATTTCAGAAATCTTTGCCGACGAAAGTAAAACATATAAGAGAGGTAAACCGAGAGCTCAAGGCAGAATCTACAGAAGACTCAAAAGAACTTCTCATTTAACAGTTAAATTAGCAAGTAATAAGAATTAAGGAGGCTGACCTTGGGACAAAAGACACATCCAAAAGGATTCAGAGTAGGTATAATCGAACCTTGGGAAAGCACATGGTATGCTAAAAGAAAAGATTATCCTGAATTTGTTAAAGAAGACGATAAATTAAGAAAATACATCAAAAAAAGACTGTATGCCGCAGGCATATCCAAAGTTTTGATTGACAGAAAAGCTCAAAATCTTAATATTACAGTTGTTACTGCCAAACCGGGTATTGTAGTAGGCAGAGGCGGTCAGGGTATAGAAGAATTGAGAGCTGATGTTTCAAAACTTGTTAAAAGAACAGTTTCTATCGATGTTGTAGAAGTTGCAAGAACAGATGCTGATGCACAACTCGTTTCAGAATCAATCGCACTTCAGTTAGAAAAACGTATTGCTTTCAGAAGAGCAATGAAACAGGCAACTCAAAGAACTATGCGTTCCGGCGTTCAAGGTATCAAAATTATGGTATCCGGACGTTTAGGCGGTGCTGAAATCGCAAGAAGTGAATGGGTAAAAGAAGGAAGAATCCCTCTTCAAACACTCAGAGCTGATGTAGATTACGGTTTTGCTGAAGCAGATACTATAATGGGCAAAATCGGTGTTAAAGTTTGGATTTTCAAAGGCAACTTAATGCCCGGTGAAAAAGCCGATATGAACATAAAATCTAAAAAAGCCGGTAACCATGAAGAAAAACAGTTAGGCGGAAGAAGAAGAAAAAAAGCTTCTGAACCTGCCGAGTAATAAGTTAGAAAAATAATTAGGAGCGACATAAAAATGTTAATGCCCAAAAAAACTAAATATCGTAAAAAAATGAAAGGCAGAATGAAAGGTCACGAAACAAGAGGGACAAAACTCGAGTTTGGTAACTTTGGTCTTATCGCTTGTGATCCTGCCTGGATTACATCAAGACAAATAGAAGCCGCAAGACGTGCTATGACACGTAACATCAAAAGAGGCGGTAATGTTTGGATAAAAATCTTCCCGGATAAACCTATTACGGCAAAACCTGCTGAAACTCGTATGGGTAAAGGTAAAGGTAACCCTGAGTACTGGGTAGCTGTTGTTAAACCGGGCAGAGTTCTCTTTGAACTGGATTTCCCTCAGAGAGATGTTGCTGTTGAATCACTAAAATTGGCTGCTCAAAAGCTTCCTATCAGAGTTAAGATTATAGAAAAAGAAGCTGCTGAAGCTTAATATGTGAATAATTACCAATCGTAATTAAAGGATAAAACAATGAAATTGCAAGAATTAAAAGAAAAATCAATAGATGAGCTGAATGCGTTGATTGTTGACACAAAAAAACAGCTGCTTGATTTGAGAATGCAAAAATCTTTGCAAAAACTTGAAAATACAGCTCAAATTCGTCAGCTAAAAACTGTTGTGGCTCAGGCTAAGACATTAATTAAAGAAAAGTCAGAGGTAAAGTAAGATGCCGAAGAAAGAAAAACAAGGTGTTGTGGTAAGCAACAAAATGGACAAAACAGCTGTTGTAAAAGTAGCTGAATACAATAAACACCCTAAATATCACAAAATCATTGAAACTCACAAAAACTATAAAGCTCATGATGCTGAAAATAATTGCGGCGAAGGCGATGTAGTAAGAATTGTGGAATCAAGACCTATTTCAGGTGATAAAAGATGGGTTGTGGCTGAAATTGTTGAAAAAGCCAGATAATTGATGAGTTAAACCCGATGTGGTTTGCGAACTCGAAGCACAAAGGGTGTAGCAAATAAATTTCTAAAAAATAAGAAATAAAGGATAAAAGACAATGATACAACAAGAAACCAGATTAGTCGTAGCCGACAACACAGGTGCAAAGGAGCTTCTTTGTATCCGTGTAATGGGCAGCTCTAATAAAAAGTTTGCTCATGTTGGCGACGTAATAGTAGCAACAGTAAAAGATGCTACTCCCAATATGGCTGTAAAAAAATCTGACGTTGTAAAAGCTGTTGTTGTTAGAACAAAAGCTGATATCAAACGTGCTGACGGTTCAGTTATCAGATTTGACGAAAATGCAGCCGTTATTATTAACAAAGACGGCAACCCGAGAGGAACCCGTGTATTTGGTCCTGTTGCAAGAGAATTAAGAGATAAAAACTTTATGAAGATTATCTCACTTGCTCCGGAAGTTATTTAAGGTGTGCGAAACCCGCCTGGGTTCGAGAACTATAAGCCCAGAGGGTGTAACCGTTCTAAACCGCCGTTGTGACAAAGCGAAAGCGAAGGAACGAACAAATCTTTGATTTGACAGGCGGATAAACAACTTAATTAAGGAAAGAACAATGAAAAATAAGAAAAAAACAGTAGAAAAACATGATTTACACGTTAAAGCAGGTGACCGTGTTATCTTAACATCAGGTAAAGATAAAGGTAAAATCGGCAACGTTAAAAAAATCATTGCATCTGAAAACAAAGTAATTGTTGAAGGTGCTAATATGATTACAAAAGCACAAAAACCTAACCCTATGGCAGGTATTCAGGGCGGATTGAATAAGATTGAAGCTCCTGTTGATTCTTCCAAGGTTATGATTTACTGCTCTTCTTGCGAAAAAGCAACAAGAATCAAACATGATATTGTTGACGGCAAGAAAGTTCGTGTTTGCAAAAAATGCGGCAAGCAAATTGATGCTTAATTTATGCATCACTGTATTAGTTTGAGTATGGGTGCCTTGTTTGCGCACAAATATTATGTTTGTACTAAAATGAAGGTACATTCTACGAAAAGGAAAGAAAAATGACAACAATAACAAAAGACTTAAAAGTAAGATACGAAGAAGAAGTTAAAGAAGCATTAAAATCACAGTTTGGTTATGAAAATGTAAACCAGATTCCTAAATTGAACAAAATAGTTATCAATATGGGTGTCGGTGAAGCTTGTCACAATTCTAAACTGGCTGAAACTATAGTAAAACAATTGACCAAAATTGCAGGTCAAAAAGCTGTAATTACAAAAGCAAAACAATCAATTTCATCTTTCAAATTGAGAGAAGGTATGCCTGTAGGTTGTATGGTTACACTCAGAGGCGAAAGAATGTATGACTTCTTGCAAAAACTCATCTGTGTAGTTCTTCCGAGAATCCGTGACTTTAGAGGTATTTCTTCTAAAAGCTTTGACGGCAGAGGCAACTATACTTTAGGTTTGAAAGAACAGACACTGTTTCCTGAAATTTCTTACGACGAAGTTGATGCAGTATTCGGTATGAACATTTCTATCATTACTACTGCAAAAACTGATGAAGAAGCAAGAGCATTGCTCGCTGAACTCGGTATGCCGTTTAAGAAAAAATCTAATTCATAAGTAAATAATAAAGTCGTAAAGGCTTTTTTATATAAAGAAAATCAAAAACAATTAATGCAATTTGCATAAAAAGGAGAAAATCGTGGCTAAAAAATCAATGATAGCTAAAGAACAAAAAAGAGAATTACTTGTATCAAAAGGAAAATATCCTAAAGTAAGACTCCACAACAGATGTTCTATATGCGGCCGTCCTCACGGATATCACAGAGATTTCGGTCTTTGCAGGATATGCTTGAGAAAAATGGCTCATGAAGGTTTGTTACCCGGTGTAGTTAAAGCAAGCTGGTAGTAATTGCCGCTTTTGCTTAACTATACTGCCTGACAAACTTTGATATGTTCAAGTAAGTAGTTAAGAGGAATTCGCACAAAAGTTTTATTGTTGCTGCGTTTTCCTGAGAAAAGGAAAAAATATTATGTTTACAGATCCTATAGCAGATATGCTGACAAGAATCAGAAACGCCAATATCGTTTCTCATACTGAAGTTGAAATGCCGTCTTCCAAATTAAAAGTAGAACTTGCTAAAGTTTTAAAAGAAGAAGGTTATATTACTGACTACTATGAAAAAGAAGTTGGTAAATTTAAAGTTTTAGTTATAACTTTGAAATACGATGAAACTCATAAACCTGTTATATCTAATTTAAAAAGAATTTCAAAAACAGGTTTGAGGGTATATTCTAAAGCAAAAGACCTTCCGCAGGTATTCGGCGGTCTTGGAATTGCAATTATTTCAACAAGCAAAGGTCTTATGACTGACAGAAAAGCTAGAAAAGAAAACCTCGGCGGCGAAGTTCTTTGCTACGTATGGTAGTTTTTTCGAAATTGCTAATTTTATAAAAATAGTTAAAAATTTAAATTGGAGATAAAAAAATGTCACGTATAGGTAAAAAACCTGTTATTATACCGGATGGCGTTGAAGTAAAAATTGAAGATCACGTATTGACTGCTAAAGGACCTCTTGGTACAGAATCAGTTGAATTCCGTCCGGAAATTTCAGTAAAAATCGAAAATAATGAAGTTATTGTTGATGTTCATAATCACGAAGACAGAAAATCAAGAGCATTGTGGGGATTAACAAGAACATTAATCAACAACGCTGTTGAAGGCGTAAAACACGGTTTTTCTAAAAAACTGGAAATTCAAGGTGTAGGCTATAGAGCTAATATGGAAGGCTCTAATTTGAACCTCGTGTTAGGTTATTCTCACCCGATTTTGATTACACCTCCGGAAGGTATTAAAATTGCTGTTGAAGCCAATACAAAAATTACTGTTTCAGGTTCTAATAAACAGCTCGTTGGTGATGTAGCTGCCGAAATCAGAGGCAAACGCCCGCCGGAAGTTTACAAAGGAAAAGGTGTTAGATACGAAGGCGAATACGTAAGACGTAAAGCCGGTAAAACTGGTAAGAAATAAGGGGCTAACCAGATGAAGCTTAATTCCTTATCATTTAAAGGCGTTTACGATATAAGATTTCCAAAAGGAACCAGCTCTGAATTTATAGACGCAAAATGTAAACAGGCTCAGGACTATATCAAAGAGAATTATACCAATAAAGACGGTCAATCTTTTCTAGATGCAAAAACTCTTGATTGGTTTGATATAACAAAGTCAGATAAAATTTTAGAAGATAAGGGTATAAGAGTTTCGGCTATAATAGACAATCCCTATATTTTGTGTGATTTATTTGATAAATTAGATAAAAAATTGGGTCAAGAATACGTTAATAAGACAAAAATTGAGTTAATATTAGATACACAAGCATAAGCCCGTATGAACCCTTTTAGACCTAGGCAAAAGAGAAAGTATCTCAGGCTGTCGGGTTGAAAAAAGAAGGTTCGGGTGAAAGGAAAGAAAAATGATTAAAACTAGAAACAGAAAAGAACAAGTTAGAAAAAGACACCAGCGTGTAAGAACAAAAATTTCCGGTACTGCTGAATCTCCGAGATTGGCAGTTCACAGAAGCACAAAACACATCTATGCACAGTTGATTGATGATGTTGCAAAAGTTACACTTTGCTCTGCATCTTCTATCGATAAAGACTTGAGAGAAAAACTCTCTCACGGCGGCAACATAGAAGCTGCTAAAGTTGTTGGTGAAGCTATCGCTAAAAAAGCTTTAAAAGCAGGTGTTAAAGAATGCGTTTTCGATAGAGGCGGCTTCTTATACCACGGCAGAGTTTCTGCTTTAGCAGAAGCTGCAAGAGAAGCCGGTTTGGACTTCTAATTTGTCAAAGTTATAAATAAAAAGCCTTCCTTATTTTTAAAGGAAGGCTTTTTTATTAATTAACAGAGTTAAACTCTGTCATAAATTTCTGTTGTGTAGCCGTTTGCAATTTCTTCTCTTGCTACAACTTTGACGGAAGGCATTAACTGGGAAAGAACGGCACTTGTTACCTGTCTTATTTCCATAGGTACAATTACGATTATTTCATCAGCATTTATATTGTTTTTGTCAATTACTTTATAAATATTATTTACTATTGCTTTTATTTTTGTGTTATCTATTCTTATTATTGTATTGTTTCCGGAAATTTTCCCGGCAAGATATTTTAAAGATTCTTCGTTTAATTCAAATGCTTGTATTACATTATTTTCGTTAGCAATACCTTTAGATATCTGACGTGACAGCGAGTGGCGTACCCTGCTAAGTAAATCTTCTTTTGTCTCTTCATCTGCAAAATCATTTATTTTTTCAAAAATATATACAATATCTTTTATAGATACACGTTCTTTTATAAGACTTGTCAGTATATATTTTAACTCTGCAATAGAGACAAAATCAGGAATGATGTTTTCTATAAGGTAAAGATTATTTTCGCTTACAATTTCTATGTAATTATTTATATCATTGTAATCAAAAATTTCTTCTACATTTTTTATGCATACGTATTCCAGTATTCTGGAAATTACCTGTTCCGGCTTGTAGCCTTGTGCCCAGAAATCCTTTGTCTTTCCCTCAGGAATCCAGTAAACAATTTTTCCTGTGATAGGATCGCTGTCTTTTATCATGTCTTTAGATGGTTTATCAAGATTCAAATCGTCTTTAAAAAACATCAAATATCCTGTGTAAACAACACCTTTTGCCGCACAAACTCCTCTGACATCAATTTCAAATTCATTTGCCTGAAGTGATTCATCATTTTCGAATTTAACTTTCGGAATTATGTAACCGAGTTCTCCGGTAAGATTTTGTCTTACTTTTACAGTTTCAGCTACAAGCTTTGCATCAAGATCAGGGTTTACGAGTTCGATATTTTCTTCACTTAGCTTTATTTTGATTTTGTCTTCCCCGATTTTATCCAGCATAATTTCCGGCGAAATCGTATCGGCTAGCTGTTTTCTTAATTCTTTTAATTCTTCCATATTTTTATACATCTCGTTATTGAGTTCCTGTCTTTGGGTTTCATCTGTTTCGTCAATAAGAGATTTTATGTTATGTATTCTTTTTCGTTTTTCTTTTATTTTACTTTGTATATCAATACATTTTTCATAAGGTTCACTTTGCGCTGAAATCATTTTTTGCATTTGTGTTTTATAGCCGTAGATGCTTTCTTCTTCATCTTCGGTTTCTGTTGTTGAGATTTCGCATTCTTTTACAAAAATGCAATTGTAGTTAAAGCCGTCATCTACTTCAACTTCGTGCATAGTATACAATTCCCATCCAAGAGAAGACATCTCATTCAGCAATGATTCCATCTGAAAAGTATCATCACTGGGTACAGCTTTTATACAGTATTGCATTCTTGTTGTCTTCATAATTCTATAATTCCCGTTTTTATATTACTTATGCTGCTAAAGTCATTATTGGCTTATGGGTTATACATTTCCTGTAGAGCTGTTTCTGTCGTCTTCCAGTTGTTTTATATCAACATTGTAATCGGATTGTTCTTGATATATTGTGTTTGTATCCTGAATATCAATTTCAATGTTAACATCGCTGTCAACCATTTCAATTTCTTCTTTTTTGTAATTCTTTATCTTGCCGTCTTCTGTTTTGACTGCTATTTCATTGTTCAGAAAATGCAGAGAGCAAACTCTTCCAAGCCCGTCAGGCGTCATTACTCCTGAGCCTACAGGCGGCATATCTTTTGCTGCATCAATATAATTTTTATATTCATAGTTCAGACAGCATAAAAGCCTTCCGCATGTACCTGAAATTTTACCGGGGGTAATCGGCATCCCTTGATCTTTTGCAAGTTTTATGTTTATAGAGTCAAACTTTCTCAGAAATGTGCAGCAGCAAAACGGTCTTCCGCACAGTCCGTTGCCGCATAAAAGAGATGTCTCATCTCTTACACCGATGTGTCTTAAATCAATTCTTACACGTTTAAAAACCTGTGTAAGGTCTTTTAAAAGACCTCTAAAATCTACTCTCTCGGGAGCAGTGTAGTAAAAAGTAATTTTTCTTCTGTCAAAAGTATATTTTGTTTGAACAAGATTCATCTGCAGATTGTGCTGCGCAACTAATTCTTTACAGGTTTTAAACGCTTCTTCTTCCGCTATTTTTATTTCGTCCAGTGTTTCAAAATCTTTTTTTGAAAGAACCCGTATTAAAGGTACAGCCTCGGGCATTTTTGTTTCCCATGCTTTGGCTATCAGCGGGTTAACCATAAAAACTTTAGCAACTTCTTCACCTTTTTCTGTCCGAACAAGCACTGTCTGTCCGTGTTCAACATGTGCTGATTCTGCAATTTCAAGTGGGTGAAAAGTGTTCTTTATAAGATTTACAGCGTATTTTATCATTTTTTATCCTGTATTACTATACAGGTATTGTAGCATAAAAATACAATAAGAATCTGCAAATATAGACTAAAGCAATAATTCCTTTTTTAACAAAAATATATTTGTAATAATAAAATTTAAAAAATCTTATTATTCTTAAAAATTACATCCAGCAGTGTTTTTTTTTTAATAATTATTTACAAATCCTTTTAATGGTTATATAACAAGCATTTTGCTAGGTCGTTGGGGGTAGAACTTCAAGGAAATAGTAATCACATTGACAATTTTTTTGTTTCAGTTGTTTTCACTGTTACGTACATAATAATTTTACCCAAAAAGGAGTAGGAAATGGCTATTGAAAGCATTAAGAATCATCAAATTGTTAGTCAAACACAAAATAGAACTCATAAGAAAGCAGAGGTTCCGGAGTTTCATTATGAAGAAAAAAATACAAAACATTCAGGAAGAATGAAAGGTGAATTAATTGGAGCTGCTCTGGCTCTTGCTTCGTTAGTTCCCGGTATGCAAAGCTGTACAGAACGTGATCAATATATTGACCCTGAGATAAATATAAACAGTATTTCTGAAGCAGCAGATAAACTTCAGGAACTTGCTGATTCCTTGAATCAGATTCAGGAAAACAATGCTTATCTTGAAACTATAGATGATAAAAATAAAGAAATACTTGAGCTTATTAATGACTTAAATAATAATGCAATAGATCATGATAAGGCAATGAACGATCTTATATCTTTTCTCAGTGAACTGTATGCAAATGATGAAGAAACGAACATGAAAATAGACGTAATATCAAACAGCGGCAAAAATTCTCAAGAACAGATTGTTGACCTTATGGATTTGCATAATGTTAATATATTGAAGTTGTTAGAAATAATCTCTACACTTCAGTATGCGATTGAAAATTCAAATCAAACACTTGTTGGGCTGATAAATTCTTTATTGAAAAATTATAAGAATGGAGATATCTCTCTTAGCGAGGCAATGTCAGCTATAGAAAGCATAAAACAACAGGAGGGAATTGCTGCAGCAAGTACAAAAGCTAAACATCCTGATGTCTATTCAATGGCTCGTAAATATAATGAAATGATAGCTGAACTTGCTGGTGAAAGACCGGTTGTATATCCTGAAGGATTTGATCCGAAAGGTGTATTTTTTGCTTAGTAAGGTTAATATATTGTAGTTTGATTACAATATAATTATAAAAAACGTCCTCTGTATATTTATTACGGGGACGTTTTGATTTTTCTTATGTTTATTTCTTCTTATTTAATTGTCTGAGGCGGTCTCGCTTGTAGAAGTGGTACACGGAGTGAGAATGACTCCAAGTCTAGCATTTTGTGGAAGTGACCCAATGCACTTGCTGCCTGTGCCGGACTTGTTGTAATGAATAGACTTGATTAATGCACAGGTTCAATAAGTAGTCGGAGTCAGTTGACGATATGAAAATATTAATCATTAAATAAAAATTAATTTTTGCTGATTTTAAAAAAAATCTTATTAAAATAAAAATATAAAATTATTTAGTGAGGTGTTAACAATGATAGATTTTAATAAATTAACGAATCAAGCACAGGAGATAATGTTTTCAGCGCAGCAATTAATGGCAAAATTTCAAAATACCCAGCTTGAGCCATCACATATTATGATGGCAATGCTTCAGGCAAAAGAAGGTATTTCCGGCGACTATATGGAAGCTTTAAAACTTGCCCGTCCGCAGTTTGTCGATGCTGTAATGTCAGAATTAAATAATCTTCCAAGAGTAGAACAACCTGTAAATACACAGCAGCTTTATCTTTCACAGGAAACAATAAACCTTCTTGATATGGCGCAGGTAGAGGCTGAATCTTTGAAAGACACATATATTAGTATCGAACATATTCTTCTTGCAATGACAGAATTACAGGGTTCAAAAATTAAAACGCTTCTTGAAAATTTTGGTGTTACAAGAAACAAAATTTTGAATGAAATGAAGAAAATAAGGGGACAAAATAAAGTGGACTCAAAGGATTCCGAAGAAAAATTCAAAGCACTTGAAAAATATTCTCAAAACCTTACAAAATTAGCTCAACGAGGCAAACTTGATCCTGTAATAGGCAGAGATGAAGAGGTTAGACGTGTAATTCAGGTTTTAAACAGACGTACTAAAAACAATCCTGTATTAATTGGTGAACCCGGTGTCGGTAAAACAGCTATTGTAGAAGGTCTTGCTCAAAGGATAGTAAGAGGGGATGTTCCGGAAAGCCTTAAAAATACACAGCTTATAGCTCTTGATTTAGGTGCGCTGGTTGCCGGTGCAAAATTCAGAGGAGAATTTGAAGAGCGATTAAAAGCTGTGTTGAAAGAAGTTGAGGCTTCTGACGGCGAAATTATATTGTTTATAGATGAATTGCATACTGTAGTCGGTGCCGGTGCTACAGAAGGTTCTATGGATGCAGGTAATCTCCTAAAACCAATGCTTGCACGTGGTGTTTTAAGAACGGTCGGTGCTACAACAATAAATGAATACAGAAAGTATATAGAAAAAGACGCCGCTCTTGAAAGAAGATTTCAGCCTGTTATGGTTGATGAACCTTCTGTCGAAGATACAATAAGTATTTTAAGAGGGCTTAAAGAACGTTATGAAGTTCATCATGGTATAAGAATCAAAGATTCGGCTCTTGTTGCTGCGGCAAAACTTTCTGACAGATACATTACTGACAGATTTCTACCGGATAAGGCTATTGACCTTATAGACGAAGCTGCTTCCGCTTTGAGAATAGATATTGATTCCATGCCTGAAGAAATAGATTCTCTTGTTCGCCAAAAAATGCAGCTTGAAATTGAAAGAAAAGCTTTGCAAAAAGAAGACCAGACAGAAGACAATGTTAAGAAAATCGATGGTTTGAATAAAACTATAAATGAACTTGATGAAAAACTCACAAAACTGAAAACACAGTGGGAACTCGAAAAAAGCAATATTATGGACGAGGCTCAAATCAAAGAAGAAATCGAAAAAACAAGGGCTCAGATTGATATTGCAGAGCGTGACGCTGATTTAGAGCGTGCTGCAGAATTGAAATACGGAAAAATGATAGAACTGCAGAAAAAACTGGAAGAAGTCCAAAAAAATGTAAAAGAAAAACCCAAAAATCAGCTTTTAAAAGAAGAAGTTGATGAGGATGATATTGCAGAAGTCGTTAGCAAATGGACTGGTATAGAAGTATCAAGACTAGTCGAAAGCGAACGTGATAAGCTTCTTCGAATGGAAGAATTTTTGCATAAACGTGTAATCGGACAGGATGAGGCAGTTATTGTAGTATCCGATGCCGTAAGACGTGCCCGTTCAGGCTTAAAAGACCCTAAACGTCCTATCGGTTCATTCATCTTTTTAGGACCGACTGGTGTTGGTAAAACAGAACTTGCAAAATCATTAGCGGAATTTTTGTTTAATGATGAAGATGCACTTATCAGAATTGATATGTCAGAGTATATGGAAAAACATTCTGTCGCAAGACTTGTAGGTGCGCCTCCCGGATATGTGGGATACGATGAAGGAGGACAGTTAACAGAAGCAGTAAGACGTAAACCTTATTCTGTTGTGCTTTTTGATGAAATTGAAAAAGCTCATCCGGATGTATTCAATATAATGCTGCAGATTCTTGATGACGGACGTTTGACTGACTCTAAAGGAAGAACAGTCGATTTTAAAAATACACTGATTATTATGACAAGTAATATAGGAAGCTCTATTATACTTGAAAATAGTCTTAATTCAATGCTGTCAGAAAAAGATTTTGAGCAGACAAAAGATCAGGTTATGGAGCTTATGAAAGAACAGTTTAAACCGGAATTCTTAAACAGAATAGACGAAATTGTTTTCTTCAAAGCATTGACATTACAGCAGTTAAAATCTATAGTCGATATTTATTTTTCCGGACTGACCAGACTCTTTGCAGACAGAGATATAAAACTTGAAATTACTGAGGATGCAAAAGAATTGCTAGCAACTCAGGGATTCAATCCTGTTTACGGAGCAAGACCGCTAAAAAGAACTATCAGACAGCTGGTCGAAAATCCTCTTGCAAAAGAAATTCTTGCTGGTAAATTCAAAGAAGGGGATACAATTACCGTAGATACAGATAATGATGAGATTGTATTTAAGTAATGATACTTACATACAACTTTACACAAAATATTCTCGAAATACAGCTATAATGTTATTTTGTACTTGCTTCGAAATTTTGCCGGCGCTAAGCCTCCGTAGAATACAGGACGTTTTGCATGAATTCAAAGATTCCGGCAAAAACAGTCAATCATGTTCAGTGTTGTATGTGACATATATAAGGGTGGCATAATAGCTGTATTTAGAGAATATTTTGTGTAAAGTTGTATATTAGCCCCGTACAGAACTAATTTATAAGTTGAAAATTAATGTTATAAAATATATAATATTGGGTATAATAATTGTATATATTAAATTTAATAAAAAATTTAAGTTTACAGCATAAGTCTGGAGTTTATATGAAAAAAGAAACAAATAAGAAATTTGGTTTTTCACTTGCTGAAGCACTGATTACACTGCTAATCGTATGTTTAATTACACTTGCGTCAATTCCTATATTGACAAAAAAGAAAAGACAAATTACAGACGGCGGCTCGGGACAGTGGATATGTACACTGGCACCGCAATATGATAAAGACGGTAACATCACGTCTTACAAACATGTCTATTATAACTCTCAAACATCGGAAGGAGATATAAATGACCCCTCTACATGGGAACTGGCAGGAGACGGTTCATCATGTACGTTTACCCCTCCATTGCAAGCTAAAAACTTTGGC
Organism: Candidatus Gastranaerophilales bacterium; assembly: GCA_944326115.1. Classification (GTDB taxonomy): domain Bacteria; phylum Cyanobacteriota; class Vampirovibrionia; order Gastranaerophilales; family Gastranaerophilaceae; genus Limenecus. Next base: position 12,837 of record CALVCQ010000020.1, on the reverse strand, counting down.
GTTACAGTTATTGGCGGAGGCGGAGGCGGAGCAGAAGGTATCTCCGAAAGAAAAATATATCTTGATGTTGGTAATGGGGAATCCGAAATACTAGCCAATCCTGAAACAGGGACATATCGTCTTGCTGTTATCGGCAACGGCGGCGGTGGTTCCGGTTCTGATGATTCTGATGGCTGTCCTAATTGCGGTATTGGCGGACAGGGCGGAGCTGGCGGATACTGGATTGGTGAAGTAAAACTCAATTACTCCAATATCTATAAGGCTTCAGTGCCAAATGTAGCTAATTCATCCGCAGCAGTTTCTGATGGCGGTAGAAATTGCGAATATGCATATGGCAGAGATTTACATTGGTCAACATTTGGTTTCAATAACGATATTAACTTTGTAGCAGCCGGTTCAGGACAAAGCGGTCGTTCCACCAAAAATTCTGGCGGAGCTGATCCTAAGTGCGGTGATGGTGGTGTAGGCGGTACATTCTCTATAAATAGTACTTATAATAGCTTCTTAAAGACATTTTATTCAAGTGTCGGTGTATCAGGTCGTACCAATACAAACAGAAGATGGTCTCAAAATACCAAATTTAACGGATACCATGGCAGTATAACAATTGGAAATGAGCAGATGATAAATAATACTTATTTCGGATTTACAAATACAGGTATATCCATACCGAAAGAATTCTGGGGTGATACTGCATACGGTTCGTTTGGCGCAGGCGGCTATGGTGCTCAATATTCACAGTCTACAGGAAAGACCGGTGAAGCAGGACGTGTAGTTCTCTGGCAGGTAATACAGAAACCTGGTAAAGGCGGAGAATCTTCACCTCTTGAAACAGCGGTTGTTGCAAATATAAAAGGCAAGCTGGTAGCTACAGTCGGTCAGGGCGGTAAATCCGGCGAAGACGGCAAACAAACTAAAGCTACAATTTATGACTCACAGGGTAATGCTGCCAGAGTAATCACAAGTCAGTTTGGCAAAAAAGGCACAACCGGTGAAGCAATTGCTGCTGACGCAGGATATGTAAGCGGTGAGTCAGGTAAAAACTCTCTGTGGCTTGACAAAGGCGGAGGTGCAGGCGGTCAGTGCAAAGCTACTGAGTACAAAACTGTTACAGTTCAAAAAACAGGGTATTTACCATCCGACAAATGTAAAGCAGGATTTTACTATGTTGGTGGTGTATCTACAAAAACTAATTACTCTTCAAGTGACAGAAAAATAACCTGTCCTATTAACGGATTTTATTGTCTTGGCTATGTATATAATTCGGCACAATCAGATGCAGAACATGGCAACTATGAAATGAATTATCAAAACTTTCTCGGCTTTATGCAAAACCAATATTATAATTTGACTGACATAACAGCCAGCAATGAAGCCGTAGGGGCTTTTATGCATTCTTATGATGTAGTTTTTTCAGGAGACTATTATGAAAAACAATCATCAATGGTTCCGAATGAAGGTTTTTACAGTCTTAAAAAGGGTGATTTTGTGTGCAATGAATATGAACCAGGAGCACCTTATACATATCAAGCAACAGAAACACAAGTAATTCCTGCAAACTGTACTGATGGAGGTAACGGAACCTACTTTGGCGCAGGCGGTGGCGGCGGCGGAAGCAGCAACACTCTCGGACTCAAAGGCAAAGGCGGTATGGGTGCACCGGGTGCTGTAATTATCGAATGGTAAAAGTAATAACGTAAAATAAAAATGGCGGAATATTTTATATATTCCGTCATTTTTGTATATATTGCGTAAGTCGATGACCAAAATTGTTATTAAAATGTATATATACTTTTTAATATTTATCATGCAGCGGATTTGCCTTCTTTTGCCGTTGAGCTTGGGCGAAACGTGCAAAATGGCTTCACGAAATTATCAATGGTTTTTCTTTGTATTATTGATTTGTAAACAGTGAAAGAGCAGCTGTGAAGACGAACGAAGTGAGCGAACAGCCATGTGAGCAAGGTCGATGAAATGGAAAAATTTTAGAATAAAATTTCGAAACGGAATACCAAACCTTACGAACGCCAATAATCCAAGACAGCGGATTTGCTTTTTTTAAGCTGGCATATACGAGCTAAAGAAAAATTTAAGAATGAATAAATTATCTAATCCAGTGTCGCAGTTGTCGCTGCTTAACGCAATATAAATTAAAAAAAAGGGAATTCATAATGAATTCCCGTCGAATCTTGTTTGATTCCTCGTGTGTAAGTAGTAAGTAAGTGTGTAGGTTAGTGTGGTAGGTCAGTGTATGTAATATATGTGTTTTAAAATTATTTCTCTCTTTAATTTCTCTTTTTATCTCTCGTATATATATAAAGTATTTACGTAAGAAATAATTGACTTTTTGAAACAATAAATTCATTATTTTGTAATATTTCTTAATAAAATGTACAGGAACTCAATATTGAATAAGAAAAGCGCAATATAGACCAATAATAACTTTACAATTATATATATTCATTGAAAATACAGCCTGTTGATACTACTATCTGGATATGAATATAAATTACGAATTTGAAACTATATCAGCAATAACAACTCCTCTTGGAACCGGAGGGGTTGGTGTTATCCGTATCTCCGGAGAAAAAGCTTTTGAAATTACTGAAAGAATATTTTCTTTATCAATAAATTCCGATAAACATTTAACAGCCGGAAAAATTCATCACGGATGGATAATGGAAGAAGATAAAAAAATTGATGAGGTTATAGTTCTTGCATTTAAATCTCCAAATAGTTATACAGGGGAAGATGTAACAGAAATCCAGTGCCATGGCGGTCCTAAAGTAGTAAAAAGAATTCTTGATTTGACACTTAAAAATGGTGCAAGACTTGCTCAAAGAGGAGAATTTACAAAACGTGCTTTTTTAAATAAAAAAATGGATTTATCACAGGCAGAAGCTGTCCTTGATATTATCCATGCAAAAACCTCTGATTTTGCCCAAAAAAGTGCAAATAATCTTTCCGGCGCTTTGGCAAAGCAAATAAAAGAGATAAAATCTTCATTATTTACCCTGTATTCACGGATAATAGCCGCTGTAGATTTTCCGGAAGATGTCAGAGAACCGGAATATTCATATTTGACAGATGAATGCAGCAAAAATATTGAAAGAATTAATAATATTTTAAAAAATGCCAATGCCTCAAATATTATGCGGCAGGGAATAAAAATTGCAATAGCAGGATGTCCCAATGCGGGTAAATCTTCTTTGTTTAATGCTTTACTCAATCTGGACAGAGCTATTGTTACGGAAATCCCCGGTACAACGAGAGATGTTATTCAAGAATCAATAGACATTGACGGAATACCGGTTACACTTATTGATACAGCCGGTATCAGAGATAATAAAAATATTGATAAAGTTGAGGCAATAGGTATTGAATATACAAAAAATTGTGTTGAAAATGCAGATTTGATACTGTTTTTGTTTGACTGGAGCAAGGGGTTTGATGAAAATGATGCGCTTATTTATGAGATGATTCAAGACAAGCCTCATATAAAAATTGCAGCAAAATCAGATATTGCAGAAGTTCCTAATCCTGGGGCAATAAATATTTCGTCAAAAACAGGTTTTAACATAGAAGAGTTAAAACAAAAAATCAAAGAAGCCGTAATTGATAAAGATTCTATGAATACGGAATTTGTAACTAATCAGCGTCAGGAAGAGTGTCTTAAACATGCAAAATCAGCTTTAAATAACGCTTTAATTGCAGCAAATAACAATGAATTGCAGGATTTGATTTCTATAGACATAAAAGCTGCATTGCTTGCGCTGGATGAAATTACCGGTGAAGTTATAACCGATGAAATTTTGGAAAATATATTTGAACATTTTTGTATAGGCAAGTAGCTGTATATATTAATATTTGAAAAAGAAAGAGGTATTAAAAGATACCTCTTTCTTTTTTGATAAAAAGATGTTTTTTATACAACAAGACCGCCGTCAACACCTATTACCTGTCCTGTTACATAAGTAGCGTCTTCTGCTAAGAATTTGATAACAGTAGCAATATCTTCAGCCTCACCCATTCTTCTTAAAGGAATGTGCTGATATATTTCGTTATTATCAAGACCTTCTGTCATGGCAGTTTTGATAAACCCGGGCGCAACAGCGTTTACTCTGATATTTCTGGAGCCCAATTCTTTAGCGAGTGATTTTGTAAAACCGATTAAACCTGCCTTAGAAGCGGAGTAGTTTGCCTGACCTGCATTGCCCATTACACCGACAATACTTGACATATTGATAATAGAGCCGATTCTTTGTTTCATCATGATTTTTACAACAGGATGAGTAACATTATAAGCACCTGTCAGGTTGATATTTATAACAGCATTCCACTGATCCGGACTCATTCTCAGGAACAAGCCGTCTTTTGTAATACCTGCATTGTTTACAAGAACATCGATTCTGCCGAATCTTTTAACAATAGCATCAACGCCTGCATTTACAGCTTCAACATTTGTTACGTCAAATTCAAATATTTCAGCTTCAACACCGTGAGCTTCGCACTCTTTTTTTACGCCTTTTGCATCATCTTCACGTCCGATATAGTTGATAGCAATATCATAACCGCAGCTTGCGAGTTTTATTGCAGTAACTCTTCCGATACCTTGAGATGCACCTGTAATCAACGCAACTTTTTTTTCTGACATAATTTTCTCCTTAAACTACTGATTTTTCGTTGTTTTATTATTGAATTTATTAAAAAAGTGTTTTAGCTTAGATTTTACCAAATTTATAAAATCAGATATTTGGTTTATTCTATCCATTCTTTTTAATGTTTTTTTTCAGTCTTCAGGCGTTATCATCCTGCCTTCTCTCAGATAGATATTACGAGGTGCAAGATCGGGATGCTGTTTGTAAAATTCAGGTGTATTTATTCGTGAAGGTTTAAACTTCTTTTGTTTGATAAATCCGTTGTTAAAAAAAACTGAAAAATTTACGGACATTAAACACCTGCCTTTGTTTTCAAAGAGTCCAGAGCTGTATTCAATGATTCTTCATCATATACATTCAAAACTGTTACTGAAGCATCAGTTTTCTTGATTAATCCTGCAAGCACCTTGCCGGGTCCTATTTCCACAAATGTATCAACTCCGTCAGCTATCATTTTTTCTACTGTCTGTGTCCACATAACAGATGAATAGATTTGTGCTGTCATTTTGGCTTTAAATCTTATTGCGGAAGTTGTAGGTTCTGCATCTACATTTGTAAATACAGGAATTTTGGCTTCTTTAATATCGCAGTCATCAAGAATTTCCGAAAATTTTACACTTGCTTCTTCCATAAGTTTTGAATGGAATCCGCCTGATACAGGAAGAGGAATAACTCTTTTTGCACCTGCTTCTTTTAATGCTGTGTTTGCTTTTTCTACTGCATCTGCTTCTCCTGTTATAACAATTTGCGCAGGCGAATTGTAATTTGCAACGGATACAATGCCGTCAATTTTTGAAATTGTATCTAAAATTGAATCTTTGTCCATGCCGATTACTGCTGTCATAGCGCCTTTTGTTGATTCTGCTGCAGTATTCATTTCTTGTGCTCGTTTATCTATAAGCTTCATTGCCGTAGGAAAATCAACAACACCTGCAGCATAATATGCACCGTATTCACCCAAAGAATGACCCGCTACATAATCAGGCGTGATATTTGCTTTTTCTTTCAATGCTTCCAGTGCAGCTATCGAAGTAACCAGAATAGCCGGCTGAGTATTAATTGTGAGTTTTAAGTCTTCTTCAGGTCCTTCAAAACACAATTTTGAAATATCTCTGCCCAGAACTTTATCAGCCGAGTCAAAGATTTTTTTTGCTGCAGATGAAGAATCATACAATGATTTTCCCATGCCTGCTGATTGTGAACCCTGTCCGGGGAATACGAACGCAATTTTTCCCATATAAAATATCTCCTTACTTTTTATTTATGACCTGTCTGACAGGAAATCCCGAAACAAGTTCAGGATGACAATTTTAAGCGATACCTTCTCTTAGTCTTACAATAACAGTGCCCCATGTAAGTCCTGCACCAAAACCGCTTAAGATAGCTTTACAAGGAAGCTTAATTTTTCCTTCTTCAATCCCTTCAGCCATTGCTATTGGAATTGAAGCAGCAGATGTATTGCCGTATTTTTGAAGATTTACAATAATCTTATCATCACTGTAGTTCAGTCTGGATGCCATTGCTTCTATTATTCTGAAATTAGCCTGATGAGGGATTAAATAATCCACATCATCTGGTGTTAAGCCGGCTTTTTCAAGACAATTGCTGATAGATTCAGGCATTGTTGTAACAACAAATTTGTAAACTTCTCTGCCCTGCATAACAATTTTTTGCTTTTGCTGTGCACATGGCTCAACAAGCGGACAATTTTCACCGTTTAACGGCATTTTTATAAAATCACCGTCTTTTCCGTTTGAATGCATATCCATTGCAATAATATCGTCCACACCGTCAACGGATTCTTTCATCACAATTGCGCCGGCACCATCGCCAAACAACACACAGCTTGTTCTGTCATACCAGTCAATAAATTTTGAATTTGCGTCAGTTGCCACAAGCAAAACATTTTTATAAATGCCTGATGAAATAAACGCCTTTGCAATATTCATAGCATAAATCATGCCTGTACATGCTGCCGTAATATCGTAAGCCGCTGCATTATCAGCGCCTATTGCAGCCTGAATTTCGCATGCTGTGGAAGGATAAGGATGAGCTGGAACAGATGCTGCAGCGATAATCATATCAATATCTTTTGCGTCCATTTTTGCTTTTTCCAGTGCATTCTTCGCAGCAGCAATACCGAGGGTTACGGCATTTTCTTCACCTGAGACAACCCGTCTTTCCTTGATACCGGTTCTTGTAGTAATCCATTCATCACTTGTGTCTACAAGTTTTGTTAAGTCGTCATTTGTAATTACATGCTCCGGTACGCCGTAGCCTACGCCTGCAATCATTACAGGGATTAAATTTAATGCCATAATCTATCCTTCGTAAAACTCTGTTATTTTCTTATTAACATCAGATTCAACGGCTTCTTTTGCCACTCTGACAGCATTTTTTATTGCATAAGCCATACTTCTGCCGTGAGAAATAACTGTTATTCCTTTTACACCGAGAAGCAGCGCTCCGCCGAATTCTTCATAGTTAACTCTTTTAAAAATTCTTTTCATTGCTGATTTTGCAAGCAGACCTATAAGCATTGAAACAGGATCACGTTTAAATTCCTGTAGTATCATTTTAAACAGCATCGAAGATGCGCCTTCAATACTTTTCAGGGCAACATTGCCGGCAAATCCGTCACAAACAACAACATCGCAATCTCCAAGGAAGATTTCTTTACCCTCAACATTTCCTATAAAGTTCAACCCGTCTTTGTTTTCGTCTAAAAGTTTGTAAGCAGCCTGAGTAAGGTCATTGCCTTTTCCTGCTTCTTCACCGATATTCAAGACACCGATTCTCGGATTTTCATTGCCAAGAACATTTTTAGAAAAAGCAGAACCCATAATTGCAAATTGATAAAGCATTTCAGGCGTACAATTTGAATTTGCACCGGAATCTATCATCACAACCGGTTTTTTCATTGTAGGAAGAGTCGTAGCGATAGCCGGTCTTTCAATCCCCGGCAATCTGCCTAAACCAAAAAGACTGGATGCCATAGCAGCACCCGTTGAACCTGCTGCAACAACAGCCTGAGAACTGCCAGTTGCAACTGCTTTTACGGCAAGTACGATAGAAGAATCTTTTTTCTTTCTGATAGCTGCCCCCGGAGCTTCTCCCATTTCAATAACTTCTGATGCAGGGGTGATTTTTATATCAAGTTTATCGACATCAACTCTTATTCTGCCCTTAGGCGCATTAAGGTTAGCAGTTCTTATTCCCTGCCGTCTGACGGAGTCAATTACTTTTTGAATCTCATCTTCTTTTCCGACAAGCTCAATTGCTACACCGTATTCATCGGCAGCCCACAGAGCACCTTTTACAATCTCGTGCGGTGCGTGATCTCCGCCCATTGCGTCAATAGCTATTCTTGTCATACCTTAACTCTACTCCCTACAAAACTCTTTACACCAAACAGCATCCGCTTATTTTTATTATACATGCGCCGAAATAAATCGGCGCATTGTAAATTTTTTAATTATTCTTCGGAAGATTTTTCTTCTTTTGTTTCTTCTTCCTTAGCAGTTTCTGCTATTACTTCTTCAGCAGGAGTTTCTGCTGTTTCTTCATTTTTTGATTCTTCTGCTGTTTTTTCAACAACTGACTCTTCTTTTACTTCTGCTTCAACTGCTTCTGCTTTTTTAGTTTTTTTAGCAGGAGCTTTTTTAGCTTTAGTTGTTTTTGCTGTTTTTTTAGGTTCTTCTTTTACTTCTTCAACAAAGCCTTCTGCTTTTCTGGAAACCACTTTGCCTTTATACTGTCCGCAAGCTGTACATACAGTGTGTGTCAAAACCAGTTCCCCGCAATTCGGGCAAACTGTCGTTTCCGGAACTGTTGCTTTCCAGTTTGATCTTCTGTGTCCTTGTGCTGATGCACCTGTTCTTTTCTTTGGTACTGCCATTTCTATTTTCCTTCTTTTTTTATCTTTAAATTCTTAAAAACTTCCAAACGGGGATCTGAAATCTCTTTTTTTATATATTTTTCAATCTCAGGGTCACCTACACAATTTATATCACAAACACACGGATTTGGGATGTTTAATGTTACAGATTGATAAATTAAATCATCAACATCTATTTCATTTGTATCTGTGAGTTCTGTGACAAAATCACCGTCTTTTAGTTCGATTTCTTGTCCGGAATGTGCGTCTTCACTGGGTATAAGACGTCCGAGTATATAAGTTTCGTCCACATCAACTTCAATTTTATTTGTAAAATCTTTTAAACATCTGTCGCAAACAAGCTTAACATTTGCAACAATTTTTCCTTTTGCATTTATAAATTTTCCATAGGCTTTAAAAATCAATTCCGCAACAACGTTTCCATCAGTCGAAAGGTTTTTAACTTCATTGTCAAAATTGATTTTAAGTGATTGGTCTTTTGCATTTTTTATGTCATCAATGGAAATCTTCATAGTTTTTTTATTGTATTTTAGACAAAAAATGTTGTCAAAGTTTTGTTGTATAATGAATGAATTTCAACGATTCTGCGCTCTTGGGATGACCTTGAGGGTATCCTTGTAAAAAGGTGCGAAGTAAGTAAAAGCAGAAATATAGCGAACGACTGTACCTGACCAGATGCAAATCCAATACGCAATAGGGGCGGTTGATAATATAAAATTAGTCTTTCTGTTTTCAGCCAATAGAATGGCTGAAAACAGAATTTTATCACTAATTTTTTATTTTAACTCTTCCTTCAATATTCTTAAAGCTTCGAGTGTATTTGGAAACCCGACATAAGGCAGGCACTGGATGATTGCCGCAGTTATTGTTTCTTTAGAGTTTCCTGCTTTTAGTGCACCTTTGATGTGGCTTCTTAGAGTAATTGTATTATTCCCTGTTGTTACAAGTGCACTTATCATAAGGAGTTCTCTTGTTTTGATGTCCAGCCCTTTTCTTGTGTAAAAATCACCAAAGCAAACTTCCGTTAAAAATCTTGCTACATCATCGCCCATATTCTGTGGCAGCCCCTTCATTGATTCTTTAATTTCATCACCGTACAAAGGTTTTTGAATATCAAGACCTTTTTGGTATCTTTCTTCTTCATTTACGGTTGCTGTTGATTCAAGCGGTGTTTTTATTCCCCTTTCTTTGAATACTTCGTTCAATACACCTAAAGCATTCAACGTTTTTGGAAAACCAATAAACGGCGCAAGCTGGTAAATCGTTTCTCTTAGTTCAACAGGCGTAGCTCCTACATTCAAAGCTGCATTTGTATGCGCTTTTAGCTGGGGCAGAGTCTGCTGTACAGCAAGAGAAGTTACGGTAATAAGTTCTCTTGTTTTAATATCCAGTTCGTCTACTGTAAAGACTTCTCCAAAGATGTATTTTTGCAAAATTGCCATCATTTCAGGGTCATCGCCTGTTGGTGTCAGCGCTTCTCCGCCAAAAAGGGTTTTATAATTTTCTTTACAAATATCTGTTCTTGTCATTTTTTTATCCTCATTTTTTGCTGCTTTTGCAAAAACACAGCTTTGTACAACCGTTAATACAATCAGCAGCGCAAGTATTTTTTTTATCATAATTTTCACCTACTTATATTCTTTGTCTGTTACGGGTTCAAGCCATGAAGTTTCGTTATTAGGCAAGTTAGACTCTATAGAAATATGAGCAAATTCACTGTCCGGTGCTGCGCCATGCCAGTGTTCGACATTCGGAGGAATTTTTACCACATCGCCTTTTTTAAGGATTTGAATTTCTTTGCCTTTTTCCTGATAGCGGCCTTCTCCTGCAGTGACAAGAAGAATTTGCCCGCCTGAATGCTTATGCCAGTTTGTTCTTGCTCCTTTATCAAAGGTTACGTTTCCTATGGAAGAATTCCAGGTGTCATCTTTTGTAACAAGCATTTGCAGATGTGTAGTGCCTGTAAAAAATTTGCTGTAAGGATTGATTTCACCTTTTGCAAAGGGTTGGTCAAGTTCTTTTGCCATTGTTATAGCGCCTCCTGTAAGTATAAATGCCATAAATACCAATAATAATTTTTTCATTATTTACCTTCTTTCAAATATTTAGTGAAGAACTGTTCAATTTTGTCGAACGGAATCTTGTCGAGATTGTCGTATAAATCAACGTGGTTTGCCCCTTCGACAATCAAAAGTTCTTTGTTGTTGCCTTTTAATTTTTTAAAGGCATCTTCACTAAAATATCTGCTGTGTGCTTTTTCTCCGTGAATCATAAGCACGGCATTTTTAATTTCATTGCTGTAAGCCAAAATTGGCATATTAATCAATGCAAGTGAAGCCGTTGTATTCCAGTTTCCGTTAGAGTTTATAGAACGTTCGTGGAAGCCTCTTTTTGTTTTGTAATATCCGTAGTAATCTTTTACAAACTGAGGCTCATCTCCTGTTAATTTTTCCGGCAAGCCCGGAGCTTTGGCATAAGTGCCGTTTTTAAAATCTTCTGTACGTTGTTTGTTTAAAGATTCTTTCAATTCATAACGTGCTTTTTCATCCATTGAATCAAAGTAGCCGTTAGCTGTAACTCTTGTCATATCGTACATTGTAACCGTTGCTGCGGCTTTGATTCTTGTATCAATAGCAGCAGCATTCAAGCCGAAGCCCCCAAATCCGCAGATACCGATAATACCGATTTTGTCAGGGTTAACATCTTTTTGATTGCTCAAAAAATCAACTGCTGCACTGAAATCTTCTGTATTAATTTCCGGTGAAGATACATTCCTCGGTTCACCTGAACTTTCGCCGGTATAAGAAGGGTCAAAAGCTAATGTCACAAATCCACGCTCAGCCATTGTCTGGGCGTATAAACCAGAAGCCTGTTCTTTTACTGCACCAAATGGGCCTGCGACTGCTATTGCCGCCATTTTTTCTGACGGTTTATTTTTCGGTGTGTACAAATCCCCTACGAGGGTAATTCCATATCTGTTTTTAAAACTAACTTTTTGAATATCAACCTTGTCGCTTTTGGGGAAAGTTTTATCCCAATCGCTGTTTTTTTCGTGGCTTTTTGCCATACTCATTGCTGCACCTCCTATAATTAATGTGAACACTGCTAATGAAATTAAAAACTTTTTAACCATTTTCTACCTCATCATCTTGTATGTATTTAATAACCTTACACGGACACCCCACTGCGATTGCATTTTCGGGGATATCACTGACCACGGTGCTGCCTGCACCTATTATAGCATTTTCCCCGATTGTCACGCCGGGGACAATTGTAACATTAGAGCCTATCCATACATTTTTGCCGATGTTAACAGGCTTTGGCTGCATAGAGTGTCTTTTAGACGGCTGCGTCAGGTGATTTAGTGTTGTAATAATTACATTATGTCCGATTAAACATCCGTCATCTATAAAAATTCCGCCCTGATCCTGAAACTTGCAGCAGGAATTTATAAATACATTTTTGCCCACAGTGATATTTTTCCCGCAATCCGTATAAAAAGGCGGAAACATTCTAAAAGAATTGTCCACGTTTTTTCCTGTAAGTTTTGAAAAAATTTTAACTATTTCTTCGGGCGAATGGTATTTATTGTTAAGCTCTGTTGTAATTTTTAATGCCTCTTGTGCCATTTCATGAAAGGCAAGCCCCATATCAGACTCTGCTTCTACAATCCGGTCTTCTGACATGTATTTATAAAATTTTTCTAATTCTATTTTGTTTTTATTCATGTTCATTCCTTTTAGGTATTTATTCATTTCTATAGTTCAAATGAGACAAAATTTGTCTGAGTGGGACCTCGCTTGTAGGAGTGGTACACGGAGTGCGAGTGGCGCCGAGTCTAGCATTTTACGACTCTGCCGAAGAAACAATTAAGTATTGTTTCTGAGAGGTAGACCCCATGCGCTTGTTGACTGTGCCGGACTTATTGTTAAATATTGAACTTGCTTATTGCACAGGTTCAACAAGTAGTCGGAGTCAGTTGACAATATGAAAATTTCAACATTAATTTGCAGGCAAAAATTTCATTTAGTGCCGGTTATTATAAGCAGGTCATTATAAAAAATAATTAATTATTTTTATTATTTAACTTTTTTATAGAAATAGCAAATACCTATATTGAATAGTTAGAAATACCTATGAAGCATAAATGGTAAAACCCGATGGTTTGTTATATTAACTTGTCAGAGAAAATTACGTGATAAAGATGTCTGAGTGGGACCTCGCTTGTAGGAGTGGTACACGGAGTGCGAGTGGCGCCGAGTCTAGCATTTTACGACTCTG
>CALVCQ010000019.1 GCA_944326115.1 Candidatus Gastranaerophilales bacterium | reverse complement strand
GAGAAATGACTAAATGTCATTTCGAGGAGAGGTAGGTAGCGCAGTTGATAATTTAATAACACTTTTGGGCGCGTGGCACTCTGCCGACGAGAAATGACTAAATGTCATTTCGAGGAGAGGTAGGTAGCGCAGTTGATAATTTAATAACACTTTTGGGCGCGTGGCGCAGTGGTAGCGCAGTTGACTCTTAATCAATTGGTCGTGGGTTCGAATCCCACTGCGCCCAAAACTAATAATAGAAGAGGGTTCACACCCTCTTTTATTGTAAAACAGCTATAGTTGTACTTTTTTGTCCAGATTGATTTGTACGGATAGATAGATTATTTTGGTAAAGTTGGCTTTGTGTGGGAGTTTCCGGGTCGGAAAAATTAAGTTTGCAAAAATAATCGCACCATCTGTAACAAGAAATCAAACTATGTGTTCTTTTACAACCAACTTCCACCGATATGTTTCATTACAAACATACAAACGATTCCTCTAACTAAACCAGAACTGTATTAAAAGATATCACAGGATAATCACTCAGTCTTATTTTATTGTAAAATCAATATTTACAGGAGTTTCAACTCCGGCAGGAATTTCCCAGATATAAATAAAATTATTTAAATCAAAAAATTTTGCATTGTGAGAATCAGCTTTAACAGGCAATTTTAATGTCAATATATAGGGCTCTAAATCCTGATACGTTAATTGATTTTCTTTAAGAGTTTTTTCTATTTCAGGACTTGAAATATTTACAACAAAATTTGCCTTACATTGCGTTTCATCTTTAATCTGTTTGCAATCAAGATTCTTTTTGTTTTTAGGTGTAAAAAACGGCTCTGAAGCAAAAATATCTTTCTTTGCAATATTTTCTGTTTTTATTACTGCTATATAACCCATATCCTCACTATTTTTATATTTTAAAAGAGAGTCCGGATTTTGAGTTCTCACACTTTGAAGAAACTTATCACCAACAGCTTTTGAAAGACTGTCAGTCATCATTGGACTGCCAAAGCTGAATTTTTTCTCCATTACAGCAGAAGCTTTACCGTCAATTGTTACAGTAGTTGTTTGGCTTACACAGCCGGACAGTATAAGAGTAGACATTAATATCAGTAAAACCTTTTTCATATTCTTAATCCTTTCATTTATTAAATTTATATGTCTTACTTAAAAGATGTTTTTTGATTTTCCAGAAAGATTATGTTTATTACAAATTTTATTATGTCCTATGCAAACTAAAAATAAATCCACGCTATAATGTATATAAATATAAAGAAATATCTAAGCTAGTGCCACAGGCACCTTTCGCACAATTTCATATAGTCAACCGACTCCGACTACGTCTTGGATTATTGGCGTTCGTAAGGTTTGGTATTCCGTTTCGAAATTTTTTTCTAAAAATTTTCCATTTCGTCGACCTTGCTCACATGGCTGTTCGCTCACTTCGTTCGACTTCACAGCCGCTCTTTCACTGTTTACAAATCAATAATACAAAGAAAAACCTTTGATAATTTCGTGAAGCCATTTTGCACGTTTCGCCTCAGCTCAACGGAAAAAGAAGGCAAATCCGCAAAAAAAAGCTCTAATTTTCATTAGAGCAATACTTTTAATAGGAAGGGAAGGTTAGGAAGTTAGGTAGGTTAGTGTTAGTGTGAAAGTCTCATCTTATTTAAATGGTTTATTGTGTGCTTATTTAATGTTCGTTTAACTTTGTTTTGTCTTACATATATATAAAGTATATACTAAATTAAAAATTTCACTTTTTAGTATATACTGTTACATTTCTTTACAATAATTAATTTGTCTGCACCTTAAATTATTAAGATATATTAAAGAAGTATATATTTTAAAAAAAAATAAAATATCCCGATATACTTGACTTTAAGATAGAAAAATAATAAAATTTTAGAAATTTGTATATACAAATAAAAAATTTTTTTCGTTTAACTAGCAAAAAAAATTCTGTTCATGTTTTTAAGCATGAAAATACACGAATAAAAATTTGGAGAGCAAAATGTCAAATCTGGATAATAACTTTAATATAAATAATACAGGCAGGGCATATACACCAAATATAAAAAAAGGTGATGATGCTGAATCTAAACTGCCGAAAAAAGCAGAAAGCATTCCGTCTGAAACAGTAACAGACGGTACACAGGCTGCCGATACATACGGACGTATTCTTGTAAAGCAGACAGGAAAAATAGAAAATCCTGAAATGGTTCAGTGTGTAAAAAATGCTGTTGATTTCTATATAAACAATACTGATCTCGTCAGAGCCGGAATGAAAGCCTGCGATGATTCCTTTGAGCTAATGGAAGCAGACAATGTACCTTATGCGTATGAAAAAGCATGCTGCGGTATATGTGATGCTATAGATTCCGGAGCTGATAAATAATTATTTTAATATAGTCTGTTTTTCTCTGTTATAGTATAATTCCTGTATGAGCAGCCAGGATAATTTGTTGTCATTAGACAGAATATCAATTGTTTATAATAAAAAAGTAGCTGATGCCGCAGATGTTGCCAATCATACATTAAAAGTATTAAAAAACAGCGGTTTGCAAGCAATTGTTGATATTGCCCCGTTTCCGGATTACAATGCTTCTTTGGTAATTACGGTAGGCGGAGACGGTACGCTATTAAAAGCAGCCCGTTTTTGTGCGCCGAAAGGTATACCTGTATTAGGTATAAATCTTGGCAGGCTTGGCTTTCTTGCACAGTTAAATCCTGATGAAATTCCAGAATTACCAGTGCAGCTTATCGAAAGACAATATTTTATTCAAAACAGAATGATGCTGTCTTCATTTAATGATATACTGGCATTAAATGACATTGTAATAAAGGGAGACACTTTTTCCAGAACATCAAAGCTGTTTTTATCAATAAATGACAGAGTTGTATGCGATTATCTTGCTGACGGTATAATAATATCAACTCCTACAGGCTCAACTGCTTATACACTTTCTGCCGGCGGACCTGTAATCATGCCTGATGTTGAGGCAGTGGTAATTGTACCTATTTGTCCGCACACACTTACAGCCAGACCTCTTGTTATACCGGCTTCTGAAAAGATAAGTATTTCAAGCTGCAAAAGCTGCACTAAACTAAAACTCTCTGCTGACGGACAGGAGACAATAGATGTAGACTTTGATAAGCCGATAACAATTGAAAAAAGCAGTATAATGGCAAAGCTTGTTATTCTAAAAAAAGAAAATAACGGGTTTTATTCTATATTAAGAAAAAAACTTCAATGGGGAGTGGGACCGGAACGATAAACTATGATTAAATCGCTTTTTATAAAAGATTTTATAATTATTGATGACTTACAGCTGGATTTTGACAGCGGCTTTAATGTAATAACAGGTGAAACCGGTGCAGGAAAAAGTATTATCATAAACGCTATTGATCTGGCATTCGGTGCACGTGCAGGAAAAGATTTGATAAAATCCGGTAAGAATCGTGCTTTGATAGAACTGACATTAAGTTTAAAACAGACTTTACCCGAAGAGTTTATAAAGGAAACAGGTATAGAAAATTTTGGCAATGAACTTGTGATATCAAGAGAGCTTACAGAAACCGGTTCACGTTCCCGTGTAAACGGAGCTCTTGTTACGCAGGATATAATAAAATCTTTGCGAGAAATGTTAATCGATATCCATAACCAGCACATGACATATACATATATAAAGCCCGGATATCACATAAAACTCCTTGACTGTTACGCAGGAGAAAAGCATTTAAATCTTTTAAATTCTTATAAATCAATTTACGAAGAATACAACAATGTATTAAAAAAACTTGAAAATGCAAAAAACAAAACACAATTAACACAGCAGCAGGTAGAATTTTTAAAATTTCAGATAGATGAAATAGAATCTGCGGCAATTGAAGACACGGAAGAAGACAAAAAACTTGAAGAAGAATTAAATGTGCTTTCAAATACCGAAAAGCTGAAAGAATTAACATATTCTTCATATTGGACATTATACGGAGAAGACGGATGCATTCTTGAAGCGCTGGGGAAAGTAAAAACAAACATTTCCAAGGCCGCTGAAACAGATTCCAATCTTTGTGATTACGAGTCTCAGATTGTGGATATACAAGAAGCCTTAAAAGAAATATCTTCATCGCTCAGAAACTATGCGGAAGCAATGGAGCTTGATGAGCAGCGGCTGGATGAAGTACAGCAAAGAATTGATGTGCTTGACAAAATAAAACGCAAATACGGCAACACGCTCGAACAGGTTCTTGAAAAATATGATAAATTTTTGAGTGAGTACAATTCAATTGAATTTTCTCAAGAGGAAATCAATTTTCTTGAAACACAAAAACAAGAATTTTATACAAAAATGCAATCTGCAGCGGCAGATCTTACCAAATCCAGAAAAGAACTTTCAAAAGACCTGTCTGAAAAAATTCGAAATGAACTGGAAAAGCTTGACATGCCGAAAGTTCAATTTGAAATACAGATAACAAACTGTGATTATTCTGCAAACGGTTCTGACAATGTTGAATTTTTGATTTCTACTAATATTTCCGAATCACCCAAACCCCTTGCAAAAATTGCATCCGGCGGGGAAATTTCCCGTGTTATGCTGGCATTAAAGACAATTTTTGCAAAAACTGACAATATTAATACGGTTATCTTTGATGAAATTGATACTGGAATATCAGGGAACGCCTGTCAGGCGGTTGCACAAACAATTAAAGAGCTGGCAAAAACTCATCAGATTATATCAATAACACACCAGCCGATAATAGCAGCAAAATCTGACAGACATTTTTATGTTGCAAAAACTCAAGATGAAAAAACGAATGTAAAAGTTTATACACTTGATGAAAAAAACAGAATAAAAGCTATTGCTATGCTTGCTGCAGGCGAAATTTCCGACGATTCAATAAATTTTGCAAAACAGCTTATATACAATTAGCTAAAACAAGGGTATAATAAATTTTATACTGCATCATAGGAGTATTAAAGATGAAAGCTGAATATCTAGTATATATGTATGCTGCTGCAGTACTGGTATATGCCGGGTTAAAAATTTTCCATATACATTTAAGAGTTATCGACAGCTTTTTTATAATGTTTTGCGGTTTGTGTGTTGTTGTATCTCTTGCATCTATTGTAAAAATCATGGTTAAAAATAAAGAATAGCTGAAATTCCGTTATTTTATCAGCAAAATGATTGAATATAATTAATATTAAAAGTTGTATAATGAATCTATGATTATACAAGCTATAGCTGAATATCTTGAATATCTGCAAGCAGAAAGAGGTCTGGCAGAAAATACAATTGCTGCATACAGACGGGATTTAACTGCTTTTTGTGATTTTATGTTCACAACGGATAATATAGATGATTTTTCAAACGTAAAACGTACTCATATAAACTATTATATAAAAGAACTCCATGACAAAAATTATTCTCCTGCAAGCATAACACGTAAACTTGCCGCCATTAGAGGCTGGTTCAGGTGGTTAAATGCAAATGAAATTATAAAAGATGATCCTTCTTCAGGAGTTGAATTGCCAAAGCTTACCAAAAAGCTCCCCAAAGTAATGTCTGTAAATGAAATAGATAAAATTCTCGCAAATCATCTCAATGAGATTGAAACAGCAGCTCTTGAATTATTGTATGGTGCAGGTTTGCGGGTATCGGAACTTGTAAATCTGGAGCTTAATAACATTGAACTTTCTTCAAGATATGTCAGATGCATTGGTAAAGGTTCTAAGGAGCGAATTATTCCAATCGGTGAAAAAGCAAAAAAGTCTGTAATTAAATACTTAAAACACAGAGAAATATTGACAAAAAAGTACAAACTGAATACAAAACGTTTTTTTATAAAAGACAACGGGCATTTTGTGACAAGACAGGATGTTTATGCTTTTATAAGTAAGCAGGGAGAAATACTTAAAAAACATATTTCTCCGCATACACTAAGGCACAGTTTTGCTACGCACATGCTCGAAAACGGAGCGGACTTGAGAGTTGTACAAGAGCTTTTGGGACACAGTGATGTATCAACTACTCAAATATATACACATGTAAGCAAAAAACGTTTAAAAGATGTTTATTTTTCAATTAATAAATAGAGAGGGTAAAATTTGAAACTAAAAGAAATTTATTCTGTAAATACAGCTAAACCCGTTATATCTTATGAAGTATTCCCTCCTAAAAATGATGCGGACGGACAAAAATTAGAACAGCTGTTTTTGGAATTAGAAAAACTTATGAAGTATCAACCTTCTTTAATATCCGTAACATACGGTGCAGGCGGTTCAAATCAATCTGAATCAGTTGAAATTATAAAAAGGATTAAAACAGATTTAAAAACAACGCCAATGCCTCATTTTACATGTGTATCAACAAGTGAAAAGAATATAAAAAATTATTTAAAAATTCTTGAACAACTCTCAATAGAAAACATACTTGCTTTAAGGGGTGATATACCCGGCACTCAGGAAGTTTGTCACGACTTTAAATATGCATCGGAACTTGTTGAATACATAAAAAAACAGAGTTCCTTGTCAGTAGCAGTTGCAGGTTATCCGGAAGTGCATAAAGAAGCGGTATCACCAGAAATGGATATTGAATATCTGAAAAACAAAGTAGATAAAGGTGCTGATGTGATTTATACACAGTTATTTTTTAACAATGCACACTATTTTAATTTTTGCGAAAAATGTCAAAGCAAAGGTATAAATATCCCGATTATCCCCGGTATACTTCCCGTAACAAATTTTAAAACTTTAGAAAAAATGACATCTCTTTCTAATGTGGATATTCCACAGGATTTACTTACAAAGCTCAATAAACATAAAGATGATAAGGACTATATAAAACAAACAGGTATTGAGTTTGCGATAAAACAGTGTAAAGAGCTTATTGAATCCGGAGTAAGAGGTATGCATTTTTATACACTAAATAAAGAATACGCAACAGGCAAAATTTTAGGTAATCTTTTATAAAAAAGGAATAACAATGAAACTTATATCAGAAAATCTTCATATTATATCAAAATCAACAAAAGAAGCAATTTTAAACAGAGATGAATCATTTATAAGGAATCTTCTGTCAAAACAGATAAAAACAAACCCTGACTGGATAGATTTAAATATCGGACCGGCAAGAGGTGTTTTTTCCGGTACAATGGAGTGGCTTGTAAATATAGCAACAGATATGACAGATATTCCGCTGTCCTTAGACAGTACAAATGCAGAAGAGATAGAAAAAGGGCTTGTTCTTGCAAAAAATGCGCAGAATTGGATTATAAACAGCACAAATGCTGATGCTGAACGATTAGACAGAGTAACAGATACTGCAGCAAAATACAGATGCAATCTGATTGCCCTCACAATGAACAGTGAATGTGGAATTCCTAAAGAATCCGATAAACGACTCGAGCTTGCTTTTGAAATATCAGCAGCTGCTGAAAAAAAAGGTATATCAGGTGATAAATTATACTTTGATCCTCTTATTCTTCCGGTTTGTGTTGACCAGTCACAGGCTGTCGAGGCATTGAATACAATAAGAATGCTGAAAGAAAGCTTTGAGCCTGCAGTTATGACAACAATAGGTCTTTCTAATGTTTCTAACGGCTGCCCTAAAGAATTGAGACCTTTAATTAACCGGGTATTTATGGTGCTTGCAATGGGCTGCGGTTTGGACAGTGCAATTGTTGATTCGTTTGATGATGAATTATTGAGAATAAATACTGTTATAGAACAACAAAATACACAAAAAAGCTATGATGAAACTTTTCTTGCATTGTATAACATGATGCAAAATTTTGAAGAACCGGAATCTGTGGAATATGACAAAAATGATACTGAACAGGTAAAAATAATTAAAACAGCTCAAATTTTGTTAAACAAAAAGGTCTATACAAACAGTTATCTTGATGTATAGTTACATTTCCTGAAGGTGTATTTCCCACCTGTAGAATGTTTCATTGACTCCAGCCAGACTATCTTTAGCCACTTCTCTTTTAATTTTTCCTAAATATTTAAACTTTTCACCGGCAGGATATATAGCTTCCGTATTACCGTATTTGCCCTCACCCATTTCAACGGCACGATGTGTTGATGTTTTTGGATGAATAATAAATTTTACATTATATTTTGAAGTCCAGTCGTTAAATGATTTAATTTCTCCGAAGTGATAATTTACAGAACAGGATTGCAATCTGTTATAACTGTATTCACATCCTTCATCTGCAAATTGTCTCAGGAAATCGTCGATATTATTAATCTGCATCCATCTGCAAAGAGGTTTATGCCTGTAATTTGCAGCTATAAATGGATTATAAGGATGTTTCAGATAATATGCATCAGCAGATGCTTTTGGAAAGTTCGATAATATTGCTGTTTCAGCACTTTGTGACAGGTCCGGAGTCATTCCGCTTATATATTTGTTTTTCCAAATGTCGGAAAGTTTATATAAAGGCGTATCTGCACTTAAATTGAGACCTGTGCATTCGTTCAATTTGTCAATAAGTTCCTGTTTCTCTGCCGGAGTGAGCTGTATCTTATTTTCGGGAGAATCATCCGCATAGTGCAATTTTGATTTGATTAGCTCTTCAAATGCCGCTTCTTCTTTTTGGGCTTTATTTATATGTGCAGAAATTACCTTTTGCAAATATTCGGAAGTTTTTTCTCCTTCCGCTTTCGGCATTTCATCCATCATGTTCAATATGTTTTTTATATATGTATTTTTGTTATCAATGATATTAAGAAATTCGCCAATTGTTGATATTGTACATCTGTCATCTTTAATTGTTTTTATTTTATCTTTAAGTATGTCAACAGGAGTCATACAATCAGACAGCACTTTTTTGAGTTCATCAATTGTAACAGAGTCACCTTTTGATTCTGCGGTCTTTATTATATTAATAATGTCAGTTGTTATACCGGAAGTTTGTTTGAGTTCTTTATTATGTGTGAAATATAAGCGAACAATATTGTTACTGATTTCATCTACGGGTATATTAACATTAAGCTCTTGCATGCCGTGTAATGCTGACAAATTATTAAGCTCTGAAATTGTTTCCTTATGTAATTTTTGTTCCGCAGCTTTTTGTGCTGTTATTTGCACGGATGTTTTTGAGTCTTTCTGCGGTACTTCAGTTTCTTTTCTGATTTCAAATCCTGCCTCTTCTCTTGCTCTTTGTTCAGTCTGCTGTTTCAGCTTTTGTTGAGCAACAGTTTCAGCTTGTCTTATCTCTTCTTCTTTTGCTTTTCTAAGAATTTCAGCTGCGGCTTTTCTTTCTTCTGAGAGCTTAGCTGCTTGTTGTATAGCTTTTTTGGTATTAATTATGCTTTTTGTTTTATATATAGCTATTGCAGCAGCTCCAGCTATTCCGAGCGCAGTAAGTGTCGCTTGCAGTAAAACTTTCCTATCTTTTTTACTTACTGATTTGTTATTATCCGATGTTTTTTTTGTAACTGTCTTTGATTTAATATTTGATGAAATATTATTAGTTTCTGAAATTAACAGTGACATTTTGCACCCCTTTTTCATATTGTCAACTGACTCCGACTACTTGTTGAACCTGTGCAATAAGCAAGTTCAATATTTAACAATAAGTCCGGCACAGTCAACAAGCGCATGGGGTCACTTCCGTAAAATGCTAGACTCGGCGCCACTCGCACTCCGTGTACCACTCCTACAAGCGAGGTCCCACTCAGACAATATTATGGCTACCTTATATTTATAAAACAACATCATCTTCAAAATTGCGTGTTTAAACTAAAAATATATTATAGATTGATTGATGATTTTGCCTTTTTCTTTACCTGAGATTTTTACTGAATCGTGGGTATCAATATTTATATAACCATTATTATTGCCGTTTATAAGTATGATATCTTTATGAGCTTTTTTGTCATTACCGTATGCTTTGCCGGCACCCTGCTGTGCATAAATTATGCCGTTAAAGTCACCATTGATTTTAACAATATCACTACCTTTTTTGTAAGAAGAGAATTCCCCGCCGCCGGTCATAATATAACTTCCGGTGCCCCAGAATTTGTTATATTTTTTATAAGTACAGTTATCCAAAAATGTCTTATTATCTCCTTTGCCGGGTTTGATAGCATATACTTGTGAATTTGCAACATAGATTTTATCATCACCTTTTGTCCCGTATACAGAAACTTTTTTTGCATTATAGATTTTTACTGTATTGTCATCCGATAGCTGTACTGTGCCAAAATCTTTTTCTGTTACGACTTTAACACCGGAAGATGTTTTGTAGTAATCTTTGTTAGTTATAGCACTGCACATTCTTAAAAAAAATGATTGATTTGGTTGAAGTTCCATAAATAATCCTTTTAGCTATTACATGACTGTATAAACCACATAAATAAAAAAGTTGCCAAAAAAATTTTTTAAATATTAACTATTTAAAGAAATAAGCCCTTTAGTGCCTGCAAATCTTCATAAGCAGCACCGGCTTCGGCAAGCTCCTCTGCAGATATTCCAAATAGAGAAATTATATCTTTTGTCTTTAAACTAAAATCTTTTTCTTCAATTCTTTTTATTACATAATCCAGCGCCTCTTGTCTGGACATACTTGTCAAAAAACCGGGAGCAATCTCTCCTGAATTTATACCTTTTCTGAAATTTCTTTTTTTAGCCTTTCCCATATCTAATCTTTGTTTTTACTTGCCATAAAGCTTAATAACAGCATTATAACAGAAATTAAAATTGCATAAACAAAGAATTTTAATGAAGTGCCAACAATAAAACTGGCAATAGCTCCCGAAATTACAGCTACAGTAGCCAGTATAAGAACTGTTTGATTCTGCGTACATCCTGCATGTAAGAGTTTGTGATGCAAATGTTCTGCATCAGGTGTAAAAGGAGATACCCCTTTTGCTATTCTTCTTAATGAAGAAAATGTAATATCTAAAATAGGTACAGATAATATAAAAAACGGTACAAACATTGTTAATTCAGGAGATTTCATCACACCGGTTATTGATAAACTAGCAAGCAAAAATCCGGCAAATAAAGAACCGGAATCACCCATAAATATTTTTGCGGGATGAAAGTTGTATGTTAAAAAAGCCAGCATTGAACCGGCAAGTATGAATGCAATCAAAGCACTGATTGCATTTGTGGGAGTCATAGCTACAGCTATCAGCCCAAGCGTTACTGATGAAATTGTTACAATAGAACCGGCAAGTCCGTCAACACCGTCAATAAAGTTTAAAGCGTTTGAAATACCTACTATCCACAGTATTGTAACAATATATGAAATTATAATTCCGAGATGCAGCGGTTCTCCGAATGGATTGTATATAGTATCAACACTAATACCAAGGAAAAACACTATAGACGCTATCGCAATTTGAATCATTAATTTAAACTTTGCATTCAGTCCGTATATGTCATCAATAAGACCGAGCAAAAACATTAAAGAGCCTCCAAGCAGTATCCCCGATAAGAGTTTACCGTATGGATAATAACTAAGGACAACAAGCAGCAAAAATGCCAGCATAAAACTTGACCAGATGGCAATTCCACCCAATCGTGCTATCGGCTCATGGTGTATTTTTCGTTCATTAGGTTTATCTATTAAATTATTCTTCTTTGCAAAGAATATAACGAAAGGCATGATAAAAAAGCCTAATAAATAAGCCATAATCATTCCCAGTATATGTGCATTGGACAGTTTCAAAGAAATCATTATACCTGCATTCCTTCATACAACGGATACTTTTTACATAATTTTAGAGAACGTTCTTTTAAATTTTGAAGGGCAATTTTATTATCTGATGCGGTTACTGCACCTGCAATAATCCTTGCAACTTCAACCATATCATCTTCTTTAAACCCTCTTGTCGTGACAGCAGCAGCTCCGAGTCTTACTCCGCTTGTAACAAAAGGACTTTGCGGATCGTTAGGTACGGTATTTTTATTTGCAGTAATACCAACCTCCTCTAATACGTTAGCAATGTCCTTTCCTGTTTTATTAAATTTTCGTAAATCTAATGTCATAAGATGGTTTTCCGTACCGCCACCGACTATGTCCATTCCTTCGTCCATAAGCCCGTTTGCGAGAGCTTTAGCATTTTTCACTATTTGAGCGGCATATTCTTTAAAAGAAGGTTCCAGTGCTTCTTTAAGAGCAATTGCTTTACCTGCAATAATATGTTCCAGAGGACCGCCCTGCATTCCCGGAAACACCGCTTTATCAATACCGGCGGCATGTTCGGCATCACACATTATAATACCGCCTCTCGGTCCTCTTAATGTTTTATGTGTGGTAGTAGTGACAAAATGTGCATAACCGGCAGGCGACGGGTGTACACCTCCGGCAACAAGAGCAGCAATATGTGCAATATCAGCCATAAGATATGCACCTACTGCGTCTGCTATTTCTCTAAATCTTTTAAAATCAATTATTTTAGAATAGTTGCTTGCACCGGCAATGATAAGTTTCGGATTATGTTCTTTTGCCAATTTTTCTACATCATCGTAGTTTATAACACCGTTTTCATCAACACCGTAACTTACAATATTGTAGTTAATTCCTGAAAAGTTAACCGGCGAGCCATGGCTCAGGTGTCCGCCGTTTGATAAATCCATTCCCAGTACGGTGTCACCTGTATTCAGTGCATACATAAATACAGCCATATTAGCCTGAGCACCGCTGTGGGGCTGAACATTTGCATGATCCATTTTAAAAAGTTCACATGCTCTTTTTTGAGCAAGTTCTTCTATCACATCAACATTTTCGCAACCGTTATAAAATCTTTTGTACGGCTTACCCTCTGCATATTTGTTTGTCAGTACGGAACCGCACGCCGCCATAACAGCAGGCGATGTAAAGTTTTCACTTGCAATAAGTTCAATTGTATTTCTCTGTCTTTCCAGTTCTTTTTCTATAGCCGTCGCAACATCCGGATCAGTTTTTCTTATAACATCTAATTCCATCTATTATATCTCCCTGGTCTAATAAATACAATTTTACAACAGCAAAAAATAAACACAAAATTGTAAATATTGATAATGTTTTTGTAATATAATCTGATTGTAAAAATGATTTACGAATCATTTATTACACACAAGCAGCCAATAATGAAGGATTGCTGTTGTTTCAATATATCAAAAAATCTGGAGAATGTATGATTAAACCTAATATTGCTGTTTTAGGCGCAACCGGCGTTGTAGGAAGAGAAATTTTAAAGATTCTTGTGGAAGATAACGTACCTTTTAATGAAATAAAATTTCTGGCAAGTACCAAAAGTGCCGGAAAGAAAATAACATTTAAGGACAAAGAATATACCGTTATTGAAGCAACTCCGGAAGCTTTTGACGGGGTAAATATTGTACTTGCATCAGCCGGCGGTTCTACCTCTCTGGCACTTGCGCCGGAGGCTGTTAAAAGAGGCTGCGTATACATTGATAATTCCAGTGCTTATCGTATGGAAAAAGATGTTCCTCTAGTTATTGCGGGTGTTAACGATGAAGACTTGAGAAACCATCAGGGAATTATAGCGAACCCTAATTGCTCCACATCTCAATTAATGCTTGTTTTAAAACCTTTGCATGACTTTGCACAAATAAAGAGAATGATAGTAAGTACTTATCAGGCTGTTTCCGGTGCGGGTCTTGCTGCAATAAATGAACTCAAAGACAATACAATTGCGGAAAATGAAGGCAGACCTTTTGAAAATATTAAATTTAAAAAACCGATTGCCTACAATGTAATTCCTCAAATAGATGTATTCTGTGATAACGGTTATACAAAAGAAGAAATGAAAGTTACCAATGAAACAAGAAAAATACTTCATCTGGACAAAGATACCCCTATTTCCTGCACAGCCGTCAGAGTTCCTGTATTTCACGGACATTCAGAGGCTGTAACAATTGAATTTAAAAAGGAAATAACTGCACAAAAAGCAAGAGAAATTCTTGAACATGCCTGGGGAGTAGAGGTTGTCGACGATACCGAAAACTATGTATATCCGACGCCACGTGATGCAGCAGGAAAAAATCCTGTATACGTAGGAAGAATCAGAAAAAATATAGCTTTTGACAATGCAATTGACCTGTGGTGTGTTGCAGACAATATTAGAATCGGGGCTGCACTCAACACGGTAAGAATTGCGGAAAGTGTTATAAAAATGCAATTATTCTAAAATCCCGTGACCTGTATACAGGTTTGGATTAAGGAAGAAATATGAAAGAACAAAAAATTATACCTATATCTGAATATGATTATGAACTGCCAAAGGATTTGATTGCTCAAAAACCGTCAGAAAAACGTGAAAATTGCAGAATGATGGTTCTTGACAAACAAAAACAGTCAATAGAGCACAGACATTTTTACGATATAACTGACTATTTTAATGAAAATGATGTAATTGTACTCAATAACACAAAGGTAATTCCTGCAAGGCTTTACGGGAAAAAGAATACAGGTGCTAACATCGAAGTTTTTTTGCTCAAGCAAATAGGTGATATTACCTGGGAAGTACTTATAAATCCTTCAAAAAGGGTTAAAGAAGAATCTTTAATAGAAATTTCACCTGATTTATATGTAAAAGTCCTGACAAGACAAAATGAAGGTAAATGGCTTGTAGAGCTTCATTATGACGGTGATTTCTATGAAATTCTGGATAAAGTCGGGCATGTTCCCCTGCCGCCTTATATTGAACGCCAGATGACAGATGAACAGTTGAAAAATCTGGATTATGAAAGATATCAGACTGTGTACGCACAAAAAGAAGGTTCTGTTGCAGCACCCACGGCAGGTCTGCACTTTACAGAAGAAATTCTCAAAAAATTACAAAATAAAGGCGTGCAGATTTGTTATGTTACGCTAAATGTCGGTTTGGGTACATTCCGTCCTGTAAAAGTCGATAATATACTCGAGCATAGAATGGACTCCGAACAATTTGAAATCAGTGCGGAAACTGCAAAAATAATAACTGATGCAAAAAAACAGGGCAAAAAAATTACCGCAGTCGGAACTACAACCGTGCGTACACTGGAAACTTGTATGTGTTTGTATGATGAAATTATTGAAACAATAGATGATTCGACTTTATTTATATACCCTGGTTTTAAATTCAAGACAGTCGACAAATTAATCACAAACTTTCATTTGCCTAAATCAACTCTAATTATGCTTACCTCGGCTTTTGCAGGGAAAGATTTTGTATTTAACGCATACAAAGAAGCTATAAAAGAAAAATATAAATTTTACAGCTACGGCGATTGTATGCTGATTAAATAAATTTCAAAACAAGCCGTACGCATCACTATATCCCCCACCCAGGGACAAGGGAGTCACGTTCAAACATTATATTATGCATTTAGCAAGTATGCCAGTATAATATTCACAAAATCAATCAAAAGATTTGCAAAAAATATCAACATTAGCAGTACAGCAAACCACTTTTGGATATCTTTTACCAGAACGACTCTTTTTTTTGACCGTTTGTCCGTAAGTTCTTTGTATTCATCTTTATTAGGTGCTTTTGGCAAGTCTTCTTCAAGTTTTTCTATAACAGCATTATATTTAATTTTGATTATAGTGGAATAAGCATCCTGATTTGATATCCACATAATACAGGAAGCAAGACCAAAAATTTCAATCCCGAGAAGTAAGTAAAACTGGTTAAATAAAAGCATTTTTGCAAAAATTAATCCAAAAAGCAATACCGCAGACATGATAATAAAAAATCTGTTTATCATAAAAGAACGGTTAATAAAACTTTCTTTCATTTCATTATAAATCCTGTATTGCTCAAGAATTAAATGTTTTTCGTCCATAAGAAACTCCGATAAGAACTATTACAACAATTTTATCATAATAGTGAACTTATGTTACATTTTTTTATGCAAATAGCAAAAAAATATTACTATAGGCTTTATACTTATATCAAGTAAGGAGTAAAAGTATGATTCAAGCAGTAAACTTTTCAACAAATCATTATTCAAAAACCAATTCAAAACCTTCTTTTGCACAAAAAGCACCTGAAGAATTTGTAGACTATAAACCTGAAGAAGTTAAAAATAAAAAGAAAAAAAGCAAATTAGGTGCTTTTGCAGGATATATCGGCACACAGTTTGCTGCAGGCGTAGTGGTCAGCGGTATTATGGACAGTCTGGTAAATGCGTACAGAGTGGTTACGAAAAAATCTGCATTGATTCCGCTTAAAACAATGGCTTTTCGTGCCGGAGCAACAGGCAGTATGTTTGCTTTAATCGGTCTTGTTTTGGCAGGAGTCGCAGCTATTGTCAGTAAAAAACATAAAAATTAAATTTTGATATTTACAATTATTTAATACAGGATAATAAAAACTACTATTTACGTTTCTTATTGTCCTGTATATTTGTATAAAGGTAATGATTAAGAACTGTACAAAAATAATTTTTAAATCTAATATCTAATATCTTATACTCGAATGTTTTTCAATATAGTTTTTAACGCCGTTTGTAATAATTAAATCCGGCTCTGAATAAACAAATTCCTGCAATCTTGCAAGACCTGCATCAGTCTTGCCCTGTTCCATAAGGATAAGTCCTGCCATAACACGTGACAAAGGATTTTTTTCACTTTCTTTTTGATACTGTTTAAGTTTTTGCTCAGTTATTCCCAGCCTTTTGTATACAACCGCAAGATCTTCATACAGCCCGAAATTCATAGGATGAAGTTTTACTGCTCTTTGCAATGTATCCTGTGCCAGTGCGGGATATCCGATTTTCATATAGCAATTTGCAAGATTTGCATAATATACAGAGCTTGCCTGTGTTTGAGGATCAAGAAGTATTGCTATCTGAAATTCTTTAATAGCTGCAGCATAGTATCTGTCCTGCATATAAATAATACCGCGGTTGTTATGATCAATCGCATTTTTTTGCGCATCGATTTTCATAACTTCCATTTTTGCATGTGCGCATACAGGCATAAAAAACAGACATAAAACAATAAATATTCTATAGAAGCACAATTTCCTGACCTTCTTTTGGAATAAAACAGCTTTTACAATTTTCAGTATAATGATTTTCTATCTCAAGTAAAAATTCGTCATTATAATTCGGATCCATGTGGAAAAATGCAAGTGATTTGGCTTTTGACTGTGAATATGTTTCTAAAGCCATATCAAATGTCGAATGTCCGTAGCCCTGTTTTGAGAAATACGGATTAAGATATTCTTCGCTAGTATATTGTGCATCATGAATAAGTAAATCAGTATCTCTTGCAAATAATACGAGTTTTTTATTTGCTCCGACAAAGCCTTCCGTGTCGGTAGCATAGACAAGAGATTTGTCTTTGTATGCAATTTTATAAATCATTACTCCGTCTTTAGGATGAGAGTTTGATTTTAAACAGCTTACAACAACCTCTTCGTCCTCCGGTAAATAATCATCATCACACTGAATCTTTATCATTTCGGGATCTGTGTCCTCTTCATTAAAAACCAGTGCATAATTATCATTGATATCATAAAAGCTTAACTTGCAATTTAAATCATTAAGGCTTAACGGAAAGGATTTTTCAAACATCAGTGTTGATATTGCATTGTCCAAACCTTCCTCGTAGTCAGAAAATCCTACGATATTTATTTTGGAAGTATTTATGTGTAAAGGCTTAAAAAAAGGCAGCCCTTGTATATGATCATTGTGTAAATGACTTAAAAGAACAGTTGCACAAATTGGAGCTTTATGAAACTGTGCGGCATAGTCTTTCATAAGTTCATAACCGCATTTTATAATTCCGGTGCCTGCATCCAGTATAATAAGATGTCCGTTAACATTAACTTCTATACATGCGGTATTTCCGCCGTATTCAAGAAAATTAAAATCCGGAGTGGGGTGGCTTCCTCGCACACCTCTGAATTTTACAATAAATTTGCCTTTGGATTCTCTCATGATATTCACTCCGAAATTTCAAATAGTCTCATGTTATTTTAACTTATTTTTCCAGAATAACAATCCCGTTTCTGTCCGATTCTTCACCTGCCAGAGTTGAAGAAGAAAATGTCATAATTTTGGCTTTCTTTTGTAATTCTTTTAGTCTTGTTTCTCTGTAATCGAATGTAAATATAACTCTGTCTTTAAGGTTATTAACGGTAACTATCCTGAAAGCATTTGGATACGATACAAGTGACGGAGTACTCACATGTAAAATATTGTTTTCTTTATAAATTTTTGCAGCATGATAATGTCCGGAAAACACTGCCATGGGCATTTTATATTTGTTTAAAATGTTTGAAAACTCCTGTGAATTTGTAATTCTGTGATGGAAACTGGGAAACGGCTCTTTTAAAGGAAAATGAAGAAAAATCAAGGGTAATTCCTGCGCATTTTGTGCTTTTTTAAGCTCCTTATCCAGCCAGTTTAATTGTTCCTCCGGCAGTGTACCGTTTGCTGTAATTTTATTATCAACAGAAGCATCTAAAACTATTACTCTGTAACCTTTTTTAGGTTCAAAAGAATAATAAAACGTGTCAGATTTTATGTCTTTATTTCTTTTTTTTAAATAATCAAAATATTTGTCTTTTTTAAAACTTGTTCCGACAGCAGCGTCATGATTGCCAAATGTAAAATACCATGGAGCTTTTAACTTCTTAAGCATATCGCATGCATCTTCCAGAAGATCTTTTCTGGGCTTATCTATTAAATCTCCGGTAATCATTACAAAGTCTATATCGTCTACGGAATTAATCTGGGCAATTTCATCTTTAAAAAGTTCTTTGGAATGGGACAAAAGCTTGTAGCTTGTATCCGTACTTTTATCGGAAAGATGAATATCCGAAATATGCGCAAATTTTAAAGGGCGTGCGTAAGAAAGTGCATTAAAACCGAAATATGCAAAAACAAGAAGAATGAGCCAAAAAGTATATTTTATAAAAGAACTATTTTTTATAGAATCTTTGTTTTTCTTTTTTTTCTTTTTCATTGTTATGTACCTAAAAATCTATTGAATTTGCCTCATCTACAATTTTACTTATCAATTCTCTGTCAAAATCAGTCTTTATGTTTACTAATTGTACAAGATATTCAATATTACCGGCAGGACCTTTTACCGGCGAATATGTAAGTTTTTGAGGATATAGTCCGATTGACTCTGCATATTCTGTCACATCATATATAACTTTTAGATGGGTGTTTCTTTCTCTTACTACACCGTTTTTACCGACAAGTTCTTTCCCTGCTTCAAATTGGGGTTTTATAAGAGATACTATTTCCTGTTTTTGAGGATTCATTAATTTTTTTATGTTATCAAGAACTTTTGTAATGGAAATAAAAGATAAATCCATAGCACAAAAATCCGGCAATATATCAGTATTCGTATAAATTTCCGAAAAATCACAATTCTTTATATTTGTACGTTCAACAACTTTTACCCTTGTGTCCTGCCGTAGTTTCCATGCAATTTGTCCGTAGCCTACATCAACAGAATATACATATTTAGCTCCGTTTTGAAGCATACAATCCGTAAAACCTCCTGTAGACGCACCTGCATCCAGGCAATATCTGTCTTTTAAGTCAATTCCAAAAGTTTTAATTGCTTTATCAAGTTTTAAGCCGCCTCTTGAGACAAAAGGAAGAGACTTTATTTCTATTCTTGTATTTTCTTTAAGCTCAAGCTGATAACCGGATTTTGTTATTATTTCGTCATTGATTTTAACATCACCCGCCATAATGGCGCCTTGTGCTTTACTTTTTGTTTCAAAAAAGCCTCTGTCAACAAGTATTTTATCCAAACGTTCTTTATTCTTTGCCATAAGTATATTATGACACGAAAAATCTTCATACAGTCAACTGACTCCGGTTGTGCTTTATATAGCAAATTGCGCAGATACTATAAAAAGCCAGTCATTCTTGTATATATTAATCGAGATTCTTCAGTTGTTTTACACCTTCCAAATGACTAAAAATGTCATTTTACGGACTTTAGCCCGAAGAATCTCATTTATTAAAATATTTGTTTGAGATAAAAACTCTGCTGCTTATCTTATTTTCTTAATATTTTCCATTAGAAAATCGAGTGCGGCATAAAACATCTTTTGCGCATGTTTTGGCATGTTTTTTATTTTTGTTTGAAGTCCATCTGAATCAATACCAAAATTAGCATACTTTATTCTGCCGTCAGCATTTCCGATAGCCATGATATCCGGTGTCTTTAGATAAGCGTTAAACCATTTACCATTATTACCTATTTTAGTTTTGTTAAACTTATATTCATTGTTAAACTTACATTCTTTGTTCATTTCTATTTTTTTCAAAATACCTGAATCATCGTAAGAATAAGTAGTTGTTTTTACAGGACGACTTTTATCTTCCCTTTGAAATCTGTCAACATAATATGTCTTTACCGTCTTATTCGTAAATTTGCCGTTAGTATATAATTCACTAACCTCTGACTTGACATTCCCCACCTGTCTGCTTGATGTTTTTTCGTCTAAATTTAAATCAAAATCAAATTCTGGCAAATTGTTATTAGCAACACCGGATGCACCAGAAACATTTGAAATAGAAATACTCATTAACTACCACCTTTCATCACTAAACTCTTTTATACATTTATTAACAAAAAATTGCCTATAAAATTGATTTTTTTTAACAGCCACTTTAACATATCTTTACGAATATCATGTAAATGCAGTATTTTATATTTTTTTATTATTTTTTTTGACTTTTCTGCCGACATCATTAAAGAGTAAATGTGCACAAATAAAGGTGTAAATTATGAAGTTACGAGGTGAAATAAATTTTTTTGAAAACGGCTTGACAACAAGTATTCGTGCTATGCACCTGCAGACAGAAATGATTGGAATAATAAATGAAAACTACAATTCATTTGATAAAGTCGGCTACCAGAGAAAAGACCCTGTTGTATCTTCTTTTGCAGAGTATATAGGCACTCATGCACTATCCACAGCTGTTGACGATTCAATAGGAAGAATCGGTCATTCCATACACCCTCTGGACATAGCAATTGCAAACAAAGGTTATTTTCAATATCAAAGTCCTGACGGTGTAAAATTGACCCGTGACGGAAGATTTAAACTTGATAAAGAAGGTAACTTATTAACACTGGAAAATGCTCATGTTCTGGCAAATGACGGTACTCCCATAAAACTTCCGGTTGTCCCAGAAAAATTAGAAGATGTAAAAGTATATACAAACGGAGACGTAAAAGTTTTTAATAAAGCAACAAACAAACTTGAATACGCAGGTACACTCTCTGTTGTGACAAATCAAGGCGTTGCCGTACTGGATCCCAATATAAAACAGGGATATAACGAGTATTCAAATGTATCTTTGCAAAGCGAAATTTTACAAATTATCCCCGTAAAAAGAAATTTTGAAGCCAACAGACAGCTTTTTGTAATGCAAAACAACAATCTGTCAAAAGCAATTCAATCATTGAGCAGCTCATAAGGCAATAATTTAAAAGTTTAATTTCAAAGAAAGGCAGTATATGACAACATTACAAGGATTAATAAGAAGAGGTATTATAAACACAAATGTTCAATTTGAGCGTCTTGGTTATATTTCCAGCAACATCGGAAACCTCAACACAAATGCATATAAACAGGTGCGCTTTGAACAAATCCTTGATGAAAACGGTTATCTTGACGGAGAAGTTCGGTATGACTATTCTCAGGGTGCTTTTATGAAAACAAACAGACCTTTAGATGTTGCTCTGACAGGTCCGGGATTTATTCCGGTAACATCTCCTAACGGTGAAGTTCAATATACAAGAGACGGCTCTTTTAAACTTGACAAAGACGGATATATTATTACCAACGACGGTTATCTTGTCGGAGACGGAATAAAAGTTCCTGTAAATCATGAAGGTTTAAGAATAAAACAGGACGGAACCGTTTTGATTATTGAAAAAGGACACACACAGCATACTGTGCTAGGAAAAATTCCTGTTGTTCAGTTTCAAAACCCCGAAGGATTGAAACCGGTAGAGAACAATAAGGTTGTGCCGACTGCTGACTCAGGAGAGCCAATGCTTGTCAAAGAACATAACTATGTAGCGCAAGGAGGTCTTGAACGTTCCAATTCACATTATATTTCTAACATCAACGAAGTGCTGAGGCTAAACTCTTCAATGATTGCAGGTACAAGGCTGATAAAAGTAATAGATGATATGTATCAAAGATCAATTAATTTAACACAATAATTTAAAAAAGGCGGTTAGATAGTAATGTATACACCAAAAGATCCGATAATAAAAAATAATCTTATGCTCGATTTGATATCCCAGAGACAGCGTGCTTTGTCCACAAACCTTGCTAACATGGATACACCGAATTATGTAAGAAAGGATATCAGCTTTGACCAGTATTTAGGCACAATGAATAATCCTCTGGAAACAGAACTTTCTATAAAACTGGGTCCGTCAGGTTTGATAGAAGAGCAGGATGTAGGGGTTGATCCCACTTATGAACTTGCGGAAATGCAAAAAATGTCAATTCTATATGCAGTTGCAGCCAGAAAAATGTCAGCATACATAAGCGAAATGAGAACAGTCTCCAATGTCGGCAGATAATAATTTAAAAAATTAAAAAGAAGGTGAAGATATGAGTTTAATGGAAACAATGAGTATAGGGCAAAAGAGTTTGCAGGCACACGGAGCCAGACTCAAAATCCATGCAAAAAACATTGCAAACCTTGATACACCTAACTATGTAAGAAAAATTCCCGTGCTTCAGGCAACAGATGATATATCTTTTCACGGTCTTTTAAACTCCATGAAAGAAGATGTTTTCGGCGTAGGAACAATTCCTTTCCAACAGGGAGGTGTAAGGCTGACAGGTGTGGTCGAAGACCCTACCCTGGGTGAAAGAATATACAAACCCGGACATCCCGATGCGGATGCCAACGGTTATATAAGAACATCAAATGTCAACCCTATTGTTGATATGGCAGATGCAAATATTGCACAAAGAGCTTATGAAGCAAACCTTGCGGTTATTACAATCACAAAAAGTATGGCGCAAAGAGCCGTAGAAATAGGCAGGCAATAATAAAAAATAAATAGTTAGGCAGGCAAAAGTTAATGTTTTCCCCGTTAATACAAGGATATATTGATCAAGGCGGCAAGGAAGCCGCAATGCAAAGGGTTCAATCAATAAGAGCCCATGTTGCAAATATTGAAAAACAGCTTAATCCGGAAGCTGTAAAAACAGAACAAACAACTTTTGCAGAAATCCTGAAAGCAAGCCGGAAAGGCGAAGGACAATTCCGCACCGGAAGCAAAAATTTTTTAGCGCTTACTTCTGCGGCAAATGCATTACAAAACAATACAATACAGACTGCCAATAAGGTTGAAAATAAAATCAATAACATTATTAACCCTACAAAACAACAGATTGTGGAGTTGATATCAAAAATCTCACAAAAATACGGGGTTGACGAAAAACTTGTTATGGCAGTTGTGAGACAGGAATCAGGTTTCAATCCTAAAGCTACTTCACACTGCGGTGCAATGGGGCTCATGCAGCTTATGCCGGCTACTGCAAAAGGACTGGGTGTAAAAGATGCATACAATCCGGTACAAAACGTTGACGGCGGAGTCAGACATCTTAAAGGTCTGCTTGCAAGATATAACGGAAATGTCGTACTTGCACTTGCAGCATACAACGCCGGCGGCGGCAATGTAGATAAATACGGCGGCGTTCCACCGTTTAAAGAAACTCAAAACTATGTCAAAAATATACTCGCTAACTATTTAGGATAATAAACGAAACGGAATTTAATTATGATAGAAAAGAAATTTGCACCGAATATAAATTTATTTGAAAGAATGCAGCCAACAAAGCTGGATACCGGTATAAGCGTATCTAACAGACCGTTTAGAATGAATCGTGTGGAAAAGCTGGAAACAAATGATTTTAAGTCAGTATTTTCAGGTCTTGTGGAAAACTTTAACAGAGAATTAAATGCGCCTGATCAGCTTATGAAAGATGTTATGGAAGAAAACGGGAATGCAGATATCCACGATGTTATGACTGCTATGGCTAAAGCAGAACTCGGGGTAACAGTTGCAACAAACATAACAACAAAAGTTATTCAGGCTTATGACAAAATTATGCAAATTCAATTGTAATACATAAAGTTGTCCGGAAAAAATTCGTGATAAGACTCTGCCGAATAAAAGCAACATTAGTTGTTTTTATGAAAAGTGCTAAGACAGAAACTAAGCTTTTGCGTGCAGTATAATAATTACAATACATTGAAAAGACCAGCCGGCAACAGCAGATTAGATTTTTTCATATTTTTTATAAATTTGTTTTAATGCAGGCAATAATATATAATAAAAGTAGACTTTGATTTTTGGTGCAGACACTTACCATCTGTGCATATTTTCATCAAATAAAAATTAATTGTACTGCATTTGTATCAACACGGAGTAGGTAATTAAATGGTTTCTGACATGAACATTAACAAAAAAGATAAAAAATCTGCAAATAATATTTTGTTATTTCTGGAAAATAAGACCGATGATTATCAAAACCGGGTGGCATTAGGTATAAGGACAGCTCATGGCTGGAGTGAATACACATATAAAGGAATAGGGAGACTATCGAGAAAGCTTGCTTGTTATTTGATTAACTCTATTAATATAAAAAAAGGAGAAAGGCTTGCAATTCTTTCTGAATCACGTCCGGAATTCGGAGGAGCTGTTTTTGCTTCAATTCTTTCCGGAATGATTACGGTTCCTCTTGATATAAAGCTTACCGGATACGAATTAAAATCAATTCTAGCAGATTGCAAACCTTCCGTTTTAATTGTTTCAAATGATTTTGTCAGTATAGCACTTGATTTACAA
Organism: Candidatus Gastranaerophilales bacterium; assembly: GCA_944326115.1. Taxonomy (GTDB): domain Bacteria; phylum Cyanobacteriota; class Vampirovibrionia; order Gastranaerophilales; family Gastranaerophilaceae; genus Limenecus. The sequence continues at coordinate 17,796 of CALVCQ010000019.1, read as the reverse complement.
AAAGAAATTGAATCTATTAAATATATAATAACGCTGGATGAAACAGGAGAAAATTCTAAATCTGTTCAATCAGTAACTAAGATTCCGGATAACTATGAAGCAAAGTGGAGACACAGAAATAAAAAATCCACAGCACTCATAATATATACCTCCGGAACAACAGGCGCACCAAAAGGAGTAGAAATTACTTTTGAAAATATGCTTACACAGCTGAATGATATAGCCATATTGTATAAAAAATTTTTCGGAAGGCATAATGTCAAATCAGTATTATCAATATTACCTATGAATCACCTGTTTGAACTTACCGTTGGATTTTCTGTTATGCTTAGCTGGGGATTATCTGTGTATTACACAAGAACACTTAAGCCAAAAGATATTTTGAGTATTATGCAGGAAAAACATATTAACTTCATGATTGTTGTTCCGGCTTTTTTAAAATTGCTTAAAACCGGAATAGAAAACGAGGTTAAAAATTCAAATCTTTTTGTAAAAACACTATTTTTTCTAATGTTTTACACAGCCAAATTTATTCCGTTTTATTCTGTACGAAAATTAATGTTTTTCAAAATCCATAAAAAATTTGGCGGAAAATTTTTCGGATGTATATCAGGCGGAGCCCCCCTGGATGTTTCCGTAGGAGAGTTTTTTGAGAGAATTGGAATAAGAGTGTTTCAAGGATACGGATTGAGCGAAACAAGCCCTGTTGTTTGTGTAAATTGCGACAGAAAAGGCGATATAGCTTCAGTCGGAAAGCCTTTAAAAAGTATGAAAGCAAAAATAGACAAAAATACAGGAGAATTAATGCTAAAAGGACCGTCTGTTATGAAAGGTTATTATAACAGACCTGATTTGACAGAAGAAGTAATGACAAAAGACGGCTGGCTGCATACAGGGGACATTGCCAATATAGACAAAGACGGACATATTCATATAACCGGACGTATAAAAAACATGATTGTTCTCTCGGGAGGAAAAAAAGTTTTCCCAGAAGAAGTTGAAGCAGTACTTTCTCAGAGCGAAAATTTTGCAGAAGTTTGTGTTTTCGGCACACAGAAAATAACCGGTGCAAAAGAAGGCACAGAAGATATTACTGCGGTAATAGTCCCTGCACAAAGCGTTTTAGAAACAACAAAAGACGATAATGACCTTGAATGCCGGATAAAAAATGAAGTAAAGTATTTGTCAAAAAGGCTCGCTGCATACAAACGACCCGTCAATATTATAATTAATAAAGAACCACTGCCCAAAACAACAACAAGGAAAATCAAAAGAAAAGAAGTCAAAAAACTCGTTTCAACATAAAAGCTCCCGTCTGATTTAGAGGAAGCTTTTATCAATATTTTTATTTTTTTAATTATTCTTCAACTGTTTCTTCAACAGATTCTTCAAGAACAGCACCTGTTCTTATTGAATCTGATTTTGATTTACCCAGATTTTTATCTTTAAACTTTTTAACCTGTCTTGCTAGTTTATCTGCAACAAGATCAATACTTGCATACATAGATTCTGCGGATTCTGCAACATGTACCGCACCTGTAGTCAATTTGCAGGTAACTTCTGCAGTATGATTTTCAGCTACGCTCGGATTTTTTATTACTGTAAGCATAACATCTATGCCTTCAATCTGGTCATAGTGATTTGCCACTTTACCGATTTTTTCTTTTGCGTAAGCTTTAATTGCGTCTGTAATTTCAATGTTTTTTCCGTTAACGTAGATGCGCATGTATTGCCTCCATTAATAAAATGATACTTTCCTAGTATACCTCAACTCTTGTCGAGTTGCAATCACCATTTGAGTTCTGTATAATCAAATTTGTATTATGGCGGGGGGTAAAATATGAAAAAATTTTTTATAAACTTATCTATCTCATTATTTCTTACAATTTCCGTTTGTTCATTGACTCCGGCAAATGCAGCAATGAATAACGGTGTTTGGAATAACGATTTGAAAAATTTATTTTTGAGAAATCAAGCAGTAATTCTTGCTGTTAATATAAGATCTTTTAATGCTGTTGATAAGAATAAAAACGATATTATTGAAACTGATAAAGGTGATATAGCCGGAAATTTTGTTAATGCAGTAAAAAGACTGAATGAAATTTCTTCCTACGGGATTAATACCGTTCATCTGCTGCCAGTCACACCTGTCGGAAAAATAAAAGCCATTGGCACAGCCGGTTCCTTATATGCAATATCAGATTTTACAAAATTAAATCCCCAGCTTGATGATCCGACTAATAATCTTACGGTTGAGGAAGAAGCAAAAAACTTTATCAAAGAATGCCATAAAAAAAATATAAGAGTAATTGTTGATTTACCGAGCTGCGGGTCTTATGATCTTTTCCTTGCAAAACCGGAACTGTTTGTAAAAGGTCCGGACGGACAGCCTGTAGTACCGTCTGATTGGACAGATGTTCGTCTTTTTAAAGTCACAAATGCTGACGGAACACTGAATGATGCTTTATATTCAGAGTACAAAAAATATATTGATATGGTTCAAAAGCTTGGAGTTGACGGCATAAGAGCCGATGTTGCAACATCTAAAACTTCTGAATTCTGGAATAAACTCATTTCTTATGCCAAGAGCAAAGACCCGCAATTCTTGTTTTTAGCGGAAGCTTCTGACAGTTGGACTCAGCCTGTGGCTCAGGGTGCACCTTTTACACCTGCATATAAACTTCTTGAAGCAGGATTTGACGGCTGGTACGGAAGTTTCTTTAATTTTAAAGATTGGAATACACAGGAAAAATTCCAAAAAGAATTAAGTCTAGTTGAAAATATAAGAAAAGACTTTGAAACAAAAGGTACACCCAAAGCTGTAATAGGCAGTTTTGCAACTCATGATGAAATGTCTCCTGTTATAACAGGAGGTTTGCCGTTTGCAGATATGCTGATATGGGTTCAATCCACTTTGCCTGTTAATTCTTATTATGTTGACGGATTCCAAACAGGTGATGCTTACCAGTATAAATATGCAAATCAAAAAGCAGTAAAAACATTTACTGATGATGACATTTATTATGTTCACAACGGAAAATTTGATATATTTAATTTTTCAAGAAAACCCGGCGGTAACAGTACTGATTTGCTCAATGATTTTGCCGTTGCTAACAAATTCAAAATTATGGCTTATGAAATATTGAATAAAGGCAATCTTTGCTTTTTAGATACAACCAACAAAGATATATTTTCTTATATTATAAATTACAAATATTCTTCGATTCTGGTTGTTTTAAACAAAAATTTAAATTACACAAATACAGCGACAGTAAATGTTAAAAACCTGAAAAAGGAAGATATCGTTGCACCTCTGGAATTTAACATTGCTCCCGTTATAGAAGACGGTAAGGTAAACGTAAATCTTATGCCAGGGGAAGTCAACGTATTTATGATTAGCAAAAATTTACAGGATTCAAAAAATAAGAAACAAAAATCTAATATGACTCCGCTATATAAGTAAAAATACCTTTGTTAGTATTCCACAAACTTTCTTTTTCACAATGTTCCGGCAATTCCAGCGTGATTGTCGGAATATTTTTTTCAATACCGCAATAGGTTCCAAAACTTCCGAAAGTCGGATATCCGATAGATTTTTCAACTTTGTAGCCGGTTATTTGCGATATTTTTTCAGCTTCTTCACTTGCCGGTCCGTCATAATTAACTATAGAATACGGCTCATGCAAAGTAATTATTAAGTCCGGAACATATTTTTCGATAATGTAGATTACAAACTGCGTTTCTACCTCACTCGCAGGTTTTTCTCCGCCAAAATATTCATCCTTCCGGGTTAATTTCCAGTTTTGTGCAGGAAAATTTCTGTTTAAATCCACTCCGTTAGCATTTGTTCTTGTACCGGCAATTTTGCCGTCAGGATTAAGGCAGGGTATAAATAAAAGCCTGTTTTGGGTCTCACTTTTGTATGAAAGGTACCTGTTTATAAGATATTCACCGTCTTGTTCATCGCCGTGAAATACACCTATTACAAGTATTGTTTTTTCATAGTTTTGCGAAGCAGGCTCTCTTTTTAGAAGCAATATTTCATTTCCGTTTTTAGTATTAATTTTTGATTCAACATCAGCAAAAATCATTTTGTATCCAATCTTTTCCAGTTATCCGCAGCTTTTTTCAAAATGCTTTGTGTATCGCTGCTGCCAAGCAGCACCTGCTGCACGGTTGTGTTTAAAAGAGTAATAATTTCCTTGTGATTATATTTAAATCTAATCTGTGTTTGCAAATTATTAAGCTGTTTTGCACTTATGTATCTTGCTTTTGATATAACATCAGTATCATCGTATATTGTAAAATATTTATCGTTTAAAGCTTCGTTATTAACGGGCAGTATTGTCGTAAGCTTTGCCAGTTCTACCTGATTTTTTTTGTTTGTCAGGAACAATGCAAATTTTAAAGCGGCATCTTTGTGTTTTGCTCTTGCCGGTATAATTAGATTCATAATAGAAACGTCATATTTACCTGTATCTCCTGTTAGCTGAGAAGAAACACCTGTTATTTTGTATATTTGAGGTGCATTTTCTTTAACAATATTCAAAAAGTTGGCACCTGACTGAATATAAGCAAGTTGTCCGGACATATATTTTTCCAGAGCTTCCTGATGGTTCTGAGTAATGGATTCTTTTGGTATAAGGTCATTTTGATACAATTGTTTGTATTCGTTAAAAATATCAACTGATTTTTTTGAAATAAATTTTTCAGGTGTATTTATACCATATTTATTCAAAATTTTTAAAAGCGTATCATTTTCTGTTAATGTCGGCATCGTAACAAACATATCTGATTTTTCTTTTATTTGCTGTGCTGATGCATACATATTTTCGTATGTTTTCGGAACTGTTTTTACTCCGGATTTTTTCAGAATATCTTTGTTGTAAAAAGTTATTGATGATGTTGCATAAAACGGTACAGCATAGCATTTTCCGTCCTGTTTAAGTGCATTAATTATTTGTTCGTTGTAGCCGGAAAGTTTTGAGCAGTCTATATATTGAAGAGCCTGTTTTTGTGCCAGAATACTGGAAAAATCAGGAGTTAAATTGACAAGGTCAGGCGGATTTGTACTAAGGATAGAAGCAAGTGTTCTTTTTTCACCTTCTGAATAAGGCACATCTATCCATTTTATTTTAATTTCGGGATTCTGTTTTTCAAACTCGGATATCAACGGATTCATATATTTACCGAAAGTGCCCATTTGAAGAGACCAGAAAATAACTTCTTCTTTTTTGATATTTTTTTTAAGACTTTTTTGAGGCTTTGTTATAAGAAAAACAGCATCAATACATATTAATGTTACACATAGAATTGCTATAATTATTTTTAGATTTTTCATAAATTAACAAGAACTCCGATAATAATACACCAATTATATAAAATCCCGTGTTGACACGCAACAAACAAAACCTTAACATGTTTACTAAACGGGGAGAATACATTTAATGACAGAGTTAATTTTTGAAAAATCAATAAAAGGCATGACCGGTATAACCCTTACAGATAAAGAGATAACCGGAACCTTTATCAGACCTGAATTTTTGAGAAAAAAAGAACCTGTCTTGCCGCAAATAAGCGAGCTTGAGGTAATGAGGCATTTTAAAGAGCTTTCGGATAAAAATTTTTGCGTGGAATCAGGCTTTTACCCTCTCGGCTCCTGTACAATGAAATATAATCCTAAAGTAAATGAATATCTTGCTTCACTTGAAGGCTTTACGCAGCTGCACCCTTTACAGGAAGACAGAGACTGTCAGGGTGCACTTGAGCTAATGTACAAATTACAAGAAGCGTTAAAAGAAATAACAGGGATGGACGCAATTACGCTGCAGGGTTCTGCCGGTGCTCACGGTGAATTATGCGGAATGATGATAGTAAAGCACTATTTTAAAGCCCAAAATGATATAAAACGTACAAAAGTAATTATACCTGACTCGGCTCATGGCACAAATCCTGCCTCTGCAGGCATGTGCGGGTTTGAGATAATAAAAGTTCAAAGCAACGAGAATGGACTGGTTGATATAAGTCATTTAAAAGAACTTTTTGAAAACAATAAAGATGAAATTGCAGCAATAATGCTGACAAATCCGAATACTCTCGGGCTTTTTGAAAATGATATTCTTCAAATTTCAGAAATTGCACATAAAAACGGCTCTCTTTTATATTATGACGGAGCTAATTTAAATGCAATTATGGGAATAACCAATCCAAGAGTAATGGGTTTTGATATTGTACATTTAAATCTTCACAAAACATTTGCAACTCCCCACGGCGGAGGCGGACCCGGTGCAGGACCTGTTGGAGTGGTTGAAAAATTAAAAGAATTTTTGCCTGTACCGGTTATTGATTTTAAAGACGGATTATATTTCAGAAAATATGAATTGAAACATACAATAGGGAAAATTAAAGAATTCCAAGGCAACTTCGGAGTTCTTGTTAAAGCTTATTCTTATATATTAATGCGTGGTAATACGCTAAAAAACGCATCCTGTGATGCTGTTTTAAATGCAAATTATCTGAAAGAAAACTTAAAAGATAGCTTTGATTTACCTTATGACAGACCGTGTATGCATGAGTTTGTTCTGTCAGGAGACTGGCAAAAAGCGCAGGGGGTTCACACTTTAGAAATAGCAAAAAGACTGATGGATTACAAAATTCATCCGCCGACTGTATATTTTCCCCTGATTGTATCCGAGGCTATGATGATAGAACCTACCGAATCGGAGAACAAAGCAAGACTGGATAATTTTATAGCCGCAATGAAAAATATTGCAAAAGAAATAAATGAAAATCCACAAGAGACTTTAAGTGCCCCGCATAATACACCTGTTAACAGAGTTGATGAAACAAATGCGGCAAGACATCTCGATTTACGATACAGGAATGAGTAATTATGTACGAATACTATTTTAAAATAAAAAAAGGCGACATAGAATTTGAATGTTCAACAAATGATAAAATAACATTCGAAGAAAAACTTTCCGATTGGATAAACGGGATTGTAAGAGGTGAGTATGTTGCACCTCCGAAAGACAACAGTATACCTGCTGTAAAGACGGATTCAGAAATAAAAGACAAACCGCAAAGAAGCGGATTTATTGATGTAAAGAACCTTGCATCAATAAATGAAATGACAACACCGAGATTTAATTCATCCTTGCTGGCTGATGAAATTGAAAGAGATTTGTCTAAAATAAATTTTGAAGACGCATTGAAAGAATCAGTTGAAAATCCCAAAACGGAAGTAATTGAAAAAACTGATACAATTGCTGAGTTTGAAGGTTATCTCAATTCTTACAATCCTCAATCCGATATGGACAGGTTAATAATTGCTGCAAAATATATTCTTAATAATGAAAATCAAGAATGTTTTTCCATAAAACAGTTAAATTCAAAGTTGGTTCCTGCTAAAGAAAAGCCCGTTGATCATTCGTTAATAGAATCTGCTATTGCACAGGAATATATAAAAAAAGTTCCCGATTTGACCGGAACAAGTGAAATTAGCGAGTACACACTAACTTCTGCGGGTGAAGGATATTTTATAGAATAGGTTTTATGTATTTTCTTAACAATTGTTTATAAATTTGCCCGCATAATGAAAAATTGTAATAATAGACATATTAATAGTCTAACCATTCCTTTCTTGACTTATGCGGCTTGTTATACAATTGCCGCATTTATTTTTTATATTTTTAATTTTGAACAGTTATGATAATATTTAATTGTTAAATAATTATCAGACTTTGATAAAAAGAGGGGGAGAAATAAAATGGGTGTTTTATCCTGGCTGTTCGGGAAAAAAAAGGATAAGAGCGTACTGGCATATTATCCTGATGCCGTACTTGTTGTATCAGTTTCAGGTGAAATACTGTATGCGAATCAGAATCTTTTAGACTTATTTAAATTATCAAGCGATGAGCTTTTTAACATGGAGCTGTTTGATTTATTTGACGGAGGGTTTAACCTTATAAGAAATCTCTCTCACTCAAAAGATTCCGCAATAGTTCGTTACAAACAAAACTTAAAAGATGACCTGTATTTTGAAATTAAAGCTTCTGATTATAACGAAGAAGAAAAAATTATTATCTCCGTAAGAGATGTTTCCCACAGCCAGAGAATGCTTAACAAGCTTATGTTTGAGCACGAATATTTAAATAAACTTACCAAAAACAAGAATACATTTTTGACAAAAATTTCCGGAGAATTGACCTCTCCGGTACACTCTATCAACGGTTTTTCGCAGGCTATTTTGGAAGGATTGGGAGGAGATGTTAATGAAAAGCAGGAAAAATATCTGAAAATCATAAACAAAAACTCAACGCAGCTGCTCGATTTGATAAACAGTATAGTTGAATATTCAAAACTGGAATCAGGTTTATATGAATATGAATTTAAAAATTTTGATTTTGTTAATTTGATGACAGAACTTTTCAACAAATATAAAACCATTGCAGACGACAAAAAGATAATACTGAATTTTAACCTGAACAGTCTGGGCAAAAGAACTTTTTATTCTGATGAAAACGTGTTGAAAAAAGCTCTGGAAATTATTTTAATCAGCATGCTGGAACAGACCAACAGCGGCTCCATACAGCTTTCCGTCAGCCATCCTGATGCAGAATACCTTGAAATTGCAGGATTTAAAGTAAATCCTAATTTGTCTGATAAAACTTATGCTTTAATTAAAATTACAAGCACAGGATTCAATATACCTGAAACCGAACTGGATAGTATTTTTGATCCTTACGCAAATATAGACAAATACATTGTAAAAAAAGCCGTTACAAAAGGTATGGAAATGGGAGTTTTATATAATCTTGTCAGATTAATGAAAGGAAAAATATGGGCTGAGTCAGAACCATCTTCAGGCTGTACCTTTTCATTTATTATACCGACAGAAAGAATGAGTATATAACAACCGGAGATTGCTATGGCAAATGTTACATTAAAAAATGTAGTAAAAAAATATGATACAAAAACTATTATTGATAACATATCTCTTGAAATAGAGGACAAAGAGTTTCTTGTGCTGGTCGGCTCATCAGGCTGCGGCAAATCCACAATTTTACGAATGATTGCAGGATTAGAAGATATTACCTCCGGAGAAATATATATTGGCGACAGGTGTGTTAATAATATCCACCCTAAAGACAGAGATATTGCATTTGTTTTTCAGAGTTACGCTCTTTATCCTCACATGAGTGTATATGAAAATATTGCATTTCCGCTAAAAATGAGAAATTTAAAAAAAGAAGAAATAGAAAAAAAAGTTAAAGAAGCAGCAGAAATCCTAAATCTTACAGAATATTTAGAAAGAAGACCAAAACAGCTCTCCGGAGGTCAGCGGCAAAGAGTTGCCCTCGGTCGTGCAATTGTCAGGAAACCAAAAGTATTTTTGATGGATGAACCATTGTCAAATCTGGATGCCAAACTGCGTGTACAGATGCGCTCCGAAATCAAAAAACTTCACGAAAAACTACAAACAACCTTTATCTACGTTACACATGACCAGACAGAAGCTTTGACCATGGGCGACAGAATCGTTGTCCTTGATAAAGGTGTTATCCAGCAGGTCGATGAACCGGAAAAGATATATTACAGCCCTGCAAATACTTTTGTAGGCGGATTTTTAGGTTCTCCTTCGATGAATTTTATAAAATCGAAAGTTGAAAACGGAACCGTTAAATTTAACGATTATATTATTTATCTGACTGAAGAACAGAAAAATCTTATACAAAATCGTGAAGAAATTATTGTCGGTATAAGACCGGAGAAAATGGAATCATTGTCTCCTAATTATGAATTCAGAACAGATGTTGACATTTCAGAAATGCTGGGCAGTGAAAAAATCGTATATTTTAATGTAAACGGAGCCAAATGCAGTGCAAAAATTGATGCACAAAAAGAATTCGGAAAAGAAATTGCTTTAAAATTTAATACGGGTGATTTTCTTTTCTTTGATTCACAAACAAACCAAAGACTTTAAAACTATTGTATACATTCACGGTCTGTAGTTTTTGAGAAATTCAGAATATTTTTGCAAAAGAAATAAAATAGTCATTGATTACATTGACTATAACGGGCATAATCCAAAGTAATATTGCTGCACCTAAAACAGGTTTAAAAAGAAAGCTCAATTGAAAAACGTTTACCTGCGGTGCTGTTTTTGAAATAATACCGAGAATCAAATCCTGCCCCAGAGTTGCAAGCAGCACCGGCGAAGCGATTTGCAATCCTACAAAAAGCACATTTGAAGTAATTGTTATCAAATATTCCTTATTAATCATTTTATCCAGAGGAATAACATGAGAATACATCGGGAATACCTCAAAACTTCTGTGCAAAGCATTTATCAACCAGTATATCCCACCTACATGGATAAACAGAATAACAGCAAGCAATCCGAAAAAATTACCGAGAATGGATACCTGTGCACCTACCGTAGGGTCCAGAACCATTGCTGATGACAAACCCATTTGCATGTTAATCATATCACCTGCGGCAGAAATTGCCTGAACAATGCAGTTGGCTATAAAGCCGATAATCATACCGCCAACAGTATTTAATATTATGCCCAAAAGCAGGGACTCACCGTGAGGTACAGGTTCCGGTTTTATTGTCATCATTAAAATAATAGTAAGTATCAAGGCAAAGGAAAGCTTTATCATGCCAGGAATTTCTTTTCTGTTTAACACCGGAGCAAAACGGACAAAACCTAAAATTCTTGCAAAAATCATAATACCGCCGCCTAATGCGGCATTTATTTCCGGAAAATATTTTGGAAAGGCTTCTAATACTGCATCTATCACCTGTTATCAGACTCCTTCACCCTGTCAATTTCTGTTAAATTTTTATCCACAGGAGCTTTGTCATCTACCAGCACCTTTATGGTTTGCATTGTACCTTTAATTTTAAAAGTTACATAAGAAATACCTTCTTCAAAGCTCCTTATTACTATTTGGGATTCAGGTGTATACAAATCTGTGACAACCTCAGCTTTTATCACATTTTCATTAGAAACTTTTAATTGCATAGGACGATTTTGTACACTCATAATATAAGCACTGTCAGTATGCAGATTTATAACATCCGTCGCAGCTGAAGAAAAACTGTTCCAGCCTAAAATTAAAGAAAGTATCAATGTAATAAAAATATTTTTTTTCATTTTATTATTACCTGCTCATTATAGCGTTTCGTTCAATCAAATTAGGCGTAGGATTCGGCATTCTGTCAGAGGGATAATGTTTTGTTTTGGAATTATAGTCAATGAACGGAATTTTACCTGGATTTCTCATAATATCGCCTATTTCCTGTTTGTCAAATCTTCCCGCACCCTGCTTAAATTCATCATTAAACGGACGTGTATATTTATGATAATTCGATGAAAGAACAAAACTATCGGCAGCTGGAATCTGGTTAAAAGCAAGCTGAAACCCCTCTCCTAAAAGATTGGTCAAAAGTTTTATATACCCCATACCCATAATCATAAGCACCAAAAATACAGCAAGAATTTTTGGCGCAGCGGCAATTGTCTGTTCTTGAACCTGTGTAACAGCCTGCAATATACCGACAACAAGACCCACACCCGCTGCAACAAGCACACATGGCATAGATATCATCAGCATTGTTATAAGTCCTTTACCCATGTATTCCATTAATATTTCCATAATTGTTTATCCTCGCTAATTAAAGCTTGTTGCAAGTCCGTGTACTATCATACTCCACCCGTCTACAGCTATAAATATCAATAATTTAAACGGGAGTGATATAATTGTGGGTGACAGCATAAACATACCGAGTGCCAACAGCACGTTTGCCACAATCAAATCAAGTACAATAAACGGAACATAGATTACAAAACCTATTTCAAATGCGGTTTTTAATTCACTTATAATATAAGCCGGTGCAACCTGCCAGATAGTGATATCATCCGGTGTTTTAGGCTTTGGTGCACCGGATAACTGAATAAAAAATGTCATATCAGACTGTCTTGTTTGTTTCATCATGAATTCTTTCAGCGGCTTTGAGCCTTCTGAAAGTGCAGCTACTATATCACCATTTTTTTGATACGGAACAGAACCCATTTCCCACATCTTTGAAAAAACAGGACTCATTGTGTAAATTGTTAAAATCAATGATAAACCTATCAATACAATCCCCGGAGGTACCTGTTGAGTTCCGAGCGCCTGTTTTAGCATTGAAAAGACTATGGTATAGCGCAAAAAGCTCGTCATACATGTAAATAAAAACGGCAGCATAGAAAATACCGTCATAACAAGCAGCATTTGCAAAACAGGATTTAAATCTTTTATTACACTTTCCATTTTTCTGTCCTTATTTTTATGTTTGTGCGGAGTTTTCCCGCTCATCCAACTTTCTTAGAATTTCTTTCATAACAGGCTGTTTATGAGAAGCTCTGTTAATTGAATTCATAACTTCCGTATAATCTACGGTATTTTTTGTTGTTTCTTTGTTTACAAAACCGGAAGGATTAGTTTTTGAGATATCCGGTATGCACTGAAAATCTTGTAATTTATTTGAATTTAATTTGGCAAGGAAGCTTGTTCTTTCCGCATCTGCAGCAATCAAGAACTTTTCATCTCCTGCTTTTATTACATAAATCATTTTTCTGGGAGAAAGATTTAATGCATTTTCAACTGACAGATCTTCAGTGTTTTTCTTTGCATGGTTATTGACCATTGTTTTTTTGTAAACCATAAGGCATACAAACAAAAGCCCTACCATTGCCATTGAATAAACCAAAAAATTTATAAGATATATTCCCATAATAAAATCCTGTATTTATATGTCTTCGTCATCTACATCAAAATCCGAGTAGTCAAAATTTTCTTCTTCATTTACAGCAGATTCCTCTTGAGGAGACTGTTCTATTAAAGGAGTTTCATCTGTAGAGTTTTCATCTTCTTGTATTTCTTGCTCCTCTGGCACTTCGTCAGAATCCCGTACAATATTTTGCGAGGCACGTTCTTTTTCATCTGTAAATATTTCATTAATTTTGACCCCGTACCTATCATTTATAATGACCAATTCTCCTGAGGCAACAATTTTGTTTTCGACTTTCAGATCAATTTTGTTGTCATAAACAGAACCTATATCAATAACAAGCCCCTCTGATATTTGTTTTAATTCGCCGAGAGTCAATTTCACTTTTTCAAATTCAGCGCCAATATCGACCTGTATTGTATCCCACATATTATAATCCGGCATATTATCTCCTTTCGGGTTTTGTCCGCTGTCATCAAACTCTCCGTCTATCATTATTTCAGGTTTCGGAGCAACTTTTATACGTTTTGAAAAATTTTTATATTTCAAAGTCATTATTGAGGACTTGCTGTGCTCCAGCACAACCAGATCCCCCGCTTCCAGATGCTTTAAATCACTGAGTCTGAGTCTTGTGTGTCCGACATTCAAATTAACTTCGGCTGTTTGAGATTGAAAATCAGCAATGGTAAACTTTTCTTCATTCAATTGAAGCTGTTCGGGAATAATTGCAACTACGGGAATTTTTATAACTATTTTGCCGAGAGTGTAATTATCTGCTCTTAAAAAGAAGGTAAGATTGCATTCGTTATAATTGTTTGTAGTCCGTAACTCATTGCCCTGCTTAATATTTTCACTAATATTTTTGTACAAAAAGTCATCAAATCCGGTAAGTATTTTTGCCTCAAGATCAGTTATTTTTTCAATATTAAAAGTTTTTCCGTTTGGACCCAGTGTTCTTTCAAGCAGATTTTTAACAAGTTTTTTTGACAGTCTTATAAACACGGAAAGCTCTTTATTTAGTCTTATCTGTGTTACAAAAAACTCTTCACCCTGAGACAGAATACTGGTATTTTCACTTATGCTGATAAGCTTTACATCAGCAGGTTCACCCCAGAATTCACAAAAAGTATCTATTACTTTTTGTGTAAAGTTTTCATTAAACCATTCATAACTGAGTTTCAGGTTTTTAGAAAATTCAGATGTAATATTTTCGTTCTCTTCCCTCGTCAGCAAAGTAAATTCCCCTAATCAAACAGGAAACGCATAACCTCTATTAATATGCAACTTCCCCTATAGTAATCTTAATAATTGAACAATATATCTTCATCATATATATGCTGTATTTTAATATTGTCATAAAATCAACCTGTCATTCTTGTATGCATCAGGATACTCTTGAGTACAAGCGAAGCCGTCTCAGACAGTGTTACATAATTCGATGACAGATTTAATATAATGACGGACCATTCATAGTATCTGCAGAATTTGCCGTATAAGTCCTTGGTTTTTATAACAGATTTTATTGTCTATCACGGTTGTTGGTTCAGTTTAAGCTAGTCGCCGAAGATAACAAACGGTATATTATGTTCCAGTGCATATCTTTGTAAAAATTCAGTGCGTGATGTTAGGAATTGTATCGGATTGCCGACGGCTCCTTCATTATCTTTAGCACCTATGCTATAAGCAAATACACCCATTACTTCTCTGGGGTTTGAACCATACATTTCATTGTATGCTCTGTCACCGCCTTTTCTTATTCTTGAATTAATAGAAGCAAAAACCTTAATAATTGGCTCTCTGTATTCTGCGGGTTCTATTTCCGTAAATGATTTGTTTCTATTGGCTTCTACAAATTTTACATATTCAGCGTCATTCATTCCTGTTGCTTCTTTTATAAGATTTGAAACGAATACTCTGTCGCCCTGTCGGACACCTCCGAATACATAATCTCTTTTAAAAAGATCCACAGACTTACGATAGCCTGAGCCGGCATCTGTTTCTCCGCCGCCGTATATATATTTTGTATCAAAATCAAGTAATACACCTTGAGGACGGAAGAAATGATATTTTGATTCCACTCTTTCCGCATAACTGAGTGACAAAAGTGCATCCGAATCTAACAGAGAAAATGCATCGAACTTTGTCAGTTGATTTTCATAATCAAGTCCGTGTACAAAGAATTTTATATTTCCGGTATTAACTTCATCTGTATATTGTTCATTGTGTTTATTTGATTTTCCTACAGATGTATAACCCCGGGAAACTGAACCTTTCGGGAATCCGATTTTTTCCCAGTCTTCGACTTCATTATATTTAATTACAATAAGACCGTCAGGGCGTTTGTATACGCCTTTAATATTTGTACTGCCGTCAGGGTTTACTACGGTTATTGCGCTATTAATTCTATCTGCTTTGGGGAATTTTGTTACAGGAAGCAAAGGCTGTGATATTTTGAGTTCTTCAATATATCCGCGGATTCTCTGCGCATAGATATCTGCTGCCTGTCCATGGCTTACGGGAGAACCTTGTGATTTGTCAAAGACTCTTGTTTCTCCGTCAAATCTGGCTCTTGTCTCTCCTTGTGTTGTATCATGGAATGTATTATCTTTCTTTACAGCCTGTAAATCCGCATGTGTAAACATCAATGACATATCAAATAAATTGTCATTTTGAAGGTCGAAAGCGACTGACTGCAAACGTTTTGTCAAGACACCTTCCGATTTTGCACTGTTTACGAATCCCAGCCATTCGTGATGTCGTATAAGTGTATAGAGTTTGGTTTCTTCTTCCCTCGTTAAGTTGAATTTTTTAGAGATATAAAATGCATCAAAACTGCCCTGTTTTGCATGTGTCGGATCGCTGACGCCTTCACCTTTTGTGATATCGTGCAGCATTGATGCAAGCATCATTATTTTTTGGTCTGATTCATTTAGTGTCTGAAATTTTGGATTCTGGGCAATTTTTTGCATAACCTTAAGTGAATGCTGAAATACATCATAATCGTGCGTACCATGTTGTTTCTTTCCTATTTCTGTTCTCATTTCAGGCATGACATCTATTATTTCATTCAACAATTTTTCTACCTGAGGGTTGTTGCATTTTATCGGATTTTGTTCAGAAAATCTGACAACATCGTGTCTTAATTCTTCCACTACTGCTTTTGTTCTAGGATCTGTTATTTCTGCCAATTTCTTGCCGTTATTTAAATTTATCGGATAACCGATAATTGCATAACCTGTTGTTTTGTTATTCTCATTTTTTTGAAGTTCAAATCCGAAATAATCATAGACTTTTTGCTGCTCGTTAGGGGAGAGATCTTTTACTCTGGCAAGCACATCTGATACAAAATCATCTTTTGTATAATCAAGACTTATTTGAAGGTTAGCAAACTCTGAGTCCGGTATTCTTGCCAAGGATGACGAGAGTTCTGAAACATTGTTGTTAAATTCTTTTATTCTTGAAGGCGGTTCTATTGTACGAATATCAACCCCTAAAGATTTAACTATGGAAGAAAGCAGCGAGCAGTATTCTTCTGTATTTGTCGGAATAAGAGGGAAATTCTTCTTCATTTTATCACTGATGCCAAACATTCCTGTATTACTTGAAACCAGTTTTCTTATCAGTTCTCTTTTGTCTGCCATAGATATTTCGTTTATACTTTTCTTTCCGTATAAATCAATAAAACCATCTGCTATAGCAAAATCTGCATCCGATAGACTATTAACATTATCTTTACCCATAACTTGCAGCATTTTTTGTATGTTTTCTTTTGGAATTTTATTCTCCAATATTATAGGTATCAAAGAAGCAGAAATCTCACCCTGCGCACTCATACGGCAAAGTTCTCTTGCTTCGTCTATATCTATATTGTTTTTATTTTTGTAATACACTACATGCCCGATATACTCTTTCGAAAAATCAGATTCGATTAATTCTTTTGCAAAGTCTATATCGTCCTTTTTGACGCAGCATGCCAACGTAGTGCCTATCTTATCTTTTGGGAATTTGGGGTCGTTGTACATGTCTCTTGCAAAGTCACGAACCTGACCTGCAAATTCCATATCGTTTGCGCTATTTACCTTGATCAATACATCTTTAATATACTCATTCGGGAAATCAGGGTCGTTGTACATGTTTTTTAAAAGATCACGATACTGACCTGCAAATTCCATATCATCTGTATTCCTTGCCTTATGCAATACATCTTTAATATACTCATTCGGGAATTCAGGGTCTTTGTACATGTCACAGGCTAATGATATATTGTCAAAATTCAGACAATACTGAGGAATTTCATCATAAGAACACCCTGTAGCATTCTGAAATTCTGTCATCAATAGTTTCTCTTTAACTTTATCAAAAAGTTCATGAAAACGTTCAAAGGAGCTAAGTTGGTTATCTGTGGCTTTAGAAAATTGGGTTGTGAAATACTTAGCATGGTCTTTTTTTGCTATACAAGTCAACACTTGAGGAACAGAATAACGAACGCCATCACATAATCTTTCATAATTTTCATAAAACCAATTTGATAATTCAATATTGTTATCTGTAGTAGCTGCTAATATTTTACCAACTTCTTTTTTATGTTCTCTTACGAATGAACTATCATCCAAAATGTGATTTACAAAATCCTGATATTCTTTACTATTTTTTGCTCTAGACAATATAATTTTAAAATTCTCGCAGCCACCACAATCTCTTAAACTTAGAGTAGTGTAAAATTTATTGACTAAATCAAAATTTTCTTTAGTTGTAAAAGACAATATATTATTAATATAGTCTTTGCTAAAACCGTCTTTTTCAAGTAATTTTGCAAAATCCTCTTTTGCGTTTTTCAGTTTCATTTCATCTGCAGCAGAATAGAATACATCAACATCTTCCTGCGCTGCATCTCTTATCGGTGCTTGAGGTGCTTCTTCCAATTGCACTATATGATGCTCCTGCGGCTTTTGTGTAAATATATTAGCCTGATGATCTTCGGGTACTTCCGGATGCAGTGTAAGATTGTCCGGA
>CALVCQ010000018.1 GCA_944326115.1 Candidatus Gastranaerophilales bacterium | reverse complement strand
AATTTTGTGCAGGTAACAGGCACAGCCTGCACTGCTTCTGATATTGTCGGACGTCTTACGGAAGAAGAAGCTGTTGCTCAGGGGTATACCGTCATCCACAATGCAGAAGAATTTGTTTCAAAAATCAAAGCAGACTCTGACGGCAAGTTTATTTTGATGGGTGATATTGCCTTAAAATCCGATAGTAGTACTGTAATATATGGTATCAGCTTTTCCGGAATATTGAACGGAAACGGTTACACTATTACTACGGAAGCAACTTTGTTTGACAAGACCGGTAATGGTGCGGAAATCCGTAATTTAAATATTGCAAACAGTTCAGCCTATGGCAGTCTTCTAGTCACTGATGCCTACGGTGATTTAACACTGGATAATATATCTGTTACAGCTAGTGATATTCATTACCACAAGAGTAGTGATATTTTAGAATCATATGGTGACGGCTATAGCTGTGGTTTAATCTTTGCACATTCCGGAGGTACACTCACTGCCAACAATATTTACTTTGGCGATGATGTAAATATTGGCGGTCAGAAAACACATTATGCCGGTACAATTGTCGGTTATACAGAAAACTCAGAGCTTAATTTTTCCAATATAGAAGTTCATTCAAATATCGCAGTAAGCTATGATGCTCATTCTGGAGGGTCTACCGGTGGATATGTTTATGCCGGCGGTCTTGTCGGATATGCACATAATATTTATAACAATAGCACAATTAATAATGTGCTTATAAACGCCTCTTTTACCTCACCGTCTTTAACAATTGCAGAAGCGGCAGAAATTTTTGCAGGCGGTGTATTTGGTCGTTTATACGTTGATTCAGCGTTTGACAGCAGTGGGCTTTTCTCTGACATATATGTGTCTGCCGATACTGATTTTTCCGGCAATCCGGAGGGCGGCACAGCTGAATTTGATGTTTTCCGTTCTCCCACCAATAATTGGGGAGAGAACTATATCAATATATCAGTAGACAATCTTGTCTATAATTCCGACAAAAACACAAGTGCTGATGCTCAATACACAGGATTGAATACAGCCGAATTTGAAGCACTTGTTGCACAAAAAGATTTCTATTCTTCAAACCCGTCCGGCAGTACGGGCGGTTCCGGAGATTCCGGCAGTACGGGCGGTTCCGGAGATTCCGGCAGTACGGGCGGCACAGGTGATTCAGGCAGCACCGGAGGTACAGGAGGTACAGGAGGTACAACAGGCTCCGGCGGTACCGGAGGCGCAGGCGGTACGGGAAACACCGGCGGCATTACTTATCCTGTTACAGGCGGCGACGGCACAACCGGTCTGTATTCTCAAACAGTCACAATCCATGTTTCCGAGGGCGAAACACTGGAATCGGTTATGGAAAAAATCAACAACTGCGGGCTTCCCATCCATGCGCAGCTGGTAACTGTTTCTGACGGAACACAGCGTTTACAGCTTGTTCACAACTATTACGGCAGCGAATATACTATATCTGTCGAACCGGGCGATACAAACTTCACTTCCGTAGTCGGTTTTACGCAGTCTATTTCATCCGGTGTATCCAGCAGCGGTACAAATTCCACGTTAACAGGTGCTGTTACCGGTTTGAATACTTCAAACACCGGCTATACAAACGGTTCTTTTGTAATTTCAACAAACATCCTTTCAGCCGACGGCAAAACAGCGTCATCGCAAATGGCTTCCGTGGCAATTGCCGTAAATTCTTCCATGAGTCTGCAGGATGTAATAGACAAGATTAATTCCGCAACTTATAAAGATAAAAACGGAAATGACGTCAATCTCGGCTTGAGAGCAAGTCTTACCTCCGACGGAAGATTACAGATATCGCAGGTCAATGCCGGTGAAGGTTTTGACATAAAGGTCGAAGCCGGCGATACAAACTTTACACAGGAAGTCGGATTCACAAGAACGGTTTCTGTGGGAACATCTTCCGGCGCTACTTCTACTTATGTTGTCGGCAGCAAGGTTTATAACGGTACTTTCAGCGAAGGTTCCTTCAAAGTTACTACAAACAAACTCGGTGCTGACGGCAATGCCTCATCGGAAATGATATCCGTGAATGTACAGATAGAAGCCGGCAAAACTCTCCAGCAGTCTTTGGCTTCCATAAATGCTCAACTGGCTTCAATAGGTTTGAGCGCTTCTATAATTGCAGACGGCTCAAACGCCGGCAAGATAAAAATTGAACAGACAAATGCCGGATTTGATTTTGATATAGTAATCGAGGCTGGCAGTACAGATTTTACCGACAAAGTCGGACTCACCACACAGGTGTCTTCCGCTGTATCAAACGACGGTACATTTGCTTATGTTCAGGGCAAAAACGACCTTTCCGGAATAACCGGATATACAGAAGGCGACTTTGTTGTTATAACAAACAAAACTGATGCCGAGGGCAATCCTCTCTCCGAAATGCAGTCCTTAACGGTAAATCTGAATGCCGGATTGACCGCACAGCAGGCGGTGGATTCCATAAACAGCCAGCTTGCAGCTATCGGCTTGAGTGCGTCTATACAGGACGGAAAAATAAAAATTTCACAGACAAATGCAGGTGCAGGATTTGACATAAAAATCGAAGCCGGAAGCACTGACTTTACAGAAAAAGCAGGACTTACAAAATCAGTTTCAGTCGGTACTTCCACAGAAGGTACAGCTGCAAAACTGGTCGGTACTGCTTCCGTTTCAGCTTCGGACAACGGATTCACAGCAGGCGGCTTTACCATCACAACCGGCAAAGTCGGTCAGGGGCAGACTATCACTGTCGATGTCGCCGCAACAGATACTTTGCAAGATGTTTTAGACAAAATTAATGACTCCGGTGCGGATATAAAAGCTTATATTGACGACAGCGGCAAATTTACAATAGAGCAGAATAACTCGGGACCCGACTATTTTATATCGGTTGAGGCAGGCGATACAGACTTTACCCAGTATGTCGGTATAACGGGCAATGTTGCTGCAGGTGTTTCAAACGAAGCACAGAGCGCTACTTTGACCGGTACTGTATCCGGCTTGAATACGGGTATGACGTTCTCGGGCGGAAGTTTTATAATTACTACAAATGACGTTACACACAATGCGCAGGACGGCTATTTTGCCGACCCGAGTAACCTTTTGTCCGTTACAATCAACGTATCTTCCGGCGAATCACTGCAGAGCGTTATCAATAAAATCAATCAGCAGGGCGCTTCAATCGGTATATCCGCTTCGCTTACCGATGACGGCAAAATACAGCTTTCGCAGCTCAATGCAGGAGCCGGATTTACAATATCTGTTACTGCAGGCGATACTGATTTTACGGAAAAAGTAGGGCTTACCTCCACTGTTTCTGCAGGTGTGTCCACTCCGGGATCTTCCGCTTCTATTACGGGTACAACTACAATTTCCGGTTCTGACAGAGCGGGAA
Source organism: Candidatus Gastranaerophilales bacterium (assembly GCA_944326115.1). Classification (GTDB taxonomy): domain Bacteria; phylum Cyanobacteriota; class Vampirovibrionia; order Gastranaerophilales; family Gastranaerophilaceae; genus Limenecus. Next base: position 39,325 of record CALVCQ010000018.1, on the reverse strand, counting down.
CGGACTTTACGGAAGGTACGTTTACAATCACTTCCGGCAATGCGGGTTCCGAACAAACAGCGGAAATAGAAATAAATGCGGGCGATACAATTAACAACATTATCAGTAAAATCAACTCTTCCGGAATCGGTGTTACAGCTTCGATAAATACTTCCGGCAAACTGGTTATATCGTCTGACACAACCGGAGCTGATATCCGTTTGAAAGTACAATCCGGCTCATCAGACTTCCTGTATTATGCCGGACTGGCTAATGACGTTGTAAATACCGGTATACTGACCGGCGGTACGGATGAAAGCCAGTTTACAACCCTCGCCGGTACTGAGTTTCTGCCGCTTGATACTGCAATAACGGAAGGCTCGTTTAAAATCAACGGGGTTAATATAGAATTTGCCGATGGTGACACCCTGCAGGATGCTGTAGACAAGATAAACAGCTATACTTCTCAGACAGGTGTAATCGCAGAACTCATCAAAAACGATGCAACAGGCGAGTATAAGGTAATGCTCAGAGCCGAAAAAACAGGCTCAGACTATTCTATCTATGTAGAAGGCGGTACATCAAACTTCGGTACGGTCACAGGACTTACCATACAGTCTGTTGGCGGCGGTGCTGCACTCGGACAATCAGGTGTAAAACACACTGTAACCGGCTCAAAAGATGTTGTTACAGAAGAAGACGCAGCTGCACATGGAAATACTGTTACACAGGTTACGGCGGGCACGCTCAATATAAACGGCGTAAATGTCACACTGAATGCCGGTACAATAGATAATGTATTAGAACAAATCAACTCAAAATCCGGACAAACAGGTGTAACCGCACAGATAAAAGACAACAAAGTCGTATTTATGAGCGACAACGCTTTCTCTATAACAGAAGGCACAAGCAATTTTGTAGAGGTAACAGGCACTGCTGGCTATACAGTCGATGCTGTCAACACCAGCTCAAGAGGCGATACGACTACGGGTACTTCACTGGACAGAATTTCAGCAGCCGAAGCCGAAAACATGGGCTATACCGCTGTATCTACGGCAAGCGAACTGGAAAATGCTTTGCGCAGTAACCAGAATATTGTTCTGATGAATAATATCAGCCTTTCCGGAAGAAGTCTTTCTGTAGGCGGTTATTCCGGTGTCTTAAACGGCAACGGCTTTACAATCAGCAATTTCAGTGATACAGGCTCTTTAATTGATTCCACAGGTGACGGTGCTGTAATCAAAAACTTGAGAATCGAAGGCTTTAATATTAACAATTCTTCCGGTTATGCAGCACTGCTTGTCGGCGAGGCTCAAGGCTCAATTACTTTTGAAAACATAGAAGTCTCAAATTCTACAATCAACTCAGCATCCGCCAATGTCGGCGCTCTGGTCGGTTTTGCGTCAGGAGGCGGTGCACTGTCTTTTGACAACATAAAAATAGATAGTGACGTAACAGTCAAAGGTACTAACAATGTCGGCGCACTGGTCGGTTATACACAGAACAACGGCAAGTATTCCGTTATTGTACAGAATGTTGAATCTTCTGCAACAATCAGCGGTTCAAATTATCTTGGCGGGCTGTTCGGCTATGTTATGTCTTTAGGTACATCTTCCCATAATTTTGTATTTGACAACGTAAAATCAGACGGCAGTATAGAATCAAGCAGTACATCAGGATCTACATATCTGGGCGGATTTGTCGGCTATGGAGGCGGTGCTTACACATTTATAGATTCTTACGCATCCGTTGATATACCTACTGATTATATGTTAGAAAGTTCAAGCGGTATAATCGCAGGGTATTACAATACTGCCTATACAAATCAGTTTATAGGCGGAATAGCAAACGCTTCTTCTAACGCTACTTATACAAACTCTTTCTATGACTCATCAAAATCCGACGGTTACTCGGAAGGCGGTTCTGCTGCCAGCTCTTCAACTATCAGCAGTTACAAAGCTTTTGATGAAGACTGGGCAGCATACAAGATTGCACTGTCAGAATCAGAGGCAATAGCGGCAGGTTATACAGTCATCCACAGCGCTTCTGAATTTGTCTCCAAAATTAGTGCAAATCCAGCCGGCAAATTTATGCTGGTTGATGATATTGATTTCAGCGGTGTATCATTCTCCGGCATATCAGTATTCACAGGTACTCTGGACGGCAACGGTTATGCAATAAAGAATCTTTCAGCAAATTCAGGATTATTTATCAGAACAGACAGCGGCGCCGAAATCAGAAATCTTACTCTGGATAATTTTGATATATCAAGCAGCGACGCAGTCGGTGCACTTGTTTCTACTGTATACGGCGATACAAGTATAGAAAACGTATTCTTGAGAAATTCGTCGATTGTATCAACAGGAGGAAGTGCCGGCGGTATAGCAGGCACCTTTATCAGCAATACCGCAGCATTAAATATTGATAATATTTATGTGGCATCGGATGTTACAGTTCAGGGATATAGTAACGCAGGCGGTGTTATCGGTATTGCGCAGTATAGTTCTTATAGTTCCGATTGCACATCAACTGTAATCATCAACGATGTCGAGGCTTATGCTAACGTTAAACATACATTCATCAGCACTGACTGGCTTTATGCAGCAGGCGGCGTGGCCGGCACTTCTTCAGTGAACACCTTTATCAACAACGTCCTGACGGGCGGTACTGTCAGCGGTTTCTATACAGGCGGTGTTCTGGGCGCCCACTTTAGGTCTACTAATTCCACTGCAGCCAAAGGCGGAGTTGTTGTTTCTAATGCCTACAGCTTTTCAAAATTGGAATCACAGGGCGGCAGCTTTTCGCCGGGGGCAATTGTTGCCAGCAGCGGAGTTGATGTCTTAAATTCCTACTACTATGACAACTCGTATTCAAATACCCATGGTGGTCAGTACAGTGCTGATTTTAAGAGCATGATTGATGACATAGAGTTCTATTCTGCACAATATTACACATATATTGATGCAAGACCTTCTATGCCGTCATCTTCATCCGGAGGTGTAGCCCATCCGTCAAATTTATTAAATCGAGGCACAACTATACGGATAAATGACACAGATGTAAAACTAACCTCAGGCGATACTATTCAGCAGGTAGTAAACAAGATAAATGAGGCAAATGCCGGTGTAACTGCGCAGATTGTGGACGGCAGGCTGCAGATTTCTTCCGATGAAAAATTTCAAATCAGTTCGTATGATGGTATTGGTATTACCACTCCAATTCAAATACCCCAAAGCGAATTTGCCGAAGGCATGGGGTTAATCACCGGCGGATACGGTGCAGAGTTAAAGATAAGCTCATATTCGGGAATGACTACTGATACCAGATTGTCAGGGCTGATAAGCGGCAGTATTACCCTGAAATCTATAAGCGGCACATCAAAGTCTGTTACAATCTCCTCTTCCGATACTATAGGAGACATAATTGATAAAATCAACAACACCAGTACTTTCAGAGCTTATCTCGACACAAACGGAAGCCTTGTTGTCGAAGATCTGGAGCCGTTTTATTTCACAAATGGTACCAGTATGCCAGTTCCTCATACATTTACTATCACTGCAACAGATACAAACCTTCTCGATCTGACAGGGTTAAAGTCAACTTCGACAAATTTTGCCGACAGTTCAACAAAAGCAACTTATAATATCCTGAAAGGTATATCCTCCGTAACCGGCAATGAAACACTTGATGCAGGTACTTTCACGCTGCATCTGGGCAGTGCAAGCCAGAATTTTACCGTAAATCAGGGTGAGACAATAGATTCTGTTCTGGCAAAAATCAATGCTTCTTCTATAGGAATATCAGCGTTTATAGAAAATAACAGAATTGTTCTGATGACAGATACACAGACACCGGATAATATTGAACTCGAAGAGGTGTCCGGCAATTTTGGTACTATCAGCGGACTGACTACAATCAGCAGTATCGGCGGCGGTTCTGAAATAGGGCACGAGGGTGCTTATACTACCCTCACGGGTAAAAATAATGTATCAGGACCTATGACAAAAGAAGAGGCGGAAGCTCTGGGGTATGTGACTGTCAGTACGGCTCAGGAACTAAAAACAGCACTGACAAACTCTACAGCAGGCACCACAATTGTGCTGATGAATGATATTGATTTGTCCTCGGGCTTTAGCTCTATTTCCGCTTTTAATGGCGGTACGATAGACGGCAACGGCTTTACCCTGAAAAATTTCTCCGGCTCAAGCGGTCTTATCAAAACTGCATTTGGAGATGTTACTATCAAAAATCTGAATGTTGATAATTTTGATATTTCAGGTTCTAACGCCAATATAGGTATTTTTGTTGCCAAAGCAAATAACGGTATATATATTGATTCTGTCCAGGTTTCAAATTCAAATATTAAAGGCACGGGAAATTCTTATGTAGGCGGACTTGTCGGTGTAGCAGGCGGAGATACATTTAAAGTATCTAATGTAAGTATTGATGAAAACACAGTAATTACTTCCGGTGGTAATACTGCCGGCGGTTTGGCAGCAAGTATTAACGGTATTTTATCTGTTAATGATGTTTATATTGCTGCGGATATATCCGGACAAACTGTGTCCGGCGGATTGACAGGTTCATTTGGAGGCATTATTAATCCTGTTATCTCGAATGTTTTCATAGACGGTTCAATCAACATTACTTCATCAACAGGCTATTCAGGCGGGATTATAGGTCGTGTTTCAAATACATCATTAGATCTCAACCTTTCCGACATAGTCATAAACGCTGATTTCTTATATCAGGGCAACGCAGTCCCGACCTCCGGAAGCTTTAACATAAACGCAGTAACAAATATTGATTCCACTGTCGGCTCGATAGATGATTCACTGGACGGCTGGGGTCTTGGTATCGGCGGTTCAGCCGGTACAAAAGAGTATGAAATTTCTGTCTTTGTAAACATGGACAAAATAGGCTCGAGTAAAATAGGCGCTAACAAACTGTACGTGTCTGTCGGCAATGAAGAAATCAGTTCAAAATTTGATAAAGGCACATTTGCAACAAACAAATATACACAGGTTTCTGCAGGTACAATAAAAATCAACGGTCAGACTGTTACTCTTTCGGGCGGAAATATCGGCACCGCAATAAACGAAATAAACAAACAGTCAGCCAGAACAGGTGTTACTGCGTCTGTAGAAGACGGCAAGCTTGTGTTTAAGAATACAAGCTACGGAAACCAGAGTATATCAATCACGGAAGGTACAAGCGACTTTGTTAAAGTAACAGGCACAGCAGGCTATACAATAGCAGCACCGACTACCTCCGTATCCGGCGGAAAAGTAGAGGGCGGTGTGTCAACCTCTTCCACAAAATATACTAAAGCTGAAGCAGAAGCCATGGGCTATACAGCCGTATCTACCGTTACAGAGCTTAAAAACGCTCTTAGTGCCTCCGGCTGCAAAAAAATCATGCTTATGAACAATATCAATGCCTCGTCTCTGACATCCTCAGCTTCCTCATTTTACGGTATTATAGACGGTAACGGGTATGCAATAACCAACCTGAAACAGGCGTTGATAGGCTCCACATCAACAACCGGACCTACTATTATAAGAAACCTAGGTATTTCAGGTGCTAATATTCAGAAGTATGACGAAAGTTATATAAACGGCAATAGCTCTACAGGCGGAAATTATGTAGGCATACTGGTTAACACTGCCAGAGGCTCTGTTACTTTTGAGAATATATCGATAGCAAATTCTACTGTCACAGGCATGATAGGTGTCGGTTCCCTTGTCGGTTATGCAAGCAATAATTCGGTCCTTGTTGCTGACGGAATAAATATCGGTTCCAACGTAAATGTAAAAGGCTGGGATACTGTCGGCGGTTTGTTCGGCAGAATAGGAAAAGGCGGCAATATTGTCGTTAAAAATTCAACTGTTACTTCGAATGTAACATTGAATAAAGAAGACAAGACAGGCGGCGGTGTCATCGGTGTAAACTTCTCCAGCGATATCCTGTTTGAAAATGTTATTTCAAACGGTACTATTACTTTCGGCTCTACAACCAAGGCAACTGTCGGCGGTTTTATAGGTCATTTAGCCAATGATCAGCTCTCTGAAAACAATCCTAATTATAATATAATATTTAAAGATACTTATGCGGCAGTAAAAATGACCAGCAGAGACGGTGCTGTTTCAGGCGGCGGCAATACTGCCGATGAAGATCAGAACCAGTATATAGGAACCTATACTGAACAGGCTCAGGTCTCTTTTGACAATGCAAAATATTACAAAGCAACCGGCTACGGCGGTTCTCTGGGCGAACAGGGCACTGCGACCACTTCTTCTTCCGCTGTAAATTCTTATACCGGTGTAAAAGGTGCATTAAGCTCAGGAAAAACAGCGATTATAACAGAAGCAGATGCAATAAAACAGGGCTACACCGTTATCCATAATGCTTCGGAATTTATGTCAAAAATCAATGCTGACAAAGACGGCAAGTTTATCCTGATGGGAGATATTGATCTCAGCACTATTTCTTATACTCCTATCTCAAGTTTCTCGGGTACATTAGACGGTAACGGGTATACAATAAAGAACTTATCAAGACACCTTACGGCTGACAATCAAAAGAACGGTCTGTTTGAAATGACTACCGACGGCGCCGTGATAAAGAACCTTACTATAGACAATTTTGACCTGTCAGTAGGCAGTAAATCCGTTGTGGGTGCGCTTATCGGTACGGTATTCGGTGATACAACAATATCTAATGTCACGGTTAAAAATTCTAATATCTCCGGTTATGAAGCAGGCGGATTGATTGGGATTCAGCATAGAAATCACGACTCAAGTCTTGATATCAATAATGTAACAATAGAATCTTCCGTTACAGTCGAAGGTGCTGACAGTCATGCCGCAGGTATTATTGCCAGTATTGGCACTGGTAACAGTACAGGTGGTGACTACGATCTGATTACGCTTATCAGGAATTCGTCTTCAAATGCACAGGTTCAGATGAACGCCGGTTGTGCAGGTCAGATTATCGGCTGGGCTGACGGTACCTCCACAGCATTGATAACCAATGTTCAGGTCGGCGGCAGTGTTACTGGCAATGCTGCTATGGGTTCTGTTGTCGGTGCTTCCGGTGATAATCTGGATATAAACAGCGCATTTATTACTACCGATTTGAATCCGTCTGCTTCTGCATCGGCATTTGGCATTATTGCAGCTACATTCAATGGAAAAATATACAATTCCTTCTATCAAACCTCCGATATTACAAAAATGTGGAATTGGCCTGAAGTTGATACAGACAGAATATTAAATACCAAAGGTTATTCTTCTTCAGCATACAATACAAATGTTACAAACAAAGGCTATGTAACATCAAGACCCGTATATTCACAGGTCAGTGCCGGCACAATCTTTTTAAACGGAATTTCTGTCACACTTTCGTCAGGAAGTATACAGAATGCTATCGCTAAAATCAACGAAAATTCCGGCAATACCGGTGTAAAAGCTTATATAAACGATAATGATTATGTTGTATTCGAAGCTGTTGATCCTTCTTCTGCAGGAGGTGTGACTGTAAAAGAAGGTACAAGCAATTTCTATGACCTTACGGTCAGCACCTCGTCTACATCTGTTACAGACGGTGTCACAACGACTACAGGATCTGTTGCGGGATTGACTATGGATACAACATTTGACGATTTGTCTACTTCCGGTACGTTTACTGTCGGCGGTCATACAATAAACTATACGGCTGATATGACTGTGGGTGATATTATAGATGCAATAAACACCAAGGCTGATTCAGCTACCATCCTTCCCGGCGGAGGTATGCTTGTTGCTAACGGAAAGATTGATCCTCCGAAATTTGTTGCAGGTTTAGACGAGCAGGGCAGATTCTTTATAAAAGATGCAACAATGAGTGTAACTTCGGGCAACCTCGGAAAACTGCTCGGCTTACAGTCGAACACTGTCTCTAACGGTGCGGTACATGAAACAGGCTATGAAGAAAAATATTCAACCCTTACAGGTACTAATCCCGTAACCAAAAATGATGATGTCTCAAGCGGTGATTTTTACATAAACTACAACGGTTCATCACAAAAAATAACCGTTGGCAATAATGAAACAATCCAATCGGTTATGGACAAAATAAATGCCTCAGGTCTCGGTGTTACTGCTTCTATCAAGGACGGCAAAGTTGTAATTACCGCAAACGAAGCAAACGACCAGAGAATATTTATAACTGACGGTACCAGCGATTTCTCTGAAATTGCAGGATTTACATTCGGCGGAGGTCAGGCAAACTCCACCGCTCAGGGAAGCTCTGCCGTATATATGTCCTCTAATACGGCACTTTCTGCGCAGGGGTTGTACACGGACGGTAATTTCTACGTGCATCTCACTGATTCTGACGGAAATATTACTGATACTGCAGAAATAGAAATCAATTCTTCTGATTCTATTCAGAATATTATTGAAAAAATCAATAATTCCGGTCTCGGTGTTACTGCTTATATTGATGAAACAACGGGACGTCTCGCAATAAGACGTGATTCTTCGGAAGAAGCAGGCGGTGTGCTTGTTACAAAAGGTACTTCTGACTTTACAAATAAAATAGGCTTTACTGCCGGCGGTGAGCAGATAGTAGCTGCCGATGCAGGTGCTTCTGCTGTTTTGATTTCACAAAATTCAGCTCTGAATGCTCATTTCAGCTCAGGTGATTTTATTATACAAATTACAAATAAAAACGGTGCTGTAGTTTCTTCTCACACATTTAACGTTTCTCAGGGCGATAGTGCACAAAAAGTTGCGCAGATGATTTCAGACGCGGGTATAGGGCTGAATGCCTATATTGACAATGCTTCCGGAAAGATGGTTATCGAAAGAGATCCGGATTCCGGTGAAGGCGGATTTATTGTGCAAAAAGGTACATCTGACTTTACTTCCGTTTTGAAATTTACATCAGGCGGCTATGAAACCGGTATTAAAGAAGACGGTGTAACTGCTACGATAACTTCTCTGTACAATGTCGCACTTGCCGGTAATTTCACAGCCGGCACCTTCTACATTGACGGTACGGAAATTACAATTACAGAAGATGATATTAAGTCTGCAAGCAGAATAGAAACTATTCTTGACAGGATAACAGCGCTTACGGATGTTATTGCTACTCTTGATTCGCAAAACAGAATTGTTTTGACCAAAAAGGCTTCTGCAGGTGAAGGCGAAATTGAAATTGTAAAAGGTACATCTGACTTTACCTCCAAATTCGGCTTTACTACAGGCGGTCATCAGAATGCAGCAGTTGTTACAGGTACGGTTGCCACTCTTACATCCGGTGTTACTTCCTACAACACAAAAGTCTCGGCAGGTGATTTCTATCTACAGCTCACAGGCGACAACGCTTCTGATCCCGTAAGAATCACTATTGATGACGGTGATACAGTGGGTGTAATTATTGACAAAATCAATGCTGCTAATATGGGTGTTACTGCTTCCTGGGACAGCGCAAGAAATAAAATAGTTATCTCAAGAGACGTTGATAAAGGTGTAGGCGGTATTAACATAATTAAAGGTTCTTCTGATTTTACAAATGTGTTCGGATTTACCTCCGGCGGTCAGCAGGATCCTACTACTGTTAACGGTGTAACCGCTTCTATTACCTCAAGCAATCAGGTATCTGCCGATACATCTGTCTCGGAAGGTAATTTCATAATCAGGTTCAACGGCAATGACCACACAATTGATGTTTCTGCCGGAGATACCGTTCAATCGGTTATAGATAAAATCAATCAAATTGACGGTTTGACAGCAGTATACAATGATTCTACAAGAAAAATAACTATCACCCGTGACGGTGACAGCGGTGAAGGTAATTTTGAAATAATCAAAGGTACAAGCAACTTTACGACAGTTGTCGGTTTCAGCTCCGGCGGGTCTCAATCGGCAACGGTTATACGGGGCAGCAACTCTTCAATTACTTCCACAAACTATGTAAACAATTATGATACGTTTACGCAGGGTGATTTTACAATAAATCTTACCGGTGAAAATGCTGCTTCGATAAATATTACTATTGATGCCGATGATACCGTAAGTTCAATTGTAAATAAAATTAATACACTTGATGCAGGTGTTACGGCAAGATATGACAATTCTACAGGTCTTATTACTATCTCCCGTGATGCAGATACAGGCGACGGTGCTATTGAGATTGTCAAAGGATCCTCCAACTTTACAAATATTGTAGGCTTTACTGCAGGCGGTTCTTCTAATGCCGTATTTGACGACGGCGAATATGCCGAAATTACCGCAGCAAAATCTGCCGCAAGTGATCAGCATTTTGGTGCAGGTGACTTTACAATCAAGCTCACAGGCGATAATGCAGCAAGCTATAAAATTGATGTTACCGCCAATGATACTATTCAGTCGATTATCAACAAGATAAACAACCTTGATGCGGGTATTACAGCATTTTTGAATGATAACAACAAACTTGTCTTAAAACGTGATGCTGACTCGGGCAAAGGCGGTATTGAAGTCATTAAAGGTTCAAGCTCATTTACTCACGATATAGGACTTACAACCGGCGGTGCTGAAAATGCAGGTATACTCAACCTCGGCGGTACTTCTAAGCTGATAAGCACCCAGAATGTTTCAACTGCCGAAGGCCGCTATACTACAGGAAACTTCTTTATCCAGCTGGTTGACACAAACGGCAATGCGGATCCTAACGGATTGATTAAGGTCGATATTAATCAAACCGGCAGTTCTATTGATGATATCAATACTATTATCAATAATATAAATTCTCAGAATGCAGGTGTCACTGCTTCAATAGAAAACGGCAAGTTTGTTTTGACAAGAGACGAAGGTCTCGCCCCGGGTTCTTTTGTAGTTCTCAAAGGTACTTCTGATTTTACAAATGTAATCGGTCTGACAACAGGCGGAACTCTTGAATCCGGTGTATATGAACAGGGTGATGCTGCTACACACACTATTTTGACAAGTCATGATCTCGGTAAAAAACTCGTTTCGGATTCTATGACGCTCGGTTCATTAGGCGTTAAAAACGGTACATTTAAGATTAACGGTGTTGATATAAATGTAAAAGCCAGCGACACTATTTATGATCTTGCAGCAAGAATTAATTCCGTATTTGCTGATCCAAAGTATGCAGATATTGCTGTCAGTGCTTCTTATGAAAACGGTGAACTTGTTATCCGCTCTAAAGAAGCATCTTCTACGGCTAATGTTGTAGTTGAAAGAGGTACAACAAACTTTACAGATATTGCACAGCTGACAAACGATTATCAGAATTCTGCGGATTTGGGTATTGTTAATTCCGGTCATAATGCACACTTTACCTTGAACGGTAAAGAGTACGATATGGCGCTGGATTTGAATGATATTACCGATGATAATGTATACAATGGTAACAACTTGATTTATCTTGATGAAGACGGAAATCTCATTACGGATGCAGAAAATGCTTCAATTACAATTGAGGTAAAACAAACAGGCAGCACTACTATCGATATAGGCAGAAATCTCTTGAATGACAGTGTTGAAAAACTTCAAAGCTTTGTTAACAGATTTAATAATGCAATGAATGCTGCAGCTAACCCGATTATGTCCGATGATGCAGAGTTTAATACATTCATAAACAAGATAAAATCAGCTTTGACCAACAATATCGGTTCAATGAATAAAATTACTCAAAAACTTGCTGACATAGGTATTATTGTTAAGATTACAGGCGGTTCAAATTCCAACATGGGTACGGTTGAAATGTCTCTGTCTAAAACAAACGGTCAGTATGATTATGTAGAAGCATTCTACAAAGATCCGCAAAAAGTATTTGATTTGTTAATAGGCAATGATTCCAGCCCGCTTGATTATTCTGTTGCAGGTTCATTTACAAGATTGTCGGATACATTGCATTATGCTCTTGAAAATAACAGAGGCGGTTATTTTAAAGTTACACCACGTTCACTGGACGCTCAACAAAAAGCGCTTAAGCGTGAAATTACTAAATCAACTTTTGATTTGAACGAATTAAAAAATACAGCTGCCGGTGATAACGGTATGCAGGGTCTCAACGAATATCTGCTTCAGCTTGAACAGCAATACCAGCTTATTAACGATGCTATTCTTGCATTGAACAATCAGTACAGCTCTTCAATAACAAGACTTATCTTAAATCAGAACAATGCTTCGTTCAGACCGATTGTTTCATAATTCTAAAAAACGGGTATTATCATGTGTATAAGCTGTTTTTAATGTGAAATTTAAGCTAAATGTATGATTACCTCCATATAAATATTTTATAATATAAACTTGAGGTGAAATAATATGTCAATATCTTTTTCAGGTGTAGGTTCCGGATTACCCATCAATGAATGGGTTACGGCTCTTGTTAAGGTTGAACAGGACAAAGTTGATGCGCTTTCCGATCAGAAAGAAGCTCTGCAAGACAAGCAAAATATTTTAAACAGTTTGAAGTCGGAATACAGTGCCGTTCAAAGCGCAACAATGAAGTTTACAGATTCATTGCTCGGTGCAGGTTCTGATATTTTTTCAAAAGTATCTGTTTCTGCTTCTGATACAAGTGTAGTCACCGCCACTGTTACGCAGTTTTCCACACCTGCTTCTATTGAGCTTGAAATTGAGTCTCTTGCAACAAACTCAACAAAAACTTCCGAATATAATGAAGCGTTAAAAGATTCATCAAAGAAGCTTTCTGATCTGGGTGTTACTACATCAGGAAATTTTCAGATAAACGGTGCCACTATCAATGTTACCGCTGATATGACAATTGATTCTCTTGTGTATCAGATTAACAGTTCTACTTCTGCCAATGTGAAAGCATCTCTTAAAAATGGACGTTTGGTACTTGAAAATCGTGAAGCAGGCAATAAGCCGGTTGAAGTAACAGGTACTGATCTTGTAGACGGCACTCACAATTTTGCGGAATTATTGGGGCTTGACAATACCTCTTCCGCTCAAAATTCAAAGAAAAATGATTTGTTGAATACAGGGACAACCACACTTGCTGATCTCGGTGTTGAACAAGACGGAAATATAAATATAAACGGTGCTGCTATTAATCTGACTACCGATATGACTGTAGATGAGTTTATAAATGCAGTTAATTCTTCAGCTGCAGGCGTTACGGCATCTGTTGATAACGGTATACTTGTTCTCGAAAATACTGATGGCAGCAGTGATCCTATAGAAATGAACGGTTCAAGTGTTGCTGGCAGCCGTAATTTTGCTGAATTAATGGGCTTTACTTCTTATAATACAACAGGTACAAATGCTGTATTTTATTTAAACGGCGACAGAAAAGAGTCTGCTACAAATTCTGTATCCAGCGAAGTTACAGGTGTTTTAGGTCTGTCTTTGGATCTGTTGACAACAACTGACGGTGATCCTATTACTGTTGAAATATCAAGAGATTACAATTCAGAAGAACCGCTTACAGCTTTGCAAACTTTTGTTGAGGCTTTTAATAAAATTGTTACTAATACGAATTTGTACACTGATTCTGACTCAACGGCAGAAAACGGCGGTATACTTTCCGGTGAAAATAACCTTGTAAGAATTAAAAACAGTTTAAGAACGCTTGTTACTTCTCCTATTGAAAATTCCGGCAAATATAAGTCTCTGGCGGATATAGGTATTACAACAGGTGCGCCCGGGCTGGATGTTTCTGCCGATACTACACAGCTTATAATCGATGAAGATAAGTTTCTTGATGCCTATGAAAAGGATCCTGCTTCTGTAAAAGCATTACTGACAGGTGATAATTCTTCCGGTACAACAAAAGATGGTTTAATGCAAAAATTACAGGATGAATTAAAAGCTGCAACGGATACTACGTCAGGCTATTTCTCTGCAAGAAATGAATCTCTGACAGCAGAAATCAGCAGAATGACTGATAAAATTGACAGAAAACAGGAGTATGTTTATTCTTATCAGGAAAAGCTTACAAATCAATTTAATTATATGGACCAGATGATTGCGCAGATGAATGCTCAATTTACAACTATGCAGCAGCAGCTTGCTTCAATCGGTGTTAATATGGGTTCATCTTCATAGCTTTTATGAGAAGTACTCGGCGTTTGTCGATTATATAAAAATATCAGTTAATTTCTCTGCGGCATTCAATAGCTTTTGCCAGAGTAATTTCGTCTGCATATTCCAGATCTGACCCTATTGGCAGCCCGAATGCTATACGTGTAATTTTTATATTAAAAGGCTTTAAGAGTTTTGTTAAGTACAAACTGGTTGCTTCGCCTTCAACTGAAGGATTGAGTGCAAGTATAACTTCTCTTATGTCATTTTGCGCTATTCTTGTCAACAATTCTTTTATACGTATGTCTTCGGCGCCTATACCGTCGACAGGCGATATCAACCCTTGAAGCACATGATATTTACCTTTGTATTCATTTGTATTTTCAATTGCTACTAAATCTTTTGTTTCTGCACATACACAGATCGTGGAGTCATCTCTGTTTTGCGCTGAACAAATTTCGCAGGGATTACTTGCTGACATATTAAAACAAATGTCGCAATAATGAATGGTTTCTTTAGCTGTAATCATTGCCTGTGCAAACTTTTCAACTTCATTTTTAGGCATTTTCAGCAGATAAAATGCTATTCTCTGTGCTGATTTCGGTCCGATACCAGGCAGCCGTTGAAAGTAGTCTATTAAGTTGGCTAATGGTTTTGTATATTGCATTAGAATAGTCCGGGTATGTTTATACCGCCAGTTAATGATTTCATTTTAGCTTGCATTGCATTTGTTGCCTGTTGTGTTGCTTGATTCATTGCTGTTGTAATCAAGTCTTCAAGCATTTCTATTGTGTCTGCATCAACTGAATCCGGATTTTCAGGGTTTAGTGCAGAAGCACTCAGTTTTATTGATTTAAATTTGCCCTGTCCGTCACAAATAACATTTACAGCACCGTTGCCTGCATCTGCGCTGAATTCTGTATTTGCAAGTTCAGTTTGTGCATCTTGAAGCCTTTTTTGCATTTGCTGCGCTTGTTTCATCATTTGAGCTATATTCATGACTTTATCTATCCCCTTTTTGTATATTATTTATTATCAAATAAATATATTTTATATGCAATTTTTTATATTTTTTAGTATCTATATTTATAAATATATGATATTATTACACTAATGGATAATGAACTCAAGGATAAAATACGTATTGCTGGTGCATTAACCGTATTGGTTATAGCGGTTTTTTCGGTCTTCTTTCTTTTTTATCAACAAAAAGAAAAGAAAAATACTGCGATGCGTTTAAGGCTTTTTTATTCGGATATGTCTCAGACTTTACAATATTCAATCAGTTTTAACGGTTTACCGGGTGATTGGGATTGGTATGCCGGGTACAAGAATGCTGATTTAATTAATAACTATCTGGCAAAATATTTGCATGTTTCAGAAAATTGCGTTAAGACTGTAGGTGCGTGTTTCCCTGATATTCAGTATAAAAACTTAAAAAGAGATGACACAAGTGTTAGTTTAAATAAATTGCCGTCTTTAAAATTAAAAAACGGGATATCTGTTGCATTTGAAACAATCAGCTCATGTAAACAAAATAACAAAGTTTGTGCGCTTGTATATGTTGATATAAATGGTGCAAAGAATCCAAATATGTTCGGAAAAGATTTATTTATATTTACTATTCGAAATTCGCAGGCTGCTTCTTTTACGCCTTTTAATATGTCCGTTAATTATAAAAATTTATTATCTGATGAAAAATTAGGCTGTAATAAAACTGCATTGATACCTATGTATTGCAGTGGTTTGCTTTATTCAACGAACTGGTCGATTGATTCTAAATATCCATGGTAGTTTGTAAAATATCATTTGTGAAGTATAATTTATTGTGAATTATGTTAAGGAGAAACTATGTCAGATTTTGATATAAAAAAAGTTTTGAGTTATGTGCCTATGGTAATTGAGTCTTCTTCCAGAGGTGAAAAATCTTTTGATATATTTTCAAGACTTTTGAGAGAAAGAATAATTTTTTTAGGTGATGAGATAGATGATGAACTTGCAAATGTTGTCATTGCACAGCTTCTTCTTCTCGATTCAGAAAATCCGGAAAAAGATATTATGTTGTATATAAACAGTCCGGGCGGTGTAATAACTTCAGGTCTGGCTATATATGATACAATGCAGCATATTAGAGCTGACGTAAGTACTATTTGTCTGGGTGAAGCAGCAAGTATGGGATCGTTTCTGCTTTCTTCCGGTGCAAAAGGAAAGAGACTTTCTCTGCCGAATTCGAGAATAATGATCCATCAACCTCTTGGCGGCGCAAAAGGTCAGGCTACTGATATAGAGATTGAAGCAAAAGAAATACTCAGAATGAAAAACATGCTCAATTCAATACTCGCTTCTAATTGTTCTCAGCCTTTAGAAAAAATAAAAAAAGACACTGAACGTGATTATTATATGTCGGCACAGGAAGCTGTTGAATACGGTCTTATAGACAAAGTTATAACAAGAGTTTCTTAACATTACTTAATATTAAAATTAATTCTTTTGTATAATTATTATATATTGTGTTGATAAATCAGGCTTAATTTGTATATTTTATGTCAATATTAATTGGTCCTAATTTCCCTTAAAACTGTTGTGCGGCGTGTGTTTGGGCGAAATTTTGCTTTTTTTATTAATTATTAATTAATTTAGGCAATTTCTTATAAGAAAATGTTTTTATATATATGTAAAGGTTAGAAAAATTGGTTATGGTAGGAGATTAGAACAGTGTACGCAATTTTCACAGCGAGAAAGCTACAATTGACCCAGCGAATAAACCAGCTTCAATATAGATTGATGCAGTTATCGCAAAGGCTTCAAGATTTATCTGTTTATTCAGGTAACGTAGCTGACGGTATCATAACACCGAGTGAGTTTTTGAGCTCTCCGGCCAGCATTTTCGGAGTTAATATGAACTTCTTCAACAACAGTGTTCCTAAATCACTGTTTGAAGCTTCAAGAGCAACTCAAATGTATAATGCAAACATTATGAATCTAAATGCTGCTTCTGGCGGACATTATGCATCTGCTGTTGATCCTTCTAATCCGAATTCTATCTATTCTAATCAATTCTTTATATTTAATGCCTTCTTCAAACAGGCATTGGATGCAGCAGGTAAAGCCGAAGCTGCAAAAGTAAAACGTCTTGAAACTGATATTACAAATCAGAAATTGATGATAGAAACACAATTGAAAGCAGCAGAAGCCGAACTTAAACAGGTTGAAGAGCAAGAAACTAAGAATATTGAAAGAACTGCTCCTAAATATGCATAATTAATAAGTAAGTAATATAATTCCTCGAGTGTGTGAAAATGATTGTAACCCTTTGATGCAATAATCAAAGGGTTCTTCTTATCTTGATTAATTTAAAAAAAAAGAGTAAAATATAATGATTAATATTATTCAGGTAATTATTTACCAATTTAACAAGGAGACTAAAGATGTATCAAGACGAAAAACTCATCTGTGAGGACTGCGGGGCAGAATTTATTTTTACAGCAGGTGAGCAGGAATTTTACGCAGAAAAAGGATTGGTAAATAAGCCAAAACGTTGTCCGGAATGTAGAAAAAAACGCAGACAAAATAACAGAAAAAAAATGTATGATGTTGTTTGTTCAAAGTGCGGTGTACAAACTAAGGTTCCTTTTAAACCTGTGCTAGGTAAAGAAGTTTATTGTAAAGAATGTTACAAACAGATGCAAGAAGCGCAGCAATAAATTTTCTTGTTATAGATTAAATTTTACAAAATAAAATGGCACTTATATTTGTATATAGTGCCATTTTATTCAATTCTCTTTACTTCTTTTGCTTATTCTTTAATAAACTGCATTTACTGTTGTAACTTGTTTTTCCAATAGATTTGATGATTGATTTAATGCATTAATTGACACGCAAAATGTTGCCATAGCCAATAACATTACTGCCATTAATGCATAGTTGGTAAGTTTTACTTCATTCATTATCCACCCCGGTTGTGTAGTAGTCCTAATAATTTTCTCTATGGATGAAAACTTTGCCTATGCCATTGCGCTAAATGAACCGCCAGCATTATTAGCCAGAGAACCTGCTGTTTCCGGTTTACCAAATGCAAGTATACCTGCTGTTTCTGCCGGTTTGTGTGCTAATGTACCTGCTGTTTCTGCTTTAGGTGCAAAAATGTTTCCAATTGCTGATACGTTCATAGTTTACTCCTTTTCTTGAATTACTTCTTCAATACTTTATACATACCTCGTATATATATAAAAACAAATTGTTTTTCTCAAATTCAATTTTGAATATTTTCATTACAATTCTTAACATAAAAAAACAAAAATATTATAAAATCGTCTTTTATAAAAATAAAAGTTAAGAAATAATTAAAATTCCTTGAGTCTAAGCTTTCATAAACTATAATTATAATATTGCAGATTGGTATACAGAGGCATTATCATGGGAAAAGAAGATAATAAAAATATAAATAGTGAAACAGTAAAGGATAACGGTGAAGTCTGTAAAGAAAATAATCCGTTTTCAGCTGATAATTTAAATAATGACAATATAAATCCACAAGAGTCAGCTAAAGATGATGAAGAATGTGTTGATGCGATATCTTCACTGAAAGAAGAAATTGATAAAATCAACAATCAATACATACGTCTTGCAGCAGATTTTGATAATTATAGAAAAAGACAGGCTCAAGAGCGGGAGTCTCTTCTCAAATACGGAGCAGAAGAAACTCTTAAGAAAATGATAGAAGCACTGGATAACATAGACAGAGCAAAAGCGTCAGTTGAAAATGTTGAAGATGTTAATACTGTAAAGGAAAGCTATGAGCTTGTTTTTAAACAAATATATGATGTTCTATCAAAAATGGGTTTGGAGGTTATAGATACAGCCGGCAAAGAATTTGATCCTAATTTTCATGAGGCTGTAATGCAAACACCTACCGCTGATTATCCGGAAAATACAATAATAGCGGAAATGCAAAAAGGTTATAAACTTGGAGATAAGGTACTTAGACCGGCACTTGTAAATGTTGCGGTCAGTGAATAGTGGGGGATATGAGCAATTATTACGAGATATTAGGTGTAAGCAAAGATGCTACACAGGCTGAAATAAAATCCGCTTTCAGAAAAAAAGCCAGAGAATTGCATCCGGATGTAAACAAAACGCCGGATGCGGAAGAAAAATTTAAAGAACTTGGCAAAGCGTATGAAACCTTATCAAATGAAGAAAAACGTTCTCTGTATGACAGGTATGGCGAAGAGGGACTTTCAAATGCCGGATATAGTACAGAAGGACCATTTGATTTTGGTTTTGGTAATATAAATGACATATTTGAATCATTCTTTGGCGGTATGGGAGGCTTTTCTTCAGGTGCTGTTGATCCTAATGCTCCCCAGCGTGGTCATGATTTGCGGCTTGATATAGAACTTGATTTTGAAGAGGCGGCTTTTGGAGTCGAAAAAGAAATTAAAATAGATCATCTTGAAATGTGTAAAGATTGCTATGGCACCGGAGCCGAACCCGGAACTAAGCCGTCAGTATGTCCAGAATGTAACGGAAAGGGGAGAGTTGCCCATATTACACGTACTATTCTTGGAAGTATTCAACAGGTAACGGTATGTCCAAAATGCGGCGGAACCGGTCAAATAATAGGTTCTCCCTGTAAAAAATGCAAAGGTGAGGGTCGTATAGAAACAGAAAAAACTATAAAAGTAAAAATTCCTGCAGGTGTTGATAATAATTCTAAAATTCGTGTAGCCAAAGAGGGTGATGCAGGTAAAAATGGAGGATCCAGCGGTGATTTGTATATTGTTATGTATGTAAAACCGCACAAGGAGTTCAGAAGAGACGGCTTTAATGTTTATTCTGAAAAATATATAAGTGTTCCTCAGGCAGTTCTCGGTGATACAATTGTTGTTAATACTATACACGGAGAAAAGGAAATATCTATTCCTGCTGGTATTGAGTACGGTAAAACATTGGTTTTAAAAAATGCGGGTATTCCGTATCTCGGACATCCTGAAAAAAGAGGAGATCATGTTGTCATGATAAAGTATAAACCGCCTAAATCCATTAATGAAGAAGAAAAAAGATTGTATCGTAAACTTTTTGAACTTTCTGAAAACAGAAAACCGAATGAAAAATTTATTGATAAATTTAAAAATGCAATTCACAATTAAACAGGTCTGTATGAAAAAGAATTTTTATTTATTTAGATTTTTAATAATATTTACAACTTTTTACTTTTTAACAGCAACGACTTCTTATGCAACTAAATTGCCCGATTACGTGCTTAATACTTTAAAAAACGATTTGCCGCAATCTTCAGTACGTTTTGACGGACTTATAACGCTGCCGGATGGAACGGTTTATTTGCCTGTTTTGCCGTCAAATCCAAAGAAGAATCCATCAGGTAAGATTGTGAGCACATACCCTTCAAATAAAAAATTATCACAGCTTCCTGAAGTAATTCTGTTTGATTCAAATTTTGCTTTATTAAAAGTTATTAAAAACAAAGGCGGAAAAATAACTGTTGCTGATTCTAAAAATATTCCTTTTGTCGTTAAGACAGGACTTTTTCCTCAGGATATGCTTGTTCCGCCCGGATTGATTATTCCGGAAGACATGAAAATTATGATGGGTGATTTAAAAATAGCAACGACAAATTCTTCGGTAAATGAAATATTTAAAAATAATTCCGGTTCTGTTTCTTCGGATAAACAGACAAAATTTGTTCCCGTTCCTTACATGACAGGCAAAACGCTTCTTGTTACAACACTTGATTCAAAACTTTTGAATGTTATACCGGCTGATTCATCTGTTCCAAAATTTACTCTAACACTGGAAAATCTTCCAAAATTCGTACAGCCTGTAAGTGATGATGACTATATATTAATTGCAACAGCCGGCAAGACTTATATTGACGTTGCAGATGTAAAGCAGGAAGTTCTTGCGAAGAAAATTGATATTGGATATCAGCCTTCTGAGATAATTTTGGATAATAAACTGTCTAAAGCTTATGTTGCTGCAGTAAACGAGCATGCGATATTTGTTATTGATTTAAAAACGATGTCTTTGGCTGAAAAAATTAAAGTAAAAGGTTATCCTAAGAATATTGCTATATCTGCTGATGATAAAAAAATTGCATACATTGATAAAAATACTGATGATATTTATATTCTCAATTTGGACGGTACATATTTAAACAGTTACGTTTATAATGCTTCTAATGTATCAAAAATTGTTGTTACTGAAAAAAATGTCTATCTGTTGTCACGAACACTTAATGAACTTCAGGTTATTGATGAGGAAATAAAAGATATTATTTATAAACAAGAAATTGGCAAAAAACCAGTGGATATGCTCTATATTGATAATTATCTTTATATTCTCTCTGCTGCAGGTGTAATTAATAAATTTAATCTAAATGATTTTTCTTGTGAAACAATTTTGAAGCTTCCTGAGTCCGGCTTCTTTAAAAAGCTTGTAATGGTTCCTGACTCTAATTTAATTTTAATAACAAATGTCTCAGACAAAAAATATTATGTGTATGACTATGTAAAAAATTCTGTTTTGCAGACAGTCGAAACATCTGTTTATATAAATGATTTAAAACTGTTGAATAAAAGGCTTAAGTAATGGACGCTGTCATTAAAGAATTATCTGACGAATTAGAAAAAACACAGCACGATTTTTGGAATATATCACATCAGACAGCTGAATTTATAAGTATGCTAATAAAAATTTCCGGTGTAAAAAATGTGCTGGAAATTGGTACATCAAACGGTTATTCTACTCTATGGATTGCTGATGCACTAAAAGATGCCGGCAGATTCGGTCATCTTACAACAATCGAGTTTTATGAAAAAAGACAGTGCATAGCTAAAGAGAATATTAAAAAATGCGGCCTGTCAGATTTTGTTACGTTCAAGCAGGGCAGAGCGTTAGAGATTCTTGCAAATTTAGATTTTGTGCCGGATATGGTGTTTATTGATGCTAACAAATCAGAATACATTCAATATTTTGATTTATTAAATGATAAATTACCGCTCGGTGCAATTATACTCGCTGATAATGTAATTTCTCATGCCGCTAAGGTTGCAGACTTCCTTGAGGCTATTAAAAATGATAAAAGGTATCAGTCACAGGTTTTAGACTTGCCTGCCGGGCTTTTAATGGCTTTAAAACTGTCATAATTATTTTCTTCTATAAATTTTATAAATTGCTCTGTTATTTTTAAATTTTCAGGCTCACAATCATGTTTTTTATAGAACCAGTCTTTCCAGTAACTTTCACTGCAAATTATTTCCGTGTAGAGTATTTCTTCATTTAATTTTTGTTTATTAATAAATTTTTTTTCGTTTTGTGAAATAAAATTGCAGACAAAATATTTAAATTTTGTGTTTATTCCATGTTTATGTCTTAGTGCATTATAAATTCTGTTTATATCTTTAACGTCATAAGGGTTCTTGACAGTTGTGATGTAGCAGATATTTTCTTGTTTATATAATTGTTTAAAATTTTTAATTCTCTTTTTATAACGTTTCAAAAAATCTTTTATTGAAAGATTTTTGTCGTGCTGGTATTGTATATTGTATTTTGTATTTTCCCAGTTGAAATCTTTATTTTTTGTTTGTTGTATATCTTCTAAGTAATCTGAAAAATCTTTTTCAATAATTCCTGCTATTGATTCAATGGGTGTTACGCATAAATCAAATGGATAACTCAATTCTCCGTATTTTTTTAATGCTTTTATTCCGTATTGGGTCAATTTTGTTCTGACATAGCAGTTTGTTCCGAGAGCAATAAATGTATTAGGTTTGTATTTACTTTTCTTTGATTTAAATCTTGTAAATATTTTTATTCCAAAAATATTTATTATTATTCGATTACCTAATATTTTCAGCATATATGATTATAATTTCCAAATTCGTTAAATATAACTATATTTTACTATTAAGTAGTTACATGTATTACCTTTGTTAATTATTCGTTACACTTCTTGTTCTTAGCTATTTATATATAGTTTATTTATTTATAATGAAAGGTATTATTTTGTGTTATATTTTGACAAAACTTTTATTGCAGACAAAATTAAATACAGGAGAAAGAAATTAGGTCTTACGCAGTCCGAACTTGCAGAAAAAATAGGTATAAGTGAAAAACATTTAAGCAAAATTGAAACAGGTAAAAATTATCCGTCTTTAGACAACTTTTTTAAGATTGCTGAGGTGTTGGAACTTTCCTTTTCTGATTTTGGGATTAGTTCAAGCAGCACAATAACACCTGCTCAGAATAATTTAATAAAAAAGATATTATGCACAGATGATGCTACGATAAAAATTTATACAAAAGCAATAGCTTTTGCGGATGAAATATACAATAATAAATAAAAAAGCCTGACACAGTCAGGCTTTTTTATTTTGCTTTAAGTTATTCAATCAATTGTTTATTGATTCTTCTTTTTCTTCCGCTGCATCATTGTGACCTACTTTTTCAAAGACAATCTTTTTATCTTCCAGTTTTGCAGATATAACATCTCCTGCTTTATATTTTCCATTAAGTATTTCTTCTGCCAGCGTATCTTCGATTTTCTTTTGAATAACTCTTCGAAGCGGTCTTGCGCCGTATGCTTCAGAATATCCTTCATCAGCTAGGTAATCTTTAACCTCATCGGAAACTTCAATAGTGAAATCATGAGATTGTATACGTTTAACAAGGTCTTTAAACATAAGGTCGACAATTTCTCTGATTTCAGGTTTGCTAAGATGTGAGAATACTATAATATCGTCGATTCTGTTAAGAAATTCCGGTCTGAAAGCTTTTTTCATTTCTTCCATAACAGTATCTTTGAGGTGTTCATATTTGTCTTTTGATTCATCATCAGCGACTGAAAAACCGAGTTTTGACGATGTTGTAATCATGCTGGCGCCCACGTTGCTTGTCATAATGATAATAGTGTTTTTAAAGTTTACGTGTCTGCCTTTGGCATCAGTAAGACGTCCGTCATCAAGTATCTGTAGCATAATATTGAATACATCAGGGTGTGCTTTTTCGATTTCATCAAAAAGAATAACAGAATAAGGTTTCTTTCTGATTGTTTCAGTCAGATGTCCCCCGTCATCGTAACCTACATACCCGGGAGGAGAGCCGATAAGTTTTGCTGTTGAATGTTTCTCCATGAACTCTGACATATCAACCCTTATCATGTTGTCTTCCGAACCGAATACGGCTTCTGCTAATGCTTTAGCAAGTTCTGTTTTACCAACACCTGTAGGACCGGCAAAAATAAAGCTGCCGATAGGTCTGTTAGGAGATTTCAACCCTACTCTTGCCCGTCTGATAGCCTTAGAAAGCGATACTACAGCCTGATCTTGTCCGATAACTCTTTGATGTAGAGTATCTTCCAGTTTCAAGAGTCTTTCTGATTCTTTTTCTGTTATTTTTGTTGTTGGTATACCTGTCATTATGCTGACAACTTCTGCGACATGTTCAGCTGTTACAACGGGTTTGTTTGCATCGTGTTCTTCTTTCCATTGCTGGGACATTTCTCTGATTTTTTCTTTTAAATCAGCTTCTTTATCTCTCAAATTAGATGCATGCTCAAATTCCTGATTTCGTATAGCGTCTTCTTTTTGTTTGATTATGTTCTTAAGCTCTTTTTCAAGCTCTTTTCCTTCCGGAGGTAATGAGCTTACATTTAACCTAACTTTTGAGCTTGCTTCATCAATAATATCAATTGCTTTGTCAGGAAGAAATCTGTCTGTAATATATTTGTCAGATAATGAAACAGCCGCAATTATAGCTTCATCTGAAATTTTCAGTCTGTGGTGTTCCTCGTATTTTGATTTCAACCCTCTGATAATTTCAATTGATTCATCAATTGATGGCTCTTCAATAATTACAGGCTGGAATCTCCTTTCGAGTGCTGCATCTTTTTCAACATATTTTCTGTATTCGTCCAGTGTTGTTGCACCTATAACCTGAATTTCACCTCTGGATAATGCAGGTTTTAATATGTTAGCAGCATCAATTGCGCCTTCTGCTGCACCTGCACCGATAAGAGTGTGCATCTCATCGATTACAAGAATTACGTTGCCTGCCTGTCTGATTTCATCCATAATCTTTTTGAGACGTTCTTCAAATTCGCCTCTGTATTTTGTTCCGGCGACAAGCAGTCCCATATCGAGCTGTATAATTTTTTTGCCTTCTAATATGTCAGGTACATCTGAATTTACAATTCTTATAGCCAGACCTTCCGCAACAGCTGTTTTACCTACACCAGGTTCTCCTATAAGTACAGGATTATTTTTGGTTCTTCTTGCAAGAATTTGAATAACACGTTCAATTTCTTTTTCTCTGCCTACAACAGGATCCAGCCTCTGTTCCTGTGCAGCCAGTGTCAAATCAGTACCGAATTCATCCAGAGAAGGAGTTTTTGTCTTTCCTCCGGAAACTGTGCCTGCTGTGGCTGTCTGTGCTGCAGGTTTTGATTCTCCAAGCATTTTTATTACATTGCTTCTGAGTTTATTCAAATCCACCCCAAGATTTTCAAGAACTCTTGCGGCTACGCCTTCTCCTTCACGAATTAAGCCAAGAAGAAGATGTTCTGTTCCTATATAATTGTGTCCCAGTTGTCTTGCCTCGTCCCAGGATAATTCGAGAACTCTTTTTGCTCTCGGTGTAAAAGGAATTTCGACGGCTACAAAACCGGAACCTCTTCCTATAATTTTTTCTACTTCAGCTCTTGCGTCTTTGAGTGTAATACCCATTGATTTGAGTGTTTTTGATGCAACACCGGTTCCTTCACCTATGAGCCCCAGAAGAACTTGTTCCGTACCTACAAAGTTATGTCCTAATCTTCTCGCTTCTTCTTGTGCGAGCATGATTACTTTTATCGCTTTTTCTGTAAAACGTTCAAACATTTATTAACTCCTGTCCGTATATGTTAAAAAAGCAGTTCTTGTAAACTTTCCTCTACTTTTATGTCTTTATTTTACCTCATAACATAGTATTCTTTCAACTTAATTTTATGTTTTCAAGCAGTTTTTTTGCCGGATAGTAACCATAGCCTTTTTCAAGGCTTATTTGTAATGATTTTCTGGCATTATCATAATCTTTAGAATTTAGATAACATTTTGCCAGCAAAAAATGCACTTCTGGGTCAACATAGCATACATCCTTTGCTCTGTTGAGAAACAATTCGGCTAAGTCATAGTATCCGTTGTTAACAAAAACTCTTCCGATAAATTTATAACTTTCCTGATTATTTTGTGCAAATAAATGCGCCCCATTTGCAATGTTTTCGCAATAATTAATCATTTTTGCATTAAGCAGTGCATCAAAGTCAACCTCAAGAAAAGCTCTTATCTGAAAAAAAGTGGGAATATGAATTACATATAGATTTATAAATTCGAGCAATGATTTTCCCCATAATACAGGAGGAGAATCAATTTTTATACTGTTCCACAGGTCTTTTGCATAATCAAAATTACCTTTGAGCAATTCACATCTGCCATATTCATAAATCATATCCAGACTTTTGTATAATTGAGCTGCTTTATCGTAATTTTTCTCTTCAAGGTAGATTCTGGCCAGAATTTCTTTTTCGGAATCAAAAGATGTTGTTTGTAATATATTTTTTAAATTCACATAATTTTTTTTTACATAAAATTCTTTAAGAAGTTCTTTTCTGTCCATATAAATAGTCCGAATAAATTTTGCATAAATATCCGAAGATTTATTTTGAATGTTAATTTAGCTGTTAATTATTATTGATTCTGCAGCTATTTCAACTGTAAAAATTATTCATGGTGAAGCTTATTTGTCAGTTCGTCATAATTTGAACTTGTAAATGTATTTTTTCTCTCTTTTATAAGTTCATGTAATTGGCACATGGAATTTGTGGATACGTTATTGCTGATTATATTTGCATTTTTTATTTCTTTATACAACTCTTCTCTGTATACAGAAACATTTTTAGGTGCATTTACTCCTATTCTAACTGTATTCTGGTTGGAATCAAGCACTATAATTTCTATGTTATCGTTTAAAATTATCTTTTCGCCTACTTTTCTGGCAAGTACTAACATTATTTTCTCCTATCCCTGAATATAAAAGTGTTTATTCTGCAGTTTCGTCTTTAAATAAAGGACATCTAACAGGATAATTCGAATTTGATAATATAATCTGCATACCCTGTTTGTTTGCTGCATTTATTATAATAGGTGCCAGCAAATTAATCGTAGCTTTTCTCGGATTTTGTGCCGGTATTGTAACAATATTAAGTGATATTAATGATTCAACTGTTGTTAAATTTATCTTTTCAGCTTTATCTGTCGGTATTTCAAATTGGTAATCTATGTCAAAAAATGCCGGAGATGATACAGGAAAAGCAAGAGACGGCTCCTCTACAGATTGAAGCCATTTAAAAGCCGAATTTTCCGAATGTTCAACCAGTACATATTTCCTTAAATTGTCATAACCAATAATCGGTTCCACAAAATCGAATATTAAATTTTCATCAATTTCAATTTCACCGAATTTATCTGTTTTTATGTTCATATTCTCCACCAAGTCATATTATTATTTATTATTTATAATGCGGGCATTTGTGACATCATCATTGTCTGAATAAGTTCCGGAGACATTTGTTGATTGTTATTTTGATTCATCAACAGCATCGGAAGCATGTTCATAGAATTGTTATTATAGTAATTGTTGTTATTTCCCAGAAGCATACCCAGTTCCATCATTTGGGGATTTGCGTAATTGTTCATGCCCGACAGTGGATTTATTCCAAGTTTTGCAAGTGTTTTGACTGCATTTGCAATTTCATCATTTGTTGGCATTTCGCCTTTTTTGTTGTTATTCAGTTCATCATTTATATTTTGTCTTATTCTGTCGAGTTTCTTTTTATTGACTTCAGCCTGTACAGAGTTGTCATAAAATTTACCTGATTTGATAAATGCATCCAGTGCATCTGCTTCTTTTCCGTACTTGGAACAGTCGTCAGGATTATTTATGCATGCTGTTGCTTTTGTTGCATATTCAACAAGTGTGGCATTGCTGTTTAAATTTATAACTTGCTCAAGAGCCTGTGTTGCTTCTTCTTTTTTTCCAAGCTGAATATATGCTAAACCTTTATAATAGTAAGCAAATATATTAGATGGATTTTGTTCAATAATTTTATTAGACGTATCAATACAACCCAGATAATTTTGACCTTTATATTTATTTATAAGATTTTTTATCTGATAATCTTGATTCTGCTGTGCGAGAGCAAAATTTGTACTCATAAAAGAAAATATTGCTAATCCGATAATAAATTTTTTAAACATCATACCTCTATATCCTTTTGTTTATTTTTAATTATTTTTTTTATAAAGTCAAATCTTACTATTATTATATATTATTTATTATAAAATAAACTAATGCATTTAAAGTAATTACATTTTATAAATTTCATTGATTATACCGTCTTCAAATTTTTTAATATCTATGGTTGATTTTGTGTGATTTTGAATAAGTATTGCAAAACTGTATTTTTTATTAGATTTTGTATCTATATATCCTGCAATTGTGCTGATACCGCTTGCTGTTCCTGTTTTTGCTCTTAGTTTGAGGCTTATATTAAGCAGTCTGTCAGATAGAGTGCCTTCAACAGGTTTTGCCAGAAGTTGTATAAATTCTTCAGCATTATTACTGTTGTATATTTTGTTTAATGCTGAGGTTATCCAGTCTGCAGAAATCAAATCATTTCTTGAAATTCCGCACGCATCAACTATGACAGGTTTATCGGATTTTATATCCGAATAGTATTCATTAAACATTTTAACCGCATCTTCTGTTGTTCCCTGCTTTTTGGTGTAATTCGCCGCTGCTGTTTTAAATATCATCTCTGAATAAAAGTTGTTACTGCTCTTTAGAGTATCTGCCAGTATTGCATCAATAGGGGCACTTGATATCGAGGATATTTTTGTCAGCTTTTGAGGAACAGGTGCTATCTTTATCGTGCCTGTATATTTAATTCCTGAGGAAGCAAGTATGCTCCCTAATACATTAGTGAAATGCCTCTGCGGTGAGTCTACCGGTAGTTTTAATTTTGCAGAGGTTTTAATTGTGCCTGAAATATATGTCATATCTCCGGAAAGCCAGGGCATTCTGTATAATTCAATCTTGTTTGAGTTTCCGTTTTTAATAGTGTTTACGATAGTCATTGAATACGGGCTTCTGTTTTTAATTTCCGGCATTCTCCCGTTTTTGCCGGGCTCAATTGATATATCTATTTTATTTTCATTCACTGAAAAAGGTGAGTATTTGGGAAGTAAAGCATTTGTGTCATCATCCCACATCCATCCGATACCCCATTGTTTGTTATCAATTATAGATGGGTCAACTACTATGTCTTTTACGGGTTTTTTATAATTTTCTTTTACATTAGCCATTAATGTTTTAAGACTGGAGCTTGATAATGTGGGGTCAGCGCCGAGTTTTATGTAGAGATTATTGTTTTTGTCGGCATAAACCGTTGTTTGGAAGGAATAATCTTTGCCCAGTTCATCATAGGCGGTTTTCATTGTAAATATTTTTAAAACTGATGCAGGGTTCATTAGTTTATGTTCATTGTATTGATATATTGTTCTTCCGGATTTTGCATCTTTTACTGAAATCGCTATTGTCGCTGTTTCATTCAAATCTGATTTTTTAATCAAAGTGTCCAGACTTGCCGCATTTGTATAGTTTGTTGCAAATAATAATGCAAGTACAACTATAAAAGTTTTTAAGAGCTTATTCATATATTTTTATCTCCTCAAGTTTAAATACATTTAAATTGCTGTCCCGTCGGTCTTTTAAAAGCGGAAAATTTTTGCGTAATTGTTTAACTTCATTTGTGTCAATTTCGCAGCTGATGCAGTCTTCTTCTTTGTGTAATTCGGCTATTGTTTCTCCCCAGGGATTTATTACCATAGAATGTCCTAAATTGTACTCGTCTTCTGTAATTTTTCCTGTTTGGTCAGCAGTTATCATAAAACACTGGTTTTCTATAGCTCTTGATTTATGCATTATTTGCCAGTGTTCAGGTTTTTTATCCGACCACGCTGCGCAATTTATTAAAATTTCAGCACCTGCTTTTGAGTATGTTCTGTACAATTCAGGAAATCTTATATCATAGCAAATAGAAATACCTATTTTTGCAGAACCGATGTCTATAATTTTTAGTGTGTCTCCGAATGTTATATATTTGTTTTCTTCTGAACCTTTATGTGAAAATAAATGCATTTTATCGTAAGTTGTAATTAATTTGCCTTGCTTTGATATTATCGGACAGGTATTTCGAAATGTACCGTTTTGCATTTTTTGTATAAATGATCCGCCGAAAACAACCGATTTAAATTCAAGTGCAATGTTTTTTAAAAAATCTATTGTTTCACTATTTTCCAACGTCTCAGATTCTTTTATAAAGTTTTTGCAATTCCATCCTACTGAAAACACTTCAGGAAAAACTATAATATCAAAATTTTTGTTTTCGTACTGTTCCAGCAGTTTTGATATATTTTCCAGAGTCGCATTTTTGTTGTTCAAAATAGCATTATTTTGTATTACAAGGACTTTTAATCTCATTCTTCGATTATATTACAAAATATTTTATCTTCCTTAGTGTTAAGAATTTTAACTTTTTGGATAGTATTTAAAAGCGTTTCGTCGTAAGAATCAATGTATACAGTCAGATAATTTTTTGTTACACCTTTTAGCAGACCTGTCTTTTTATCCGGTCGTTTTTCAATAAGTATTTCGTTATTTTTTTCGATATTTTGTTCCACAAATTTGTCATATTTCTTTCCGGCAATTCTATGAAGTATATCAGCTCTTTTTTGTTTAGTCGATTCATCAACTTTGTCCGGCATTGATGCAGCTTTTGTGTTTTCTCTTATTGAGTAAGGAAAAACATGGATATTTGTTAAAAATGATTTGTTTACATTTTCAACGGTTGTTTTAAAATCAACATCGGTCTCTCCCGGAAAACCGACAATTATATCACTTCCGATAAAAGGTAAATCAAAATTATTTTGAATTTTTTCCATTAAATCCAGGCATTGCCGTGCTGTGTAGTGTCTGTTCATTGCACGCAGGGTTTTATCTGTCAGTGATTGCAATGATAAGTGAAAGTGCGGGCAAAATTTATCTGATTTAGAAAGGAATTTTAATAATTTTTCATCAACTTCAAGTGTGTTTAACGATCCCAGCCTGTATCTTTGTATATCTGTCTTTTCTATTTCTTCAAGCAGGTTATACAAACTCAATGTTTTATCTATATCAGGTCCCCACTGTCCGATGTGAATCCCTGTTAAAACTATTTCTTTAATTCCTGATTCAATATATATATTTATTTGTTCAACTATGTTACTTATTGTGTTGCTTCTGCTATTGCCTCTCGCCAGAGGTATAGTGCAATAACTGCAGTAGTTATTGCAACCGTCTTGTATTTTAAGATATCCTCTTGTTTTGTTGTAAGTGTGTATAAGTTGATTGTTAAATTTATCTATTTTGAAAATATCATTTACTGCGCTTTGTTTGTTTTCTAAAAATTTAACTATTGAAAACTTATCATCATTGCCGAGAAATACGTCTATGTATGATAAGTCTTTTAGTTTGTCTGCGTGGAGTTGTGCAGAGCATCCTGTAAAAACGGTAAGTAAATTTTTGTTTTTGTTTTTTGCGTTTCGCAGTGTTCTTAATGCTTCTATATCAGAATTACCGGTAACAGAACATGAATTTAAGATAAAGATATCTGCGTCAGATATTCTGTCAGTTTGAGAATAGCCAGCATTGTCAAGTTTCTCTTTTATAACTGCGGATTCAAGCTGATTTGCTTTACATCCGTGTGTTTTAAGGACATATTTTTTCATATAATATTTATTATCATAAATCAGAGTTGTAAACAAAATAATATTTGTGTAGTATAATTTTATAGTAGGAATTTTGGCATGGCTGTTTTAAAAATAAATAACAATTCTTATTTATTTAACAACTATAATAATCGCTTTATAAATTTTGGCGATGGTTCTTTAGGAAAAAATAATTTTGAGTCTGACATATCGCAGCAAAACAAATTTAATAAACTTTCTGATGATGAATTGAAGTTTATTTCTTCCATTGAGCCCGATAACAGATTTTCAAAAATATCAAAAAATGTGCTCAAAACAATGGTTTTTGCTATTCCGGCAGTAGATATTGCATCAAGTATTCTGTTAAAAAACGGAAATCTGTCATCGAAATTAAAAAACAGCATGAAGACAGCATTTATTTGGACGGGTGTATTTGCCGCAGGCTCTGTTATGTCACAAATAAAAAAATCTGTTAATTCACAATCTGAATTTTTAGATAAAGCTGATAAAAATAATCCATTTTTCTCTTCTTTAGTTGACTTTACAGCATTGTTTGCCGCGTTTTCTGGGGTATTGAAATTAGGTGAAGTTATAAGAAATAAATTCCCTAAAAAATTTCCTAAATTTACAGAAAGATTTAATAATAGTGTTAAGCAACCTGTAAAAACATTTTTAAATAATTCGACACTAAACAAAAAAATAATACGTCCGTTAGAAAATTATCTGGCACAGAAACCTGATTTACTGCATTTTAGAAAGACTCTGGGGATGTTAATTGTTCCGGTTTTATTTACTTCTGTTTTAATACGATATTTAAAAGAAGCAAAGACCAGAGATATTGCTTGCAGTGCAAATTATGAATTTTTAAAAGGTTTAAATGAATTGCTGCCGGAACAGAAGTCTGTTGAATAATTATACTTGACCATGCTGTATGTTAATGATACTTTATATTTGTAGTTACAAACTGTTGTAACACAAATCAAATGATAATATACAGTGAGCTAGCTGATAATATCATTTTTATTAAAGCCACGGGCCTGTGGCACTCTGCCGAGAGAGAAGTGACTAAATGTCACTTCGAAGGAGAGGTAGGTAGCGCAGCTACCGCAAGCAGGTCGGGCAACAATTAAATAGTAAATCGCCACGGGCCTGTGGCACTCTGCCGAGAGAGAAGTGACTAAATGTCACTTCGAAGGAGAGGTAGGTAGCGCAGCTACCGCAAGCAGGTCGGGCAACAATTAAATAGTAAATCGCCACGGGCCTGTGGCGCAGCGGTAGCGCAGGGGACTCATAATCCCTTGGTCGTGGGTTCGAATCCCTCCGGGCCCAGTTTTCTAAAAGAGAGCCGAAAAGGCTCTTTTATTGTATGTTTACGCTGTTTGCGACAAAAAAAAAGAATAAAACCAAAAATTTTAAAAAACAGGCTAAAGCCTTTAATCATCCGTGGTTCCAGTGGTTCGAGTTTTTTAACATATTCTGTCATGCTGAACTTGTTTCAGCATCTTACCAACTTGGAGTTAAACTTCTAGTTGATAAGATCCCGAAATAAATTCGGGATGACAGCACGCTTGATGTTAACATACAAGTTTAAAAGGAGGTATTATGAAAATCAGAAAAGATGTAAATGTAATAATCACATTTGACGATAAAGAATATACAGAAGAAGAAACCGCAATTCTTTATCAACAATTTTTTGAGAGTTTAGCAAAAATCAAAGGAGTAAAAATTCCGGAATATGCCGGAAAGGCTCTTGCTAAAGCAATTAGAGCCAAAGAAAAAACATCTAAAGAGGCTCGAACCTCTAAAACTGACAATACAAAAGAGTTTTAGCGATTTTTAAAAAATTCTTTCAAAATACTCGAAATCTGCAAACGTAGACCACAAGCGAAATGCAACTAAAAAAGAGCCTTTTCGGCTCTTTTTAGAAATGGTGGGCGTTGAGAAGAGCTCTTGTTTTAAAACTGACTAAATGTCAGTTTTAAAATGAGAAGAGAACTCCGTCGGGAGAGAGATGCCTCTCAACAAAAAAAAGACTACATCATGTAGTCTTTCTATAATGGTGGGCGTTGAGAGGCTCGAACTCCCGACATCTTCCTTGTAAGGGAAGCGCTCTACCAACTGAGCTAAACGCCCGCACCGTATATTCTGTTTTCACTGCGCTTCCTTGGGAAGCTTTATCTGTATTCGTGAGGTAAACCTCACTGGGCAACTGAGCTAAACGCCCGCACCATATATTTAGTTTTCACTGCGCTTCCTTGGGAAGCTTTTGACTCTTATGACCGTTGGTTCCAAGAGTGTATAACTATATTACTAAATAAATATACTCTGTCAATATTTTTATTATTTTTTTGAGAAGAATCCCAGAATTTTATCCAGAAGTCCTTGCTCTTCAATCATTTCACCTGTTGACAGCATATCTGCTCTTTTTCTTATCGCTTCTTTTTCATCAGAATTTGGCGCATATTTCAAATATCTTTGATAATATTCGACTGCGTCGTCTATTCGTCTTGAACTTTCTGCATGTTTTGCCAGACGAAGCAATGTTTCATAATCTTTGGGATTAATCTCAGCCAGTGCATAAAGATATTCTATAACCTTATCTTCATATCCTTGTTCTTCATAGAATTTTACGAGTCGCTTTAAGGTTGCAACATCATCTTTTTCAATATTAACCAGTTTTTCGCAGAATTCAGCACACGCAAAATTGTCGTTCATTGATGAATACAAATTAATCAACTCTTTTATAACTTCAACATTTTGTGAATTTGTATTATATGCATTTAAGTATTCATCAAGAGCAAGCTCATAATTGTTTTTCTTAATATAATACTTACCCCAGTTAAAATGAGAATTATACTCATCATTTTGTTTCTCATATACAAGTGCACGCATCTGGTAAGGTAAAGGATTATCAGGATTCATCTTTTCAAATGAATCTATCCATTTAAGAGCATTTTCATTATCGTCGATGTTGTAATAATATTCAGCCATCAATGCACTGTAGCTGATATCCTGTTTATCTTTTTCACTAAGCTTTTGCAGCTCTTCAAATGCAGCTTCGTTCTTTTCCTGCATAAGCATAGCCTTAATTTTATTAAATATGCTTACCGCATATTTTTCTGCGTTTTCATAATCACCAAGAGCAAGATATACTTTGCATAAAAATTCTTTAACCGCTGCGCTGTCAGGATACTCTTTAATTGCTCTTTGCAGCATATCCAGCGCTGCCTGTTTATCTTCCGAATAATACAATCCGGCTAATGACAGATATACATTTTCATTGTGATCATAGTCCAAAATTTTTAAATATTCATCAATAGCCTGCAGAGGTTTGTTTAAAATTTGATACGTTTGTGCCAGCAAATATCTGGCAGAAATAATTTCTGTTTCTTCCGTTGTATTGCTTATTGCCTTTTTGTAATCGTCAGTTGCCTGTGCAAGTCTGTTTTCAAGGGTTTTTAGTTTTGCTCTTGTCATATAATATTCATACTTATAGTCATGAAAATACAAATCAAGAAGCTGATTATAAGAAATCGGATCTTCCGGTTTTAATGTCATAAATAATTTCCAGAATCCGATTGCATCGTCATTGTGCTGAAGCATCTGAGCACAAACTGCAAGTCTTTGTAAAACCTCCGTATCATTTTTATCAAGCTCATGTGCATATTTATAGCACTCATAAGCCTGCTCAAATTTATCTTCATCTTCAAATTGTTGTGCCTTAACCAATACACCTGCAACTGTATTATTCGACATTATTTATTCCTTTAAGTCTCTATGTATTTTTGATTATACAAAAGATACAAAATCAAAACAATAACAGTCTGGTATTTTCAAGGTTAATATTGTCATTTTTTAGTTAGTGTTAATATATTATTATGGAAAGAAAATTCAAAATTGTTTCACCTCATAAACCTGCAGGAGACCAGCCAAAAGCAATTGAAGCACTCGTAGACGGATTAAAAGCCGGTTGTGATGCACAGACTTTGCTTGGTATTACTGGTTCAGGCAAAACATTTACGATTGCAAATGTTATAGAAAGGATTCAAAAGCCTACACTCGTAATTGCTCACAACAAAACTCTTGCAGCACAGCTCTATAATGAATTTAAAGAATTATTTCCCGACAATGCGGTTGAATATTTTATAAGTTATTATGATTATTACCAGCCGGAAGCATACATACCGAGAACAGATACTTTTATTGAAAAATCTGCAACAATAAACGATGAAATTGACAGACTGCGCCATAACACCACAAGAAGCCTCTATACAAGAAATGATGTAATTGTAATAGCTTCTGTAAGCTGTATCTATGGTTTAGGTTCTCCGGAAAGCTACTACAAGGGTTCTGTTAGACTGAAAGTCGGGCAGCAAATGGAAAGAGACGACCTCCTGCATCATCTGGTTGCTGCGCAGTATACAAGAAATGATTTAGAGCTTGACAGAGCAAATTTCAGAGCCAGAGGCGACTTTGTTGAGGTTATGCCCTCTTATGAAAAAATAATTACAAGAGTAAGCTTTTTCGGTGATGAAATCGAAAAAATAACAAGAATTGATAATGTTACAGGCGAAATTCTGGAAACGCCGGAGGAAGTTGTACTTTTCCCTGCAGTACATTATCTTTCAGATGAAGATGACAAAGAAGAAACAATAAGGCTTATAAGAGAAGAATTAAAAGTAAGGCTTGGACAACTGTATGCGCAGAACAAACTTATCGAAGCACAGCGTCTTGAGCAGCGTGTAAAATACGATATTGAAATGATAAAAGAAATGGGGTATTGTTCAGGAATTGAAAATTATTCCAGAATTATTGAAAGACGTGCTCCCGGAACCCCGCCAAAAACTCTAATTGATTATTTTAAAGGAGATTTCCTTCTTGTTATAGATGAGTCACACGTTACAATACCACAGTTAAAAGGCATGTGCAGAGGGGATGCCGCAAGAAAAGATGTTTTAATTGACTACGGATTCAGACTTCCCTGTGCAAAAGACAACAGACCTCTAACGGATAAAGAATTCTGGTCAAGAGTTCATCAAAAGATATTTATCTCCGCTACTCCTGCAGAATTTGAAAGAAGTATTTCCGATCAAATTGTAGAACAAATTATTCGTCCTACAGGACTCGTTGATCCCGAAATATCAGTAAGACCGACCGAAAATCAGGTTGATGATTTAATTTCTGAAATTCAAAAAATTACGGATAAGAATGAAAGGGTTCTTATTACAACTCTGACAAAAAGAATGGCAGAGGATTTGACGGAATATATGAACCAGATGGGGGTAAAAATCAGATATCTTCACAGTGAAATACAATCGCTTGAACGTGTAGAAATACTTAGAGATTTACGTTTAGGTGCTTTTGATGTACTTGTCGGCGTTAATCTTTTAAGAGAGGGGCTTGATATACCGGAAGTTTCTCTTGTGGCTATCATGGATGCGGATAAAGAAGGCTTTTTGCGTTCTGAAACCAGTTTAATCCAGACTATTGGTCGTGCTGCGAGAAATGCTACAGGCAGAGTAATTATGTACGCTGATAAAATTACTGACAGCATGGATTCTGCCATATCAGAGACAAACAGAAGACGCCAGATTCAAATGGCATACAATAAAGAGCATAATATCATTCCAAAAACAATTAAAAAGCCTGTTGAAAACAATCTTCTTCAACTCGTTTCAAGTTACAGAAACTTAGAAGATATTGTCGCTGAAGAAATGGTTGAGATGAATCTCAGTGTCAAAGATATACCCAAACTTATTCAAAAACTCGAGAAGGATATGCATTCTGCTGCCAAAGTACTTGATTTTGAAAGAGCTGCAGAGATAAGAGATCAATTGAAAAAATTAAGAGAAATGGCAAAACAAAGTACTTAGTAATAGTTATTTTTGCTTTCTAAATCGAAATGCATCTGTCCCCAGAAATCGGAAAGAAAAGCAAGATTTAATGTTACAAAAAAGACCGACATATATTTAAAGAGCGGTCCGAAATCAAAAAAAGTGTATAAAAAGTATAGTGTCGGCAAAACTATAAAAATTGAATAAAGAACAACAAGTATTAAACTTAGCAGTGTAAAGACAAGAACATCTGCAAGTCCTGTCATAATTGAAGCAACATCCAATCCATCTTTTACATTATATTTGTTTGCAAAACTTATAAGAGATGTAACAAGGATTGAAAATATAAAAAACCTGATAAGCCATATTGCCACTAACTGTGGAATTCCCTCAAAGTTAAATAAACTTACAACAAAATTAACAACAAAATATCCAACTATTAAATATGGTATAGAAATCAGAAAGGCTTTTGACGCTACTGAAAAAAACTTTGCCATATTAAAAGTCGGCAAAGATTGTATTCTTTGATGAATACGATTATTAATTATGATACATATAAACCCCAGATATAAATAAAACAATATCAATCCAACAAAAAGATTTAAAATATTAAAAGAATCTGCTTTTACTATTACACTGCAAAGCAAATATATAAAATAACTAAATACTCCCATCTTAAGCAGGGAATAGTTATCCTGATATACAGATCTTATTGAATCAACTATTGACGCCATTAACTCTACCTTTGAGTTTATTATAATATTTATAAAATAAAGAGACAACTACAACAGATGTGTGATTTTTCAATATTATCAATGCTGAATTTTGCTTTGAATCAGTTCCTCTCATAAAAGCAACATTTAGTTACTTTTTATTCGGCAGAGTCTCTGGATAACTCAAAGCAGAGCTTATATCTCATGCAAAAAATCAAATATAATTGATACTCAGGTTGCTTATTCCTTCCGGATGACATATTGTTTTTTATATAATAACAGACTTTTTATAGTATCTGTTGAATTTGCTATATAAATCCATACAAAAAAATATTGACTAAAGAATTTTATTTGATATGCTTAATAAGCAAGGTAATTAGATTAATAACTTTGCAAGATGGTGTCTCTCTGATAGAGATACGCAACGGAGTTGATACTACCGATTCATAGACAAGTGAATATTAATGCCACGTTAGCTCCCCTTGTGGAGTGAAACGAAACAGAGTTAAATTAGTAGAGCTTGCTCTACCAACTCCACAGACAATTGAATATTAATGCCACGTTAGCTCCCCTTGTGGAGTGAAACGAAACAGAGTTAAATTAGTAGAGCTTGCTCTACCAACTCCACAGACAATTGAATATTAATGCCACGTTAGCTCAGTTGGTAGAGCAAGGGACTGAAAATCCCTGTGTCCTTGGTTCGATTCCGAGACGTGGCACCACTTAAAAAAGCTCTCAATTTATTTGAGAGTTTTTTTTACAAAAACTCCCAGTGTCCTTGGTTCTCCCCTCTCCTCAAAAGTGACATTTAGTCACTGCCATTGAACAGACATTGTCGGAATTTGATTTTTTTGAACCAATAGGGCTGTGTTTCAAATATATCTTGATTTTTT
>CALVCQ010000017.1 GCA_944326115.1 Candidatus Gastranaerophilales bacterium | reverse complement strand
CATTTACATCTTTTCTGATTTTCATAATACCTCCTTTTAAACTTGTATGTTAACATCAAGCGTGCTGTCATCCCGAACTTGTTTCGGGATCTTACCAGATTGCATGTTATAATTAGTCTATGAACAAAACTTATGCTGTCTATATAATGACTAATTATTCACAAACTTCTTTTTATATCGGAGTAACAGGAAATTTGCAAAAAAGAGTTTGTGAACATAAAAATAAATTCGTTGAAGGTTTTACTAAAAGATACAATATTGATAGATTAGTATATTATGAATTAACTGATTCTGTAGAAACTGCCTTAAATCGTGAAAAACAATTAAAAAGGTGGCATAGAGATTGGAAAATAAATTTGATTAAAGAAATGAATCCTGAATTTAAAGATTTATCAATAGATTGGGATTGATGATAAACATTTATCATTGGTTAGATGCTGAAACAAGTTCAGCATGACAGTTTATGTTATATTCTGATACAATATATGTTTGTTTAAAAAGTCTATAATATTCTAAAAGTAAGACTGTTTCCGACTTTTTGAGTTCTTCAATCAACTCTTTTATATATCTCAAAAAGTTCGAACTTCGCCGCTTTACGCCCACCATTTAAAAAAGAGAGCCAAAGAGGCTCTCTTTGCATGTTTATACCATTTGCGGTGTATTGTTGTATTGTTTCAACTACTTTTGAAATTGCGGATACTTTGAACAAAACCACTCAAATGCCCTGTATTTAGGACTGTTTTGATCTATTTTAACTCGGGGTTAGTTTAGAAAACATTCCGAAATGGAATATCAAACCATACGAACACCAATACACCAAAACCCGTAGTCAGTTGACAAAGGTGGAGTCAGTCGTTAAAAATTTTCATAATATCATATATTTTTATTATGTCAGTGTCTGTTTTTTCACCTGTTGTATAAATAGCAATATTTGGAGTAATGAAATTTGCTGATGGTTTGTTATAATCCTTTTTTGAAACATAAGTAAGATTTTTTCTGTAAATTGATAAATCAAAATTTAAGATATAATCAAAAGTCTCTTTTATCAAATCAACAAATTTTTTATTAAATATGTCAGCGTGGGACTTTGCTTTTACCGCAGAGCATACGGCTGTGTAGGGTACATCTTCTGTTTGTCTGTGTTTCAAGTTGAGAATGGTACACACTGTGTTGAGTAAACTGATGTTTGTACTCATCGGAGGCTGGCACTGTGCGATTTCTTGTAGTGCAGCAGTGCAATTCTTTTGTAACATTGTTAAACTCCTATATTTGATAAATTGGGTAAAATAAATACAACCTGTAATTAAAAGGTGCAGGTTTGAAGTATACGGAAAAATTAATGTTCTGTTTAATGATTTTTTAAAGAGAAGTATTTTAGTAAATTCTTTCGTATTTATTTGGGTATCGTTGTTCCAATTTTATTTCATATTGAATTAAAATCCATTACCCGGTCGGGCTATTTAGTGTAAAAATTACAATTATTCGTTTTTTGTTTAATCAAGCTTTATGTTTTTTCTTTAGCAGAGATAATATAATTAAGTGGTATATAAAGGGAGACGAAATATGACTGATAATAAAAGAGTGCTGTTATGCATTATGGACGGATGGGGAATAAATACAAACTGCACAAAAGATGCTACCAAAACAGCAGATACCCCAAATTTTGATAATCTAAAAAAAACTGAAAAATATACACAAATCAATGCATCAGGAGAATTTGTCGGACTTCCTGACGGACAAATGGGCAATTCTGAAGTTGGTCACCTGAATCTTGGTGCAGGTCGTGTTGTATATCAGGATTTGACAAGAATAAATAAAGAAATAAGAGAAGGTAAATTCTTTGAAAACAAAGAGTTCAAAGCTGCTATAGAGCATGTAAAGAAAAATGATTCTTCGCTTCATCTATACGGACTTGTTTCTACAGGCGGGGTGCACAGTTCTTTTGACCACGTAAAAGCACTTGTAAAAATGGCTGCGCAAAACGGGCTTAAAAAAGTTTATGTACACGCATTTTTAGACGGTCGTGATACTCCTCCAAAGAGTGCTGTTAATTTTTTGGCAGAACTGGAAGAAGAACTCAAAAAATACGGTCTGCCTCAAATAGCTACAATTTCCGGCAGATACTGGGCAATGGACAGAGACAACCGCTGGGATAGAGTAGAAAAAGCATATAATGCTCTGCTTTTTGGCGAAGGTGAAAAAGCAGCAAACTCTGATGAAGCAATTAAAGCTTCTTACGCAAAAGATGTAACAGACGAATTTGTTGAACCGACAATAACAAATTCTGATGCTGACTCAAGAATCAAAGATAACGATGCAATCATTTTCTTTAACTACAGACCTGACAGAGCCAGAGAACTCACAAGAGCAGTGACTTTTGAAAAATTTGACGGTTTTGAAAGAAAAGCAGTAAGAAAGAACCTCTACTATGTCTGTATGGCACAGTATGACGAAACATTCCCTCTGCCTATAGCTTACCCGCCTGAAAAATTAGTTAATATTTTAGGGGATGTACTTGATGAAAACGGTATTAAACAGTTCAGAACAGCAGAAACAGAAAAATACGCTCACATTACCTTCTTCTTTAACGGCGGAGAAGAAAAATCAGGCAAATTAGAAACAAGAGCGCTGGTTGCTTCTCCGAAAGTTGCAACTTACGATTTGCAGCCGGAAATGAGTGCTCCTCAGGTCTGCGAAAATGTCTTAAAAGCACTGGATAATCCTGAATACGGATTTATTCTTGTAAACTTTGCAAATCCTGATATGGTCGGACATACAGGCGTATTTGAAGCTGCTGTAAAAGCCTGTGAAACAGTAGACAATTGTGTAGGAAAAATTGCAAAAAAAGCAAAAGAAAACGGAGTTATTATGCTGCTCACAGCAGATCACGGCAATTCCGAATGCATGGAAGACCCTGTTACACATGCACCGTTTACTGCGCATACAACAAATCCTGTTCCGTTCCTTTTAATTAACGGTCAGGGCAAGTATGAACTTAAAGAGACAGGTGCTCTTTGTGATGTTGCGCCGACTGTTTTAGCCCTTTTGGGTATAAAACAGCCTGAGGAGATGACAGGGCAAAGTTTGATTAAATAGTTAAATTTTGTAAAGATAAAAAATATAAATATCAAATTGCATTATTTATAAACTTATTACTAATGAAGATGAAAGGATATAAATAATGCAAATTTCTAATGAACAAATTAATTTTAAAACAATAGCTCCTTCTTTTAGTAAGGTGCAAGATAAAAACACAGACAGCAAATCCATTGAACATAAGTGTTATGAAAATATACAACCGGCACAAAAATTTTATGCTTCAAACCTGGCAGCACTCGGTGTAAATTTTAAAGGTAATGGCAATGATGATAATAAAAAAACATTGGAACAGCTGCGTAATGAATATACCTGGTATGTTAATACTGATAAAACAAAACCGCTTGATGCTTTTTTGAAAATCAAAACTGATAAAAAAAGTATGAATCTGTTGTTTTGCGATATATTGAAAGATTCGGATTTAAGTTATGATCTTATTGATGATATTGCAGGCAGAGCACGTGATGCCGGAAAAAATTATAAAATACTTACAGATTTGCTCGGTGAAAATTCGGAAAATTTAAAATTCTTTTTACCAAACAATCCATATACAAAAGCATTTGAATTATTTATGGATAAAAAATATAACGATGCAAAATGTATCGAATCGTTATTAAAATTAAGACCAGACTGGAGAGAAGCTGCTTTATTGAATAAATATGAAGAACTTAACGGCACCAGATCTTTAAAAATTGGCAGCTTGCCGGATGATTTTAAAGATGGTGTTTTTGATCAGATATACGGTTATCTTAGATCCTATTGTCAATACAGCGGGTTTAAAATGAATGAGAATATACCGCCTTTAAGAATTGGCAATAAGGAATATACTTTTGAATATTTTACGGAAGGAAAAACTGATAAAAATGTTTTTGGTGTATATACACCCGATAAGAAATATATATTTAAAATGGCTGCTGAAGATAAAAAGAGTTTGAATGAACCTTTTTCTCTCGGTGCACTTGCATTGATAGATTCATATCTTACATTAAATAATTGCAGAAATATTGCTCCTTTGTATTATTATGATCACGATAAAAACACCTGCATATATGAATATCAGAACCATAATCACGTTCTTAAAAAATTCACATCACCTGCTGAAATCAACAGATATATGCCTGACTTTGATGCACTCGGTATGTGTTATAACGATACAATCGGTCATGACAACTATTTCCTTTCTGACATAGACTGTGAATCATCAGAAGAGTCTCTTAATATGCAGCAATCTAAAAATAATAAAGAGTTGATTTCTGTGGATAACGATCATGTTACCTATTACTCTCCTTTTATGCAGCTTGTAACAAAATATAATGCTCCGCTGCCTAATGCTATGCAGACTGCATTTTAGTTTTATTAATATTTGTAAATATATACTAAAAAAACGTCAATTTTATAAATTGACGTTTTTTATTGAAAAAATTAACATATCCCCATTCAATTTACAATTAACAAGG
Source organism: Candidatus Gastranaerophilales bacterium (assembly GCA_944326115.1). GTDB lineage: Bacteria > Cyanobacteriota > Vampirovibrionia > Gastranaerophilales > Gastranaerophilaceae > Limenecus. Next base: position 40,156 of record CALVCQ010000017.1, on the reverse strand, counting down.
AGTTTATTATGGTCAACTTTAATCCCCGTTCACATTCACTTTTTATTCCGTCAGCACAGGATGTTGAAAAAGCAACAAGAGAGGCTCTTGAGAATATAGAAAAACAGATGAAAAAGATGTCTCCGCCCAAAAAACCGGCATGCGCTACTGATAATTTCCCTTGGATTTATGATGATCCTACGCAGTTTAAGGTTCATATTTTAAACCATGCTGCAACATTTAAAAATAATTTTGACAGATTAAGCTCTGATGTTGCGCTTCAGCAATATAAAAAATCCGTGTAAATTGACAATAACTTATTTAGTTTTTAAGATAGGTCTATGCAAAATTTAGACCAAAAGATTTTCAATTTTAATATTAAAGAGAAAATAAGAACAACAAACCTCGGAAACATAAAGATAGGAGGCTGTTGTTCATTTCCCTTTATGAAAGAGAATAATAATATGGCAGATCCTCTTATTGCACTGGAAATACCATATAATATAAATGAGGGATATCCTGATATTATAAAATTAAAATGGAAAGACAAAACAGTTGAACAAATATTGCAAAATGCTAACAGCTCAGAGGCTGATTTAATTTCTGTAAAATTCAATTTAACCGGTGATTTAACGGAACAAGAAATATCAAATATAAAAAAGTTTTTAAAAAACACTGTATCGCAATTTCAAAAACCTTTTATTCTTAGAGGTGCAAATAATAACAGCATTGATTTACAGCTTTTACCTCTGCTTGCTGAAAATTCGCCGAAAGAATGTATTATAGCATTTGCGGATGAAGAAACTTATGAAAAAATAGTTCCTTATACAGCCAAATATAATCATATACTTGTTCTAAGAACGCCTATCGATATAAATCTGGCAAAGGAACTGAATATTTTATCCGTGGACAAAGGGGTGAATCCTGACAGAATTCTTATTGATCCTGATATGGGCGGACTCGGATACGGACTTGATTACGGTTATAGTATTATAGAAAAAATTAAGCAGGCTGCTTTTGACGGAGATACAATGCTAAACATGCCGGTTATAGCTTTTATCGGTGAAGAATCATATCGAGCAAAAGAGGCAAAGTCTGATACCTTTGATGATAACTGGGGAAAATATCAAGACAGGGCGGCAATGTGGGAAATTTCTGGCACTTCCGCTATGATCAGTGCAGGTGCGGATATCGTAGTGGTGTGGAATCCCGACACAGTGAAAGTATTAAAGGAAATGTTATAGTGGAACTAACCGGTTTACAGATTTTTAAATACCTGCCTGCAGCAAAAAAAGAGGAAAGCACAAACTGCAAAAAATGCGGATGCCCTACCTGTATGGCGTTTGCTCTAAAGCTTGCAAAAAAGCAAATAGAAATAGAAAAATGTCCCTGTGTACCTGAGGAATTAAAAGAAAAATTTGCCGAGTCTTCAAAGATTCAACAGCACGAAATTAAGTTATCCGATTCTCTTGTTACAGGGGGCGAAACCGTAATGTTCCGGCATGACAAAACTTTTGTCAACAGGACGGTAATAGCTGTTCACCTTGATTCAGAGGATAAAGAATTTGATATCAAGCTCGAAAAGATAAAAAATTACAAAACAGAAAGAATCGGTGAATGTTTTAAGCCGGATGCCGTATATCTCACAGGAACAAATCAAAAAACAGCACAAAATAAAATAAAAAATGCAGGTATCTCTGTCATTCCGGATAGTGATTTATATACAATAGTCAGTGCGGACAGTATATCAGAGCTTGAGAAAAATGCTAAAAAACTTCTTGAACAAGGGAAGACGGATATAATTCTTGAACTGGAGTACGGACACAAATCTGTTGCGCAAATAGCAGAAGAACTTACTTACATAAGACGGGCTGCGATTCTTAACAGATATGAGCCATTAACGTATCCTGTTATGGTAAAACTGCCTCAAACCCTTGATAAATTACAGGCATGCGCTGCTGCTTCTGTTTTGATTTGCAGATATGCAAACATAATTGTTTTGAATGATTTTGATGAAGCTCTTTTATCAACACTTTTTACACTGAGACAGAGCATTTATACAAATCCCCAGAAGCCTTTGCAGGTTGAGCCAAAAATATATGAGTTTAATGACCCTGACAGAAATGCGCCGGTATTTTTGACAACAAATTTTGCACTTACATATTTTGCCGTTGCAGGTGAACTGGAATCCCTTCAATGCGGCTCTTATCTTGTTGTTACACCGTCGGACGGAATGAGTGTTTTGACCGCCTGGTCGGCTGACAAATTTACAGCAGATCTTGTTGCAAAATCTGTCAGGGACTATGAACTTGCCAAAAAAGTAGATAACCGCTCTATTATAATACCGGGGCTTTTGTCACACATGAAAGATGAGTTGCAAGAAGCCATGCCTGAATGGGATATTGTAGTCGGAACAATAGAGGCATGTCAGATTCCAGAATTTATAAAAAGTAAAGAGGGTGTATTTTCTTAAGTTGTCTGAGTGGGACCTCGCTTGTAGGAGTGGTACACGGAGTGCGAGTGGCGCCGAGTCTAGCATTTTACGGAAGTGACCCCATGCGCTTGTTGACTGTGCCGGACTTATTGTTAAATATTGAACTTGCTTATTGCACAGGTTCAACAAGTAGTCGGAGTCAGTTGACAATATGAAAATGTATAAGAATCCTATTCAGGATTTATACCGGTTTGTTTAAAACCGAACTTATCTTTTAAAAATTTAATCATATTAGGTGTTACTACACTAGATGTACAGACTGGAAGATAAATATTTTTTACACCGAGATATTTTAAATTAAAAATATGCGAAATAGTATGCTGGTTGCAGGTTGTTATGTAAACAGAAATCGGAAAAGCGTCAAAATTCACTGATTCTTTAAGGTGTGAGAGTATTTTGTATATCAAAGACGAGTTGAAAAATGATTCAAAATACAAAATATTGTCTTTTTTTGACGGAATCATTGTTGAAACAACAAAATCATCATCGTTCAGATTTTCTTCCATCCTTTTAAAGAAAACTGAATGCACCGGTGAATGGTTTAAAAGTCCTACGATTATCAGATGTTTTATTGCTTTATTTTTTATTTTTTCAATAATTTCGTCTGCTTTTTGCATTATGTATTTTTCGTCGTATCCGACTTTTACCGTTGCTATTTTGTGACTATGTTCAAATCCTTTTGAATCTTGGGCTGCGTTTATAAGAGGTTTAAAATCTCTGTTTTCAATACGGGTCATTCCCTTGCCCGCAATAATATTAGTAGTAAAAAGCCTGCCCCTGTAAAGCTTATCAAGCATATACTGAAAGTTTCTGATAATAAGCACAGGACCCTTAAATGAGGCAAAATCAAACTGTACACTATCTAATGACATTTGAAAATGACCTTTTAAATTTTTGAAGTTCCTGAATTTTGGATAAGCATGCGCAACAATAAGCCCGTTGTGGGTATAAACATTTATATCCGTGTCTTTTACAGCCTCGAGCAGATTCTCCAAATCCTTTAAGTTCTGTCCTGACACAAGAATTGACTTTCCTTCGGATACTCCTATTTGAACATCATTGAGCATAATATTGCCGTAGTATTCTTCTTTAAAACGGTGCAATTTCATGTGAATTTTATAGTTAATCAGAGCAAACTCATTAATTTTTCTGACAAGCTTTTCTTCTGATGCCGTTGAAAAATTCAGATTGTTAAAAAGTTTTAGTATAGCATCTTCTTCGGGCAGATAGTCTTCTGTATAGTATTTTAGCTCTACAAGTCTTATACTTGCACTTTTAATCAGGTTCAAGATAATCTCATACAAATTTTTGGTAGCGGCTTTCAAAATTTTATTGCGTTGTATAACCTGTTTTTCACCCTGGTTTACAATAGACATAAGATCAAAGTGTTTGAATTTTATTCCGGATTTTAAAATCTGGCAGTCAAGATTTTTTTTCTCACAAAGAAGGATATAAGTATCTTTTACAACTTCTTTTTCTTTGTTTAAGTTGTTTAAAAGAGTTTCAAATTCTTTGCGGTTAAATTCGTATCCCACAAGGATTAAGGACAGATAATTGATAATACCGGATTTTACTTTTTTGTTTTCGTATCCGAGTTCTTGCATTTTTATGTAGTAATATGTAATCTGCTTAAGCTCGTATAAAAGAACTTCCATTAATGAATAAATAATAGGATCCACACTGCAATATCCGTCAACAGCACAGTCATTGTAAGTATTTGCCCTGCCGTATCCGTCATCTAAAAATTTATCAAAATCAGTATCAGAAGACAGCGCATATCTCTCTGTTGATTTATCGTTATATTTTTCGTTTTCAGGGTTATTAAACATAAACGTATTTTAAATAACAAATACAATAAAACCATTGGACAAAAGAGCTATCATAAAATTCTTCTTTTTATAGTCTGTTAAGACTATGCGTCTGTTTTAAAATGTATAGTATAATTTTGTATTCAATGATAATGGGGATTTAATAATGAAAAAATTTGCAACTCTTGTTTTTATAATATTTTTAAGCATTTCACAGAGCGTTTTTGCGCTTGATTATTCAACATACAAACTGGATAACGGACAGACCGTAATTATAAAAGAGGTCCATGACAACCCTATAGTTACCATAGACACATGGATAAAAACCGGTTCCGTAAACGAAAACGACAAAAATAACGGCGTGGCGCATTTTCTTGAACATTTGTTTTTTAAAGGAACAACAAAACACCCCACGGGCGAATTTGATAAAATACTCGAGACAAAAGGAGCTGTAACAAACGCTGCAACAAGCAAGGATTTTACCCACTATTATATAACTATCCCTTCAAAAGACTTTGACACCGCAATAGAATTGCATGCTGATATGCTTATGAATCCTCTTATTCCGAGAAAAGAGCTTGAAAAGGAAAGAAAAGTCGTAATAGAAGAAATTGCAAAAACAAACGACAACCCTGAGAATAAGCTCTATGAAAACATGATTGGAGGATTTTATGCAAATCATCCGTATAAAAGAAAAGTTATCGGGAAAAAAGAAATTATAGAAAATATTACAAGAGAAGAAATTCTGGACTTTTACAACTGCTGGTACAATCCGTCCAACATGATTACGGTTATTGTAGGCGATGTAAATACGCAGCAAGCACTTAATGCCGTAAAACAAAATTTTAACAAAAAAGAAACAGCAAAAACCAAAAAGCCTGTTTATAAAAATGATAAAAACATAGAACGCCAGCTTCAGGTAGAAGCACATGACAAAGTGCAGACAGGGTATATGGTTATCGGATTCAGAGGCGTTCCTGAAGAAAAAAGAAATGACGGTTATGCGCTTGATGTCCTTGCTACAATACTTGGTGATGGCAGGACATCAAAGCTTTATCAGGCAGTAAAAGAACAAAAACAGCTTGCCTACAGTATCTCTGCAGGTCATGCCTCTATGAAACAGGACAGTCTGGTTGTTATCAGTGCAAATTTTATACCAGAAAACAAAGATAAGGTTAAAAAAGCAATTTTTGATGAAATAAACAAGGTTCGAAACGGCAATATTGACGAGCAGGATATAAATACGGCAAAAAGTATTATTGAAAGAGACACTTTTTATTCAAGAGAATCAACCTCAAATATAGCTAACGAACTCGGTTATACAACACTTGTGTATGGTGATTCAAAATTTTATGATGAATATGTAGAGAATATCAAAAAAGTCACAAAAGCTGATGTTGTGAATGCTGCAAAAAAATATTTAAACCCGCAGCATGCAGTGATTTCTGTTATGCTGCCCGAGACACAGCCTCAGGAGAATATTAAAAAAATAAGCAATGTTCAAAAAATATCGCCTGCTGTTATAAAACAGGATAAAAATATCACACAGTACAAACTTTCAAACAACATAAATCTTATAATAAATCACAACAAATTAAACGATATTGTTGCAATGCAGATTTATGCAAAAGGAGGAAGCTATATTGAAAAGAAAGCCGGTGTAGGTTCTGTAACCGCAACGGCAATGCTTAAGGGTACAAAAAAATATTCCGCACTCGATTTGTCCCAGATTATGGAGCAAAACGGAATCAAAATTGTTCCCGCAAACAGTGCTGATTATTTTTCAATTTCAGTTAAAACCACAAAAAACGATTTACCCTTAACCTTTAATCTTTTAGATGAAATAGTAAATAATGCTTCTTTTGATGAAAATGAAATCGAAAGAATAAAATCAGAAAAAATTCTTGCTATACAAAAAAACAGAGATACTCCGTCAAGCATAGCTTTTGAAGAGTTCAAAACAGAAATCTGGAAAAATACTCCCTATGCAACAACCGGAAAAATTTATGAAAAAACAATTCCAAATATAAATAAACAGGATATTCTTGATTATTACAAAACTCTGTTTAGTCCGGAAAATCTTGTTATATCAGTAAACGGCAATGTGGATGATAAAGAAATAATAGAAAATATAGAAAATATATTTTGTAACAGAACAAATGAAAATACAAAAAAATTCGAATACACAACATACAAAAATATTTTCAAACCTTTAACAGGAACAAAAACAGTAAAAAAAGCACAGGAATCTGAAGCCGCATGGGTTATTCTTGGCTGGACAACAGACGGTGTTGACAACAAAAAAGACACAGCCGCACTGCAGGTAATAGATTCTATTCTCGGGGGCGGTATGAGCTCCCGTCTTTTCAGCAATCTGAGAGGAGAACAGGGGCTTGCTTATCAGGTGGGTTCAGGTTTTGTGTCATACGTAAACAAAGGCATGTTTGTTCTTTATATAGGTACAAACCCTGATACTGCTCTTCATTCTAAAAATGAACTTTTAAGAGAAATTAATTGTCTTAAAAAAGAGTTTGTATCAGATAAAGAACTAAGAGAAGCAAAAGATAAAATTCTCGGCAATTTTGTACTTTCGCAGGAAACAAATATGGAAAAAGCTTCTACACTCGGCTGGTTTGAATTGTCAGCCAGAGGTTTTGAGTATATAAATGAATTTCCGCAGCTTATAGAGAATGTAACAACCTCGGATGTTATAAAAACCGCAAACAAATATTTTTCAAAACCCTATGTGTTTACAATAGTGGCACCCGAAAACTGCCTGAACCAATTTTAATTTTAATCTAACAGTTATCTGCAACAAAAATATTCTCATTAGGGCATATTTTAGTTGCAGATAACTCTTAATGTTTAGTTTTATAAAAAAATTAAACAAAAATAACAATTTTTTGTAATCAGGTGTTTTATCATAAAAAAATGAGTAAACTCCGCAGCAAAATTAAAAAGTCTGAAGAAAACTATATATCACTATATTTTTTTAGTGAATAGTATCAACTGGCTTTGGATTTAAAGAATAAATATTGGAAGATAAAATTGGTTTCATATATTTTTAACAGAGTGAATAGTCCTTCTTTTAAATCAAAACTACAGGTCTTGAACAGTTCTCAAGAGCCGCTCAATGCCGGTGTTGTCAGCTATGATTACGCCAGAATAAAAGCCGATGAATATATGAATTCCGGCAATTATGATAAAGCGGTTGAATATTATCAACAGTCTTTGAAAAATAATCCAGGCAATGTAAACACACATTTAAATCTTGCAAAAACATTAAATTATAACGGCAATTATAAAGAAGCAATACAACATTTACAAATATATTTAAACCAAAATCCTGAGGATATTGAAAATATAACATTACTCGGGGAATGTTATAAAAAGTCAGGAATGCTTTCTAAATCTATAGAGTGCTTTAATAAAGCTCTTGAAATAGAACCTCATTATGATTATGCAAAGAGAAATCTTCTTGATGCACAGAATCTGCTGCTCTCGTGTATCGACCCTGTCAGAGCAAGACAGGAGAGATATGATGATGCAATAAACAACCTTACTCAGGCTGTAAAAATTGCAAAAGGTTTTTTCCCGAAAGGCTATACTGACGATATGAAAGATATCACGGTTTCATTTGATAAAACTTCTAAAATGGGAGGACGCTCAAACATTGCTCAATACGAACACAATAAAAGAAAAATTTCTATTACGGATGAATACACTTATGCAGACCCTAAGCTTACCGGCGCATATCTTATTCATGAGTTTGTTCACGGGAAAGACAATGATCCGTATACATCTGTAAAAGAAGAACAGGATGCCTACAGGGTTCAGGCTCAATACTGGATAAATAATGTGAAAGACTTATATGATCCCGAAATGGATTATGTTGCTGATTTGTATAAACAATCCTCAAAAGCTCTGGATGACAGAGTTGCGGAAATTTACAGGCTTAGAGATCCGGGTATATCAGAAACTTCATATAATCACCCTCCTTCAAAATCAAGAACCGCAGCTTATTCACTTTCCAGTGACAATGTTCAGCCGTTAAGAGCTTATGAAATAATTGTGTAGGAATGTAAAAAAGTGTAAAATTTTGTCTGATTATTATATTATTTTTGTGCAAAAATAATTCTTGACAATTGTTAAAACTACCGGAACAAAAGCAGATAAAAATGAAAATAGACCCCTCAAATTACACAAAATATTTAATACAAAAAACATCACTGTTACGTAAATTTGTAACCAGTCTGGATAGAAAAGGTGCTGTTTTACCGGTATTACTTCTTGAAGGAACAGTTACAGGCGGAAGGACATATCAGGCATATAAAAGAGACGGTTTTGTCGAGGCACGTGAAAGATTGACCGAAGAGTCCCTGGGTGCTGTTTTCTGGTTGTATGGTACAGCAATAGCATCTTTTTTGTTTGATAAAATCGGACAGAAGTTTATGAAAATTCCGAAAGATATGCCTTCTGTCGGTGTTGATGAGGTCAGAACACCATTTAAAAACTATATAACTAAAATGGCTTCTAAGCTGACAGTATCACCGAAATATCTTGCTCAATTTTCTGTTGGTAAGACTATTGTAAGTTTGCTTACGGCATGTATGTTTATCGGTTATGTAGTGCCAAAAGCCAATCAGGCAATTACAAAACATATTTATGGAAGGATGAATAAAAAGGATCCTAACCATGAAAAAGGTCCAAATCCGTATACCAGCAGACTTACAATTAAAGATGCCCGTTCTATCTTTTCTGCAAAAGGTATATCAATAAATGCCGTTGATAATTTTAAAGCATTGATGGATAAAACCAATCCTTTAAAAACTTCATCTGTATCCGCACCTTCTTTTAAAGGTTCTGTAGAAACAATGCTTCGTATAGTTCAAAATTTTGATGAAAACAGAGTTTGGCAGCTGCTCGGGACGGATGTCGGCACAGTAAGCGGCAGAACAATTAACGCAAGAAATAATGATGAACGTGTGGAAATCATGTTCAGAGATCTTGTTTCCATACCGTTTTATGTGTTTACAATGCCTCTTATTGTTAAATTTATGAGCAAACATGATAAATTTAAAGGCTTGAACACAGGACTTAATCCGATGAGTGCAATGGAAACTCATAATAAACTTGTGGAAAAAATGGGTAAAGCCGGTCTTTCGGAAATGACACCGGAGGCTTTTAGGGCATTTGTTCTGGGCAATGAAGAACAAGGAAATAATATATTTAATAAAGTTTTCGGACAGAAATTCCCGCAAAGAGATGAATTTATAACAAAAAAATTCCTCGGTTTAATACCTGTTAAACAAAAACAACCAATCAGAACAATTACTCTGTCAGAATTTGAAGAACTTGTTAATAATAATTCATCTGCATTTGAGAATCCGGAACAAATCAAAAATCTTGCACAGAGAATGTCAGGATTGCAGCCTGAAAAATACAATGAAAAGCTGAAAACATTTGAAAAAATCCTTACTGAAACACAGGTTTCAGATGTATTAAAAGGCGGTGCAGCAAGAGAACCCGAATTTTTGAAAGGAATACTGGAAAACATTTTTGAGGGAGACCTGATAGATGTCAACAGTACAAAATCTCTGGCAAAAAAGACAAGACCATTGACTAACCCTTATAAATATATATCTCAGGAATCTATTGAAAAAAGCAGACAGAATATAATTGATTATATTGAAGCTATTATAAAAGATGCTGTTGATAACAACAAAAATGTGGATTTTGCATCTATGCTGAAACTCAATAAACGAAATTATCATAAGTACGGATTGTTTATGGGACTCGGCATGGGGGTATCAGCTTTGTTCCTGTCCACAATTATTCCTAAAATTCAATATTATATTACATACTTAAGAACGGGCAAAAACAGTTTCCCCGGTACTGAAGGCATAAAAGAACCTGAAAACAATAAGATTGAAAAATAGAGTTTCAAGCTTATTTGTTCTTTTTCCGGTTATAAACTTGTCTGTAACATTAATATCATCCGTTTGTATAGTTATAAAATTTTGTACGGATGATATAATACCCATGTATACAAGAAAGAAGGATAAGACAAAAAATGTCAAATGCAATCAGTTCAATGAGCTCTGCTATGGCAAGCCAGACATTAAGCATACAAATGGCATGTCAGGGATTGTCTTTGCAAAAGCAGCAGGGGGCAATTGCATTACAGCTTTTACAGGGTGCAATGAATGTTGCACCTCAAGATCCGTCAACAATAACGGCGGCACAGCTTAAATCCCCCATTGATATCAGAGTTTAATCAAAATAAAAGGTCTTTTTTATATAAGACCTTTTATTTTTTAATATGTTGGTATGATGTATTTTCCAAAAAAAGAATTATAATTTAGCTGTTAATAAAATATGTCAGGGAAAAATTCGTAATATGACTCTGCTAAATAAAATATAACTGATTTTTTATTTTAAGAGAGAGACCGTATGTACCCAGGCAAAGTTGTTTAACAAAAAGCAATTTTTAGAGCACAACGGAGTAATCTGACAAGATTAAATAGGAAATAGGAGATTTTATTATGATTCTCAATTATTCAACAATTAATGAACAATCCTCTACTGCTAACATGTCAGACTGGCTTGCTATATTACAAAAAAATTCAAAAAGTTCTGCGCAGCTCCAATCTGAAATGATTCAGGGAGTATCAGATACTATTAAAGATATTCAGGATAAGGCAATTGAAAAAGCTAAAGATGCTCTTAAAAATACTGAATCTGATGAAAATATAAGCGACTCTGACTCTGAAACAGAAGCTTTTGATGGTGCAGCTTTAAAAAACGATACCTGTTCAGAAAATTCAACTGTACATGTTGATATAAAAGTATAAATCCCTAAAATATTAGTTTTTTCACTGCGTGTATTGTTGTAAAATAAAACTGTAAAGCACGGTTTTTGTTATGACAAATAATATTGATTTAATTAACGCATATACAATATTAGAAGAAGCTGAAAACAGTTGTAAAAACTGTTGTAAATGTGCTCTTAGTAAAACGCGTACAAAAACTGTATTCTCCGGAGGCATTCCTAACAATAAACTAATGTTGATAGGAGAGGCCCCCGGATACTGGGAAGATCAAAAAGGAGAACCTTTTGTTGGCAGGGCGGGTCAGCTTTTGGATAAAATTTTTGCCAGTGTAGGTTTGTCCAGACAAAATGATGTGTATATTTGCAATACCCTGAAATGTCGTCCTCCTGATAATAGAAATCCTCTGCTTGAAGAAAAAGAAGCTTGCAGAGAATATCTTGATATTCAGATAAATACTTTGAAACCGAAAATTATACTTTTATGCGGAAATATTGCCGTTCAGTCATTTTTACCAGGTGCAAAAGGTATTACAAGAGTTCGTGGGCAATGGTTTGACGGACCGTTCGGCGCTAAGATGATGCCTATTTTTCATCCTTCCTACCTGCTTCGTAATGACTCCAGAGATAAAGGCAGTCCTAAATGGCTGATGTGGCAGGATATTAAAGAAGTAAAAAGAGTTTATGCCTCTTTATCGTAAATAAATATCTATGCATTCATTATACCAAGTATTCTTAATACAAATAATACAATCAAAATTTTCGTCATTATAAATTCCTTTTAAAATATATAATGACATTGCTGTTTTATTCTTTCATTCGACTTTCTTCTATATTTTTTATGCAATATATATGACTGATTTACAAATAAAAGCAGAACTACTATTATAGTTATAAATAAATAGTATGAAAACGAACTGTATATAAACAGATTATCTTTTCTGAAAATATAGTTAGTTCAAGGGGTTTGATTATGGTAAAAGATATTGAAGAATTGAGACAAAGCAATGAACTTATAGATCTTTTTTGTACTCTGGTGCAAATTCCTTCTCCTTCCGGAGAAGAAGAAAAAGTTTCTCAAAAAATCGTACAAATATTAACAGATGCTGGCATAAATGCAAAACATGATGATTTTGGTAATGTTATTGCGAAAATACCTGCAACAGATTCTTCTAAAAAACCGCTGCTTTTGTCCTCTCACATGGATGTTGTTGGTGACACATCCCGTGTAAATATAAGAGTTTCAGCAGACGGAAATTTTATCGAAACAGACAAAAAAAGAACTCTTGGTTCTGATGATAAAGCAGGTGATTCTGCCGCAATATATCTTGCTTTATATCTGCAGGAACATCCGGAAATTAAGCACGGCGGATTGGAGCTTGTTTTTACAAAAGATGAAGAACAAAATATGTCAGGGATTCATAATGTGAAATTTGACGAAATAGAGTCTGAATATGTAATGGTTCTGGATGCTGATAAACTCGGACAAATACAGATTGCCGGTGCGAGTTATACTAACGGAACATTGCTTGTAAATGCGTTTAAAGGAGGTCATTCCGGTATAGACATAGGCGATAAAACAAGACTTAATGCCGTTAAACTTATCGGAGAACTTATTGCTCAAATTCCACAGGGTGAATACAAACGTGATGAATACGGCACTGTAACTTCAATAAATATAGGTTCTGTTATAGGCGGCGGAGTAGAACCGGTTATTCAAAAAATTGCACAGAAAGGTCTTTTGGAAGACAGCTATATTGACTACGTTGCAGACAACAGTCTGACAAATATTATCAATACAAAGGCTGTTGCAAAATATTCTATAAGAAGTTCGGAAGAAGCAGATGAAAATAAACTTATAGATGAAATCAAAATTATTACAAATGAATTTAATAAAAAATATGAAGGGCTTGCACATGCGGAATTTATCGCAAAAACTAAGATGAAAGCTTTTGAAAAATCAGATGATGAAACCATTCCGAAAGTTTGTATAAAAGCTTGCGAAAAAATAGGAATAAATGGTGAAGTTTCTTCTTTCCATGCCGGTGCTGAGACTCACATATATGCCCATGAAAAAAATAAATACGGCAAAGTCTTTAAGCCCTGTCTTATCGGGCTTGCAGATATTTATAATATGCATTCCTGTGATGAAATGGTAAATATAGAATCTTTCTTAAAAGGTTATGAGTTTTTAAAAGAAGCATTTCTTGTTTTTAATGAATAATTCGAACATAGAAAATAAAAAGCTCTCCTGATTTCAGGAGAGCTTTTTATTTTTTAGTTTTTTGTTTGTTTACTTGCCTGCCATCTGGCTTGCTACTTCTTCAGCAAAATTGTCCTGTCTTTTTTCAAGACCTTCTCCCAGTACATAGCGCACAAATGATTTAATCTGAAGTTTACCTTCAATTAACTGTGCAACTGTTTGCTCCGGATTTTTTACAAAAGGCTGTTCCAGCAAGCATTTTGAAGACATAAGCTTGTTGATTCTGCCTTCTACAATTTTTGCTCTGATGTTTTCAGGTTTTTTGGCAAGGTCTTCTTTGCCCATTTCGATTCTTGTTTCTTCATCGATAACGGATTGCGGAATTTCTTCTCTTGAAACAAATTCCGGAGCGTTAGAAGCAATGTGTAAACAGATATCTTTTTCCATAACTTCATCAGCTTTGTCAGTGTTTAATAATACACCGATTTTACCGTTGTGGATGTATGATGCGGGGTTGCCTTCAACAATAACGAATCTTCTTACAGTGATTTTTTCACCTATTGTAGCAACTTTTTCTTTGATAACGTCTTCAATTTTCTTTCCGCATTCTTTGCAAGTAGAAGCTAAAAGTTCTTCAACATTTGCAGGTTTTGTTGCAACAACCTGTTTTGCAAGGTTTTTAACAAGAGTTTTGAATTCTTCGTTTTTAGCAACAAAGTCTGTTTCGCAGTTTACTTCAATCAATGCGCCTGTGTTGCCTTCGATATAAGAATCAACAAGACCTTCTGCAGCAATTCTGCCCATTTTCTTTTCAGCAGAAGCAATACCTTTTTGACGAAGGTATTCCATTGCTTTTTCCATATCACCGTCATTTTCAGTTAATGCTTTTTTTGCATCGAGAATACCGGCACCGGTTTTTTCTCTAAGCTCTTTTACCATAGCAGCAGTTACTGTCATAAACTTATCCTCTCTAATTTTATTTGATAACAATAAAATTAAGAGCCTTGCACAATGTCTTGTATGGACAAGCCTGAGGCAAAGCCCTTAATCTTTTAAATTTATTAAGCTTCAGCAGGAGCTTCTTCTTTTGTTTCTTCTTTTACTTCTTCTGCAGATACACCTGCATCTTCAGCTTTAATAGTTTCTGCTTTAGCGCCTACAGCTTTGTTTTCTCTTAACTGTTTGCCTTCCAAAACAGCATCAGCAAGTTTTGATGCAATCAATCTGATAGAACGAATAGCATCATCGTTGCCCGGGATGATGTAGTCGATTCCGTCAGGATTTGCGTTTGTATCAGCAAGACAAATAACAGGAATGTGTAATTTGTTAGCTTCTGCAATAGCAATGTCTTCTTTTTTCTGGTCAACAACAAAGATGATATCAGGCATACCGCGCATTTCTTTGATACCGCCTAATGTTTTTGACAATTTTTCGAGCTTTTTAGTCATTTGAACAACTTCTTTTTTCGGAAGTTTTTCAATGTGGCCGGAGTTTACAAATTCTTCAAGCTCTCTTAATTTGTTGACTCTGCCTCTGATTGTTTCAAAGTTTGTCAACAAACCGCCAAGCCATCTTCTGTTGATATAATACATACCGCATCTTTGAGCTTCTTCAGCAACAACTTCCGTTGCTTGTTTTTTAGTACCAACAAAAAGTACGTTTTTGCCTCTTGCGGCGAATTCTTTAACGATTTCGTATGCTTCATCCAGTTTGTCAGAAGTTTTTCTTAAGTCTAAAACATAGATTCCGTTTCTTGCACCGTAGATATACGGTTTCATTTTGGGGTTCCATCTTTGAGTCTGGTGTCCGAAGTGTACACCTGCTTCAAGTAAATCAATCATTGATGCTACCGGCATCGTGTTCTCCTTTTCTATGGGCTTTAACATACTAGGAAGGGTTTTGTGCTTTGGAAATTGTCCGCTGCCCCGACTGGTTCCGTCTAAAGTCCGATTACTGTACTACATTATTAATTATATCTCAAACATATATTCTGCAAACAATTCTGATGGCAAGGATTTAAACAAGATGTTACAATGCTTTACATTATACCTGAGTTTGATTTGTTTGTTTTTCTTATGCTTATATGTGCAAGTCATAAGAATATCCCGGCTGTATCGTTTTTCCGGTGGTATTTTTACGAGTATGGTATGTAAAAACAGTGTTTTTGACTTAGCTGCTTTTATCTTAATTTTACAAGGTCGTATTTTCTCATTCTGATGTTTTTAGGTGTAACTTCAACAAGCTCGTCATCAGAAATGTATTCAAGACATTCCTCTAAAGACAAATGTCTTGCAGCCTGCAAAGTAACCATAACATCAGCAGTTGCTGTTCTCATATTGGTAAGTTTTTTAGTCTTGCAAACATTAACGGGAATATCTTGCGGTCTGTTGCACTCGCCGACAATCATTCCTCTGTAGACTTTTGTTTTTGGTGTAATAAAGAATACCCCTCTGTCCTCAAATTGAGCAAGTGCATAAGGAACAGCCTCGCCTTCTTCGTGAGCGACAAGAGAACCCATTCTCTGACGGTTTATATCGCCTGCGTAGGGTTTGTACTGCGCAAAAGTATGGTTCATAATTCCTTCGCCTCTTGTCATTCTTATAAATTCGCCTCTAAAGCCGATAAGCCCTCTTGAGGGAATCATAAATCTCATTTTTGAACGTGTACCGACAGCCTGCATTTCGAGCATTTCGCCTTTTCTTCCTGCGAGCTTTTCAATACATCCGCCAGCACATTCTTCCGGAACATCAATGAGCAAATCTTCATAAGGCTCATAGAGCTGCTCATCAACGGTTTTGTAGATAACTTCCGGCTTTGATACCTGAAACTCATACCCCTCACGGCGCATTGTTTCTATAAGAATACTCAAGTGCAGCTCGCCTCTGCCCGAAACTTTGAAAACATCGGTAGAGTCAGTGTCTTCAACACGGAGAGAAACATTTTTTTCAAGCTCCTGATAAAGTCTTTTTCGAAGTTGTCTTGAGGTAACAAATTTGCCCTCCTGACCCGCAAACGGGCTGTTGTTTACGGAAAAATTCATTTGCAAGGTAGGTTCATCAATTTTTATCAAAGGCAGAGCTTTAGGATTGTCAAGGCTTGCAATTGTTTCTCCTATCTGTATATCCGGAAAACCTGCAATACCTACGATATCGCCGGCATGTGCCTCTTTGATTTCCACACGGCCAAGGTCTTCAAACCCGAAGAGTTTTATAATTTTCCCTTTTGTAATTGTGCCGTCCGTATGAATATGGCTGACTTGTTCCTGTGATTTCATTGAGCCGTTTACGATTCTGCCGATTGCAATACGACCTACGTATTCATTGTAATCCAGCGTAGTAACATGGAACTGCAAATCTTTTGTTGCGTCGGCTATAGGCGGTTTTATGTTTTCTATAATGCAATCCAAAAGCGGGATAATATCTTTTGATTCGTCTGTAAGTTCTTTTTTTGCAAACCCGTGCAGGCTGCTTGAATAAATAACAGGAAAATCAATCAGATATTCGTCATCCGTAAGCTCTGTAAACAGGTCAAATACTTTATTCAAGGCTTCATCAGGGTCAGCAGCAGGCTTGTCTATTTTGTTGATTACAACGATAACTCTTATTCCTAGCTCCAGCGCCTTTTGTAATACAAACCTTGTCTGGGGCATAGGACCTTCTGCCGCATCAACAATGAGCAATGCCCCGTCTACCATACCCAAAACACGCTCAACCTCACCGCCAAAATCTGCGTGGCCCGGGGTATCAACGATATTTATTTTGTAGCCTTTATAGTGTACGGAAACGTTTTTTGCAAGGATTGTGATACCTCTTTCTCTTTCAAGGTCATTGCTGTCTAAAACACGTTCCTGCACAACTTCGTTTTGTCTAAAAACACCGCACTGTTTTAACATACAATCCACAAGCGTTGTTTTGCCATGGTCAACGTGTGCGATGATGGCTATATTTCTTAATTTTGAACTGTCCATTTTATAAAACCTTTTTCTTTTGTTATTAATGTTTGTAACCTTTTACTCAGATGATATAACAGACATTGTACAAAGTAAAACCGGAATTTAAATTGTCACCGGAATACAGATATATAAAATTTCTAAATCTTCCAATTTTTTAATGTTTCATTCATTTGCAGTTTTTCCTGCGGGGAAAGAAAATGAACTTCTGACCAATCAGCAAAAACTATATTGTTGTTATTTTTTGTTACAAAGTATAAATCTTTATTCGTGAATATTTTTCTGTTAATAAAACCTTTGTTTGTTACTTTTTGTATATCTGCTTTAAATTTTTGTTTTATGACTTTCGGAATTTGCGAAGCTGTCTGCTTGTACGGCAAAACATCACTTTGATTTATTTCAACCAGCGACAGAAAGTCATTGTCGCCCAGTCGGAAAAATTTTACGAATTTTGGCACTGAAGGATTATCTTTGAATAAATTCAGATTTTCTTCCAGCCGTATGGAGGTCTCTCCGTCGCTTCGGTATAATAAAAAATTGTCATATAAATACAGTGAATAAGAATCTTTTTTAGAAAGTAATTTTGTCTTGTTGTTCAAAAAGCTTATTATGCCTTCACTGTCGGAGTTTAAAATCCTGTCAGAAAATTCCAGAGTTTTTTGGCTGAAAGTATTTGTTGACAAGTCAGACATAACTTTCTCCTGTCTTCTGTAATTGTTTATATTAGATTGTATAATTTTTGAAGTATCCATTTTTATCCTTGTTAAAATCTATTTTATCATGTTTTTTACTTTTCAAAGAAGGAGCGCCATTTCTTTTTGTATTCATTTAAATCAAGACAAAAGGCTTCTAAATCAAGACTTACTCCGTGTTTTAGCGCAGGCATTTCAATACCGAGCTCTTTATATATACTGCGCATAAATATATCAGCTATACCGTTGGAGCCTCTTTCATAAGGCATTGCATTTGCCATAAGGAAATAAATTTCTGCTATTTTATCGTGGGCAAGAGATTTTTCCTGTGAGGTCAAAGCTTCTCCTCTTTTTACTTTTTCAAATAGCGGTGCCATTTCTTCGTAACGCTGTTTTACATGTTTCATTGTTGCTTCCACACTGCTGTTGCGAGGATGTCCCATACAATAGCCGTATCCGTTAACAAGGGATATTTGCGTTAATTCAACATCAGGATAAGGCGAAGTTCGTTTCTTGTTTAATAGTTTCATAAACCGGTTATAATATTCTTTGTAATTACTTTCTTTATCGAAAGATGTTATATATGAAAATCCTGTTTCTCTGGCAAACTGTGAATCCGGCAGATATTGTCGTTCTCTCCCGGAATGTTTTCTTCTTGCATCAACATTAATGTTTGAATCTAATGTTTTTGAAATATCATAATTTTTGTACATTGTTGCAATATGATTCATAACGGTTTCATAGCTTTCCCCTTTGCTGATAAGATATTCTGCACTGCGTGAGATTATATCCATCTCATGCGCCCATTGAATATTTTTTCCGTAAGATTCTTCATTAGATGTAATTCTAGAGAAAAATTTAGATGAACTGTTTAAATCTGCTAAGATGCTTTTTATCTGTTCAGGATTTGCATTTTCGGGAATAATATCTTCCCATTTGATTTTGGAAAAGAAGTTATCACCGAGTGTTTGCCGTAGTTTCTTTATTTCATCAGGAGCAATTTTTTGGATTGTATTTTTTATATTAATCCTTTTATCGAGAACATTTTGCGGCGTATTTGTCACATTTTTATCAATAAAATCATATTTAGGCGGTTCGGACAAAAGTATTTGTCTAAGCTCCGGATATTTTTCCATAAGGCGGATATTATAATTTATTCCGTTTTCAGAATAATTTTTTGAAGATAAAACAACTAAATCCTTCAAAAATTGTTCATCTCTTTTACCGGCAGTCAAAAGATTTATTGAAGAAGCATCAAGATTCGGATTTTTTGCCAGCGCTGCGTACAACTCTTTTTTGTCAGGATTTGCCTTTAGCAATGCAGCAAACTCTTGAACACCTGTTATGGGATTAGAAACATCATTGTCTGCTTTTCTCTGGGTGTTAGCATAGAGCGTTATTTCGTTTTTAAATTCAGGATATTGTTCCAGAATACTAATAAATTCATCTATTTGTGTGGATGAATTGCCGTTTACATCTGTTCCCGTTTTAAAGTTTCTGTTTGATTTTACAAGCTCTAAGATATCATTTGCGTATTGCGGATATTTTTGTATATATTGTGAAGTTTTCTTTATATCCGACAACGGTCGGTTAGTGTTTGCTGCAATATCAATCAGCTTTGCTTTGTATTGCGGGTATGTATTTGCAATATTTAATACATCTGCAAACTGGTTTGTAGCAATATTTCCGTTTTGATCAAAATCGCATACCAATGATTTGTTTTTAATAAGTAATGTTAAATCGTCAATATTTTCAGGTGTTGCTATAGTCAAAAGTTCTTTAATTTCAAAAGCTGTTCTGCCTGAATTAACGATTTTTAACAGCTTGTCTTTGATTTCAGGTCTGGAGTTTATAATATCAACAATTATCTTTGCATCTTCTTCCTTGCACCTGAGTTTTTGTGTCAGTTCTTTTGTATTTAGATTTGTTTCCTGAAACCTTTGCTTCGGTATGTTGTTTGTGTATTGATTATTCGATACGTCGTTACTGCCGGTTGTTTTATGTTTGTGATTTTTAAATTTTTTGAAATGACCGGCTAAAAGTGACAGCAACTGCGACAGCCCTTCGCCTTCAATAGATATTTGTCCTGTGATGGCAAGATCACCCAGTAAACTTATTGTGGAATCAACACCTATATCAGCTGCAACCTGCATAAATGTCGGGCATTTTTTTGCAATAAGAGCCATTCTTGCGGCATTACCCATTTTTGATGCACCACCGCCGACGGCGAACAATGCAGCATTTTGAATAATTTCATTTATTAATTCATTTTTCTTTTCTTCAGAAATTCCGTTTTTTCTTGTTGTTTCATTCAATGCCTCAACACCGATACCGCCGAATGAGGCGGTTAATGCACCTGCAAGTGCTGCAGGCGGACAGAAAAACATGCCGGCAACCATTACACCTGTACCGACAATTTCAACACCTGTACGAACTGCACTGACCGCTTCTTCCTGGTCATTCACAAAAGCTTGCGCAAGCTGGGTTGCATTTTTGCGTCCATATGCAAGTTCGTATGCTGAGACCATTTTTTCTTCATAATCTTTAAGAGATTGTTCTCCTTGAATGTTCTTAACATTTTTGTCAATTTCTTGCAAAAATCCTTCTACTGTACCCGCAAGTATACGTCCTTTTTTGGTTGAAACAGCAGAATCAGAATATACAATTTTTCCGTCCTTATAGGACAAAACATTGTTAGAGTATTCTTGAATTTTTGCATTTATAACTTCCTCGTTATCACCGTAAAGAGATTTTAATACAGAGACAAATTGTCCTTCCAATGCCATAACAGGCATGTTTGGTCCTTGTACGGAACTATAATGGGTATCATTTAAAGCTTTTACACGTACCAGTGCATCATCTAAAGCTTTATGCACACTGTCTGCTTTATTGTTAACCATTGCCACCAGAGAATATTGAGCAGCTGTTTCTTCATATTCCTTTATTGCTTCCGGGTCAAATTTTACCCCCCTCTCCATTTCCCAAACTTCTTCAAAAGTCAGGATTCTTTCGCCTTCTGTTAATTCAAAGGTTGAGCTTATTGAACCGAAACTTATATTCGGGCTGTCTGGTAAATTGTTTTTGTAACCTTTAGATTTTTGTTCTTCTATGAATGTATTAACTTTGTCATTTAATTGTGCATATTCTGTATTGTCACAGGCTTTAATCCTGTCTATAATCTTGTTCAGTTCTTCAGGCGGAGTGTTTATTAGTCTCTGTTTTAAGATATTTCTGTCTTCTTCGGAAAGTTCTCTGCCGCCTGTTAAAAGTGTTATTGCGGTATCTATTTTTGCATCAAAATATTCTTTAACGGTTAAATCACCGTTTTGTGCACGTTTCAATAAGTCCTTTAGTGCTTTTTCTGCATAAAGAACACGACATACACTACTTTCTGACATTTCCGAGTTGAAATATTCTTTTAAGGAATTATAAGCTTTGCTTATTACGCCTTGCGACTTTGTTTGTGCTTTAACGCTTTGAAAAGCACCTTCTATGCTGTCGCTTATAGTGGTAATAGCCGCATCCTGTGCTTCCTTAAGCTTTTGTTCCTGAGTTTGTTCAGCAGGCGCAGGCTCGTTTGTTGTGCGGATATTTTGAGACGGAGCAGTACTGTAATATGTAACAGCCGCTGCTTGTGATGTGCTTTGTGATCTGTCAATACTCAATCCCCAGCTGGCATCATCAGTATCAACAAGCCCTCCTTTATTAAAAACAAAATTTGAATTTGATGTTATATTGGTATTATTCGAAAATAATTGAACATTCTTTGAGGGTTCAACCGCACCTCCTGTGCCAAAAGGATTATATGAAAGTTGCGGGGTTTCTTCAGATTTTACTTCTTTATGATTTTCAAGCCATAATGATACGTCGGCAAGCGTTTTGGGGTTTGAATCAATAAGCTGTTGCTTTATTTCCCTGGGTAATTTTAAATCCTCTATATAAATTTTTATTATTTCGCTAAATCCGCCAGACATTGAAACCCGAAACCTTTTCTGTTTAGACATATTGCTTATCGGCAATACGGATGAAAATCTTTAAAAAAATAGCTGTTTTTAAGATTTGAATTTTACATTACTTAATATTATTTAGATTAAAGATAAATTACATTTGTAACATTTTATTTCAATATAAAAAATTTTTTATTCTATTGAGGCAAAAAATATATTTACCGTTTTTTGAACATGAAAATTTAATAATTTTAACCTATTTTTAAATTGCATGTATAAAATAAACAAATTTACTGATATAATTTAATAGTCTGTATGCAAAATAAACAGCAAGGAAGGATTTAAAAATGGAACTTACTATGGAATTTCCCCAGCGTGAAAGAGTAATCAGCCCGACTCATGATATAAAACTTTTTGCGGGACGTGCACATAAAAAGCTTGCTGAGGAAATTGCAGAGTATCTGGGTACCAGCGTAGGTCCGATGATAATAAAGAATTTTGCTGATGGTGAAATTTATGTTCAGGTACAGCAGAGTATCAGAGGCGATGATGTGTTTTTGATACAACCGTTGTCAAACCCTGTTAATGAAAATTTGATGGAACTTTTGATTATGATAGATGCGTTTAAACGTGCAAGCGCAAAATCTATCACAGCAGTTATTCCTTATTATGGTTATGCCAGACAGGATAGAAAAACTTCCGGAAGAGAAGCTATTACGGCAAAACTCGTTGCGGATCTTTTAACAACAGCGGGTGCGGACAGAATTCTTGCCATGGATTTGCATACTGGTCAAATACAGGGGTTTTTTAATATTCTGGTTGACCATATTTATGCTACTCCTGTTTTAACTGAATATATTAAAAATCTTAATATACCTTCTGATAAACTGGTTGCTGTAAGTCCGGATACAGGCGGTGTACAAAGAACAAGAGTTTTTGCAAAGCAATTGGATTGTCCTCTTGCAATTGTTGACAAAAGAAGAGACAAGCACAACGAAGCAATCGCTGATCATGTTATAGGTGATGTATCTGGCAAAATATGTGTTCTTGTAGATGATATGATAGACACAGCCGGCACTATTTGCGAAGCGTCAAAGCTTCTTATAAGAGAAGGTGCGCAAAAAGTTTATGTATGTGCAGCGCACGGTATTTTATCAGGTCCGGCAATACAAAGGCTTGAAGAAGCACCTGTAGAAGAGGTTATCATTACAAATTCTATACCTCTTGACAGAGAGGTCTCATCAAAATTTACACAGTTAAGTATTGCACCGATTCTGGGTGAAGCTATTTCAAGAATACATGACAACGAATCAGTAAGTTCTTTGTTCGGTTTTGAAAAAGAATATAAATCATACTAATCGTTAAAAAATATATAGAATTTTATTTATATTTTATTTTCTCAGCTATTTGTAAGGACAGGCTTGTGCAAAATCTTTAAGATCCTGAAAGACAAGCTAGGGGCTTAAAATCACGTTTTGACATTGTCTCAATGGATTTTGCAGCCAATTCTGAATTTGTGTGACTATTTTTGCCGGAATCTTTGAATTCAAGCATAACATACGGTTTTCAACAGGAGCTTACCTCCGGCAAAATTTCGAAGTAAGTACAAAATAACATTATAGCTGTATTTCGAGAATATTGTTGTAAAGTTGTATGTAACTCCCGTTGAATAAATTATATGGAGACTACTTATTTACAGTGATTTTGTACAAAAGTTCTCTTTTTTTCTTCATTTCCGGATTGAGCATGTATTCTTCATATTTATAATGCGAATCTATCCAGCCGTTTGGAGAAATTTCGATGATTCTGTCAGCAACAGTTTGGATAAACTGATGATCCTGTGATGTAAAAAGAACTGTTCCGTTAAAATCTATAATTGCATCATTTAGTGCTGTAATGGATTCCAAATCCAGATGGTTTGTAGGCTCATCCATAATAAGTACATTTGCTTCTGCTATCATCATTTTTGCAAGCATACAGCGTACTTTTTCGCCTCCGGAGAGTACATTTGCGCTTTTTTCCGACTCTTCACCTGAAAAAAGCATTCTGCCCAGATATCCTCTGATAAAACTTATATGCTGTTCTTCCGAATACTGTCTTAGCCAGTCAATCAGGCTGATTTTTGTATCAAAATATGCATTATTATCTTTGGGAAAATAAGATTTTGTTGCCGTAACACCCCATTCAACTTTGCCTGAATCAGGTTCCAGTTCACCTGCCAGAATTTGAAAAAGAGTTGTCACAACAAGAGGATCCTTGCTCATAAAAGCAATTTTTTCTCCTTTGTATACATCAAGAGAAAAGTTTTTTATAAGCAGCTGTCCGTCAATTGATTTATTTAATTTTTCAATATGTAAAACATCTTTTCCCGGAATTTTTTTATAATTAAACCTTATTCTGGGAAATTTTCTGGAGGAGGGTTTGATATCTTCCAGTGTTAATTTATCTAGCATGTTTTTCCTTGATGTTGCCTGTGCGGCTTTTGAGGCGTTTGCGGAAAATCTTGCAATGAATGCTTTTAATTCTGCTATTTTTTCTTCTGTTTTTCTGTTCTGTTCTTCTTTTTGTTTCTGTATTAATCTGCTTGCCTGTGCCCAGAAAGAATAGTTTCCTGTATAAAGCTGAATATTTTGATAATCAATATCTGCAATATGCGTACAAACATTATCCAAAAAATTTCTGTCGTGAGAAACAACAATAACAAGGTTGTTAAAATTGATCAGAAATTCTTCGAGCCATTTTATTGTTGCAATATCAAGGTGATTTGTGGGCTCGTCCAGAAGCAGAATATCTGGATTGCCAAACAAAGCCTGTGCCAGAAGAACTCTTACCTTTTCGCTTCCTGAAAGTTCACTCATAAGCTCATAGTGTTTTGTATCTTCGATACCTAAATCGCTTAGCAAAGTTGCAGCCTGTGACTCTGCCTGCCAGCCGTCAAGTTCTGCAAACTCCGTTTCCAATTCCGAAACTTTTAATCCGTCCTCATCATTAAAGTCCGGTTTTGCATAAAGTTTTTCTTTTTCTTTCATTACATCGTAAAGTCTTTTATGTCCCATAATAACAGTTTCTATAACGGGGAATTCATCAAAAGCAAAGTGGTCCTGTTTTAAAACAGCAATTCTAAGACCTTTCGGGATATGAATTTCTCCGGAAGTCGGTTCAATATCCCCTGCAATAACTCTTAAAAGAGTTGATTTACCGGCACCGTTTGCTCCTATGACGCCGTAGCAGTGCCCGGGTAAAAATTTTATATTAACGTTTTCAAAAAGTGTCTGACTTCCAAAACGCACTGTAAGATTGCTTGTTGTTATCATGTCTCTTTCCTGTGTATTTTATCTTTGCAATAGCTATTGTGTTTGTTGCTCAAAATAACTGTCTTAATACGGTATGCATCTGGCTGATTCGCAAGATTATAGAACAACTCTATGACTCTATTTTGACATGAATATTATTTAATTCATATATTTTTATAAAAAAGAAAAATTGTGCGAGAGTGTCTTGCTAGTATCCGAGTGGTAATCTGATGCGTGCGGCAGTAACAAAAACTATGTATCTTTTCTGCAGTTTTTAATAATACACTCAGGCAGGCGTCTGAACATTTTATTTGTTTTTGTATCAACAGCAACGCAGGTTACTGTTGCAATTATATTAACTATTCCGGTTTCTTTATTTTTTAATGTTTGTTTGAATACTATTGCGCTCGGACGAAGTTGTTCTATTTCTGTATCTAATAGAAGATTATCATCAAGTTTTGCCGAAACTTTGTATTTTATATTCAATTCAACCACCGGCAATACACAGCCGTTTTCTTGAAGTTTTTTCAAATCTATACCCATGACTTTATCGGTAAATTCAATTCTTCCCGCTTCAAGCCATCTTAAATATGCTCCGTGCCACACAACACCGTATGCGTCCGTATCTGCATAATATACTCTGATTTCATCAGTGTGTTTCATTTGCTTTTCCTGTATTTATGAATCAAACAACCCTTGTATTTTATCCGATATTTCCTGCGGATCGAGTTCGTTTGTTACATTATTTAAATCCATAGCTATCTGATATAGCTTTGCTGCTTCAACTTTGTCTCCCTTGATAGCAACTGAACGCCCCAGATTGTAATGTGCAAGTGCATAATTAGGGTTGTATTTTATTGCTTTTTCAAAAAGTTCTATTGCCTGCTGTACTCTTCCCAGATCATCAAGGTATATAACCCCGAGATTGTTGTAGGCAATGTCATAAGTCGGGTCGTATTTTATTGAAAGTTCATATTCTTTTATTGCTTCATCAATATCACCTTTACCCCAGTGCAAAAAGCCAAGATTACAGTGAATTTTTGCATTTGTCGGATCGAGTTCAAGAGCTCTTCTGTATACGGACAGAGCATTGTTATATTCCTGTTTGTCATAGAATGCGCTGCCTAGATTTATAAATATATCAATATCTGTAGGGGTTAATAAATATGCACTATGGTATGCGCTTATTGCTGCGTCAGTGTTTTTTTCCGATTCCTGAAATACATAACCGAGAGTTTGTGCAATAACGCTTGTCCATTCAGGTCTTGGATTTAGTGTTATTGCATTCTGGTAGTGAGATATTGCTTCTTTTGTTTCGCCTTTCAAATAGAGAATATTTGCTAAATTGCTGTGAAATTCTGCAGCATTTGGCTGTATTTCAATGAGTTTTAAATAGGTTTCAACAGCACTGTCAAGATCACCGAGTTCTTCATAAACAGAGCATAATGCACGGTATGCTGTAATATTGAGACTGTCTATAATGATAGCCATTTTGTATTCAAGTATGGAGTCTTCATATCTGCCCATGGCTCTGTAAATATCGCCTAACAGACAATATAAAAGTACAAACCCTGGAGCTTTATCAAGGGCTTCTCTATATAAATCAACAGCTTCATTTATTCCGTTTCTTGCGACCATAACCCAGCCTTTTAGAAGCATAGGGACAAACTGCATATAAGACAAAACTTTCATAACACTTTTTATCGCATCAGCATCAAAAGGCAAAGTTAGCACAGAAAGCCAGAACTCTTTTAATCTTTGAAACCTGGTTTTAAAATTTCTTACAGACATTACCCTGTAGAGATTGTATTTCAAAAAATGTGCTCTTGCCGATGAAAAAGGTCTTAGTTTTATTGCTTTTTGAGCAAAATCCATTGCATCAGGAAAATGCGCTTTTTTTGTATGACAGCATGCGAGCATATAGTATGCTTGCGCATTTTTTTGATTTTTTTCTACAGCAAGATTGAAATAATTTATGGCTCTGTCAATTTCGTTTTTGTAATAAAAAGCCATACCTATCTTGTAGTAAATTTCTGCAGAGTCTATGTAAGATTCCAGTGCTCTTTGATATTCTGTAATAGCTTCATCTATATACTGTCTTGCCTGATGTATATCAAGATGCCATTCCAGATATAAATCACCGAGTTTTACGTGCAGTTCTGCATTAGTCGGATCTTTTGCAAGTTCGATCTGGCATTTTTCTATTGCTCTTTGCAGTCCGCCGTTAGTTTTAAATTCTTTTTTATTTCTGTCTCTGTGTTGTAATATTTTAAACATGTTTATTTTATATACTTCACTCTATTTTATATTAAATTATTAGCTATATTTTTGCAAACTTGAATATATCTTTTACATTGTGGTTTTATTCTGTTCCTGCTCCAGTTTAATGCATTTTTGTATTATTTTTTCTCTTTCTTTTTCATCGATTTCCATAAACTCTAGCACATATTCATTAGGTTTATAAAAATTTTTCTTTAAGATTATTCCGGATGCTTTTATCATCGGTTCGAAATTATTTAGTCTTAACTGAACTTTATATTGTTCATCCGCTTTTAATACGATATCTGTTACAAATCTGACCCCTCCTCCGCAAATGTCTACTGAGGTTGTTTTTATATTTCCATCGGGTCGCTGTAGAAAAAAATCTGTAATATATGGCATCCTGAGGTACTTTCGCCGCTGGATTATCTGGTGGTCCTCGTTAAATTCAATTGTAAATTTTCCGTCAAAAGGTGAGTCATAAACAATGGAATCTATAATCATAATTCCTGTAAATGTATAAATAAATGCTTTTATCTCTGTACCTTCTCTAAGGTAAGGTGCGTATTCTCTTTTTGAATCCGGAAAAGACAGAATTAATCGGTCAGAATCCGGCTGCAAAATATAAGTGTCAAGAATATTTTTTTTGCTTCCGACTTCAAATTCAACCTGTACTTTTAAACCTCGTTTTATAAGATTTAATGCCATATCTTTGCCTATATATCTTTTAGATATTCATGAGGTGCAAGTATTGTAAGAACATAAGGGTCTTTAATATATTCGTTTGCAACTCTGGAAATATCTTCTGTAGTAACGTCATTTATCATTCGAATTAATTTTTCTTCAAAATCAGCTCCGAGACCTTTATCCTCGTAAAAAGAAATTAAACTAGCCTGCTGCAGGTTTGTTTCCGTAAAAAATTGGCGTTTCCCTATGAGGTTGTTTTTTGCATTTTGCAGTTCTTCCTCTGTTACAGGTATTGTTTTAATTTTATCAAGTTCAATTTTAAAGCCATCGAGTGATGTCTTTATATTTTTGGGTTCGGTTGCAATATAAACATTAAATATTGCTCCTTTTTCATAAGTTTCATAGCTGCTGCGAACTACATAAGCGAGTCCTTTTTTGTCTCTTAATTCCAAAAACAATCTGGAGCTTAGTCCGCTGGAACCCAACATCGTATTCATAACCATTATAGCTGCATAGTCTTTGTTGTATATTGTAGGTACTTTCCATCCTTGAATGATTTGTGCCTGTGAGGCATCATCTTTTTCTATTTTTATCAACGCATTCTCATGCAACTCCGGTGCAGGGATTTTTGAATCTGCATCGGGAGAATTCTTTATATCTGAAATATATTTTTTTAACATATTTTCAACTTGTGTTTTGTCAAAATCTCCTACAATGCTGATAACTTTTGCTGAATTATTAAGTAAATTGTTGTATACTTCTTCTACTTCTTCTTTTGTTATGGAATCAATATCTTCGAGTATTTTTGTATATGTGTGCCCGTAGGGATGGTTTTTATAAATGTTTTTGTAAAAACCGTCCAGTGCTTTTGATTTTGGTTCATCAAGTTCGGCTTGAATTTCACCTTTTAATTTTATAACCTCTTTGTCAAAATCTTCAAGTGTTGAATTTTTAATAATATCAGAAAGAATTTCCAATCCTTTTTCAAAATCTTCATTCAGACATTGTAGTTTAAATCGAATAAAATCCTGTTTCATTTCACTGTAACAGTCGATTGCATTTTCATCCAGTTCCTGTGCAAGCTGCTGAGCCGAACGAGTCTTTGTTCCCTGCAAAAACAGCCTGTTTAGTATTGAATACAGTCCCGCTTTTTTCTCAGGTTCTTCTATTTTGAAGTAAAAACACATGGCGTATCTGGGTGTATTTTTATTTATTTTAAATATAACGGGAATTTTGTTATCTAATATTATTTTATTCATTATTTTTCCTTATCTATTCCGGTAAAAGTACTGTTGTTACAGAATTTTCCAATCTTAAATATTTTTGTGCCGCTGCATTAACTTCTTCCAGTGTATATTTTTCTAAGTCTTGCAAATAGCTTTCCGCAAGATCCAGATCGTTGCAGACAGTCATATAGTAGCCTATATTTTCCGCTATATCCGAGACTGTTTCAGCACCTTCTGCAAAACGAACTTTAAGCTTTTTCTTTGCCTTTAAAAACTCCTGCGGTGTTATATCGCTATTGAGAATTTTATTTATTTCCGATTTTATTGCAGCCAGTGCCTCATCTTTTTTGTCTGCTTTAAAATTAGCCTGTACAAAGAAATTTCCTCCGTCTCTGAAATTATAAAAATCGGTCGCTACAATATTAAACATAGGGATTTTTGCTTTTTCTATCAAGTTTTGATAAAGTCTTGAACTCTGCCCTTCTCCCAGTATAATAGCGAGTATTTCAAGAGCAATATTATCCTTTATATCTCTTGCCGCAGGTCCGAGCCATCCAGTGATGGCAAATCCTGTGTTTATTTTTCCTTTCAGTTCTATATATTTTTCCTGTGTGACAGGTTTGTCCGGTTCATAATTAGGGTTTTGATAATTTTCTCTGCCTTTGAAATCGAATTCTTTACATACTTTTTTTATAACTTCTTCATGGTCAAAATCACCGACAATAATTGTTGTTATATTATTAGGTGTATAATGCGTTCTGTAATAATCAAGAATTGTTTCCCTGGAAATTGATGCAATTGTTTCGGGAAAACCTATAACATCTCTTTTATAAGGATGGTTTGTATACATATTTTTATTTGTTGAGTTGTAAATCTTTGTCCAGGGCTGATCCTGACGCATTCTGATTTCTTCTATTACAACGTGTCGTTCTCTTTTTTGTGCAACATTATTGTCTTCGAGTGTAAAAGCCGGTCCGATTTCATCCTCCGGAATAACAGGATCAAGCATCATATCAGCATGAAGCTCTATGGCTTCTTTAAAGTATGCTCCGTCAGGTCCCTGCGGCAAAGTAACATAATAAAAAGTATAATCTTTCCACGTAGCAGCATTTACAATAGCACCTTTTGACTCAAGTGTTCTGTCAAAATATCCTGCTTTATGTTTGTGTGTACCTTTAAACATCAGGTGTTCAAGAAAATGGGATATACCGTTATTGTCGTCGTTTTCATTTATTGAACCTGTTTTTACCCAGCTGGAGACATTAACAAGACCGCCTTCTTTATGAGCAAGAACAATTTTATGACCGTTTTTTCTTTCGTAAATTTCAACCGGTTTTGTTAAAAACGGGTATTTTATCTCTCTTTTTATAATATTTTCCACCTGATTACCTCTATAATAGTTTCTACCTGATTTATTGTATCAGATAATCAGCTCTTTTACACGTATATTAAGTGGATATTTAATTATTTTATATTCCAAAAATCAGGATGGAGCATAGCAAGAAAAGGTATTAATTCAAGTCTGCCTATGAGCATATCAAATATACAAACAGCTTTTGATACAGGATGTAATATGTCAAATGACCCCATTGGTCCTATAACCCCGAAACCCGGTCCTACATTTCCCAGAGATGTTATGCTTCCCGTGACGCCAATCATTGTTGAATTTTCCAGTATAGCTATTATAAATGCACTTATACCGAAAATTAAAAAGTAAAAAAGTATAAATGCCAGTATCTGTTGTATAACCTCGGGAGGAAGTATGTTTTTATTTATTTTTATAGGGTAAACAGCATTCGGGTGCAGAATTTTTGCTATTTCTCTTCTTAAATACTTAAAAAGGAAAATCCATCTGACAACCTTCATACCTCCGCCTGCAGACCCTGCGCAAGCACCGCAAAAGAATAAACAGAACAGCAGCATTTTTGCGGGAAGTGTCCATTGTGCAAAATCTACCGATGCGAAGCCTGCTGTGATAATAACAGTGACGACCTGAAACACAGCTGCGGTTATTGCGTCAAAAATATGATATGCATTTTGAAAATACAAAACAAGTGCAATTAAAAAAGAAAATACTAAAATTATATAAAGATATACTCTGAATTCTTCATCTTTAAACATCATAAGCGGTGATTTGCAAAGATAACTCTTATAAATTATTGCAAAATTGGCTCCGGCTATAATCATAAATATGTTCATTATCCAGCAGATAATGTTAGAATGATACCCCATAATACTTTGTGGATTTGGCGAAAAACCGCCGCCCGCAAGTGTTGAAAAAGAATTACAAAATGCGTCAAATAAAGGCATACCTGCAAGTTTTAGAAATAGAATTTCAAGAGCAGTTACTATTATGTATATTGTCCAGACTGCGCTTGCTGTATGCCGTATTCTCGGCGTAATTTTATCCTCCGTTGGTCCGGGTGCTTCTGCGAAAAACATCTGACGACCGGCTACTGCAAACTGCGGCAATACGGCAATAAACAATACAATAATTCCCATACCGCCCAGCCACTGGCTCATTGAACGCCAGAAAAACATAGTTTTCGGGTAATCATATTGTGTTAGTATTGTAGCACCTGTTGTAGTTATACCGGATACTGCCTCAAAGAGAGAATTAAGAGGTGACAGTCCGTAATGAAGATACGGTATCATTGCAATTACTCCGAACAATACCCATGACAGGGTGACAACGCAAAGAGCTTCTCCCTTTTTTATATCATTCAAACTTTCAAATGAATCAGATTTTTTACCCCAAAAAACACTCATTACAAAACTTATACAAAGGCTTATTAAAGATGCTGTTACAAAAGGTATTATCGAGCTGTAATCATGGTAATACAATGCAACGGCAACAGGGGCAAGTATAACAAGAGCTATACATCTCAATACAAGTATAAGTGAAGTAAAAATATAGTTTAATCTCATAATTATCCCCTGAAAAATTCAATAATTTTTTCCGAGTTTTCCTCCAGAGTGAAAACAAGCAACAAATCTTTTGGTTTTAGTTTTGTCATACCTTTCGGGATAATTACGTTATGTCCCCTTTGTATTATTGCAATGATTGCTTTTGCCGGCAGTTTCAAATCCATTAATGAAATTTCTTTGAAATTATCAGGAACCAGTGTTTCTATGATTCTTCCCTGTCCTCTTTCTACTGTGGCAAGGATTTCTGCGTCAGTATTGATAAAGTTATTTCTGATTTCTGTTATAGATGCTTCTTTGGGAGAAATAGCCACATCTATGCCTACTTTTTCAAAGAGGCTGATATTTGCTGATTTTGATACTCTTGTTATAACTTTTTTTGCTCCCATCTGCTTTGTCAAAAGAGAACACAGAAGATTTTTTTCATCATTGTTTGTAACACTTATTACAACATCTGATTCTCCTATATCTTCCTGCATAAGAAGTTCCATATTTGTTCCGTCGCCGTATAAAACAAGTGCATTTTTTAATACTTCCGTTAAATCTTCACAACGTTTGTAATCCTGTTCTATGATTTTTGTTTTAATATTAATTTTTTCCAGATTCTGTGCAAGCATCAGTCCTACGCTGCCGCCGCCTATTATAGCAGCTGTTTTTACTTTTGACTGGCTCTGAAAAATTTCTCTGGCAAGTATATCCAGAGATGTTGAAGAACCCATGAAAATAACTTTGTCATTTAATAAAAATTCAGTTTCTCCATCAGGTATAAAAAGGGTTTCATCTCTGGTAACGGCTACAACAAGAGTTTCTTCTCTGAATTTGCAGTCTTTTATTTTTTTATTTAAAAGAGAAGAGTCTTCTTTTATTCTGTATTCAAGCAGTCTTGCTTTGCCGCTTGCAAAATTTTCAACATCCACAGCATCCGGCACGGTAATTATTCTGAAAATTTCCTGTGTAAGAAGTTCTTCAGGCCAAATAACAACATCAATCATTTCATATTGTGTATTTTTAACCAGATTCAGTGATTCAATGTATTCAGGCTTGCTAACGAAGCATACTGTTTTTGCACGGCTTAGCCTGCTGACTGTAAGGCAGGACACTATATTTGCCTCATCAAATGAGGTGCACGCAATAAATACATCTGCATCTTCTATATTTGCTGCTTTAAGCGTATTGATATTAGAACCGTTTCCGGGAACAAAACTTATGTCCAGTTTATTGAGTGCATCTGTTTTATTTTCTTCTTTATCAATAATTGTTATGTCGTGATCTTCAAAAAACTCGGTTGCTATTAAGCAACCCATCTCACTTGCACCGAATACTACTATTTTCATAAAGCAACCTGTTATTTAATTAACCTGAACTTTTTATATCTTGCAGACTAGCATAATCCATCAGGCATGTAAATGTTTATTGCTTCCGTTTATTTTTTATAAATAGCACGTAATGTGTTGATATCTCTATTTGACAGATGGGTGTCATTTGTAAAATTATTTTCATACATTATGTCATTATTTGTATTGCTGTGTCCGTTTATACCGAGTGCATGGCCTATTTCATGCAAAACTACGGGATAAATTTGTTTGTTTGACCTCGGGTTGTTAGAATCTGTTTTTTGCAAAATTTGTATATCAGCGTTTATATTCATGTTTGCAATATATTTCAATTTTGTAAGACCAAGATTGTGATCGGAAAGCGGATTTTGTATTTTGTCAACAAAATAAACTTTAATCTGTGCCTGTTTCGGATTATTTACACTGGTAAAACTTACCAGATAAGATGATTTTGTTTGCCATTCATAAAAAGCATTTTGTGCGGTTTGCTTATATGGTCCTGGCTGAATCCAGACTTTTACCGGCATTTTATACCATTTTGTTTGAACAGAAAGTCTATCTGCATAGCTGCCTGTGTCATTTTTCTTTGCATTGTTTATAGCAACTACACGTTTATATACTTTTGCGGCTTCTCCTTTTGAATATTTCCCGATTTGAGTATTTGGATACTTCTGTGCAATATAGTTATACTGGGCATAAGAAAGATTATATTGTCTGTCAAAATACAAAGAGGCTGCATAGTAAAATCTTGATTGTATATCATTAGGATTGGATGAAATTATGTGATAAAAGCATTTTGAAGACTGACCGTATTTCTGGTCATTATACAAAATCAGGCAGGTGTTGAAATCAGAGCAATACCCGATTTTAACAGTAGTAAACAGAATAAAAATAGTTAGCAGAATCTTTTTCATAAGCAAATATTAACACATTATATTATTTGTTTTGTACTGAAAATAGTGTATAATTCTTGTGATGTAATATAAGTTTTTTACGAGGAATAATTATTGTATGCCTGAGTAGATTTCGTGTTAACCTCTGCCTAACAAAACATCCGCTGAATAGCTTTGTGAGAAGGGAAACACTGAAAGTTAATCAGAAGGCAGTTGCGATACTTGATTAGTATAGTTTGCTAATATTACAGATAAAAATAATGAGATAGAATATAAAAACATAAAAAAATAACTGGAGAATATTATGAATCTTGATTTTGAAAAAGCACTGACGTACATGTTTAAAGACCCTCAATGGCTAAATAAACTGCTGGCTGGGACAGCGGTATTGTTTTGTTCCTTTGCTGTTTTAATGCTTCCTATTTTTGTATTTATATTTACAAATTCGCTTTCTGTAACAGCTTTTTCAACAGGTCTGTGTTCGATATTTGCTTTTATAACAGTCTTTGCATTTACCGGATATGTTGTTGAAACGGCTAATAAACGTATTAACTATCAAAATTCCATGCTTCCGGATTGGAAAGACTTTGGTCGTTTTATTGTTTCCGGTTTAAAATACAGTATAGGCTATTTTTTGTATGTTCTTCCTCTGATAATAGCCGGTTTTGTTTATTTGTTCCTTCTCTCGTTTGTTATGATAGGTTATAGTGCACATACAGCGTCTCATCAGGTTATTCCTTTTTTCTTAATAACAATTCTTGGTGCATTATTGCTGTTGTTCTTTATTCTTGTAATGGTATTTGCTCCTCTTATGATGTGCAGCTTTTTTAAAGATTTAAAAATACTTTCATTTGTCAATTTTAAAGAGGCATTTAACCTTATAAAAGATAACGTATCAAACTATTTTGTATTAATACTTCTGTTTATTGCACTTTCGGTTTTGATGCAGTTTCTATTTTCTATTCTGGCAATAACAATAGTTGGAATTGCTTTTATACCTGTTGCATATTTTTATGCTTGTCTGATTTCGTCGGAAATTTGTGCACAATTTGTTTTGAGTTCGAAAGATAAAGAATAATTGTGTTAAAATTAACCTATGAAAGAACTGCAGTATCTTGAAATTATAAGCAAAACGCTTGATGATTCATCTCTGCTCGGGAATGATTGTGCTTTTTTGCAGGATTTTAATCTTTTTATAACTCAGGATACGCTGGCAGAAGGCGTTCATTTCAATCTGAATACAACAACTCCTTATCAGCTCGGGCAAAAAGCTGTAAATGTAAATCTTTCCGACCTTGCCGCCGCACTTGCAAAACCTTTATATATTACAGTTTCGTTGTCTTTACCATCCGGTATAGATTCAAATTTTATACAAGATTTTTATAAAGGAATAAATAAAAGCTGTGAGCAATACGGCATCACTGTAGCTGGCGGAGATTTAACCGGGGCTGAAAAAAAACTTGTCATTTCGATTTGCGCAATAGGTAAAAAGGTATTTGATATAGATGTATCAAGGCATTTTTCTAAACCCGGGGATGTTATTGTAACAACCGGATCTCATGGTGACAGTGCTGCCGGCTTAAAGCTTTTGACGCAAGATGTTTATAAACCAGAATATCTTATAAACAGACACTTAATTCCCTATCCCAGACTGTTACAAAGTACGATTCTGGCACAAATCCTGCAAAAGTACGATATAAAACAATTATCTATAATGGATACTTCCGATGGGCTGGGGGATGCGGTGTTTAAATTATCTAAATGTTCAGGCTTTGAATTTGAGATTGATTACGATTCTTTGCCGGTAAGTGATGATATAAAGAGACTGTTTCCTTTTGAATATAAAGATATGGCTTTGTGGGGCGGTGAAGATTTTGAATTATTATTTACTGTTCCTGAAAAAATTTATAATAAATTAGATAAAGATAAATTTATCAGAATCGGTAATGTGTCCGATAAACCATTTTCTGAAACTAATAAAATCTATCTGGAATACAAGGATAAAGTTTTTAAACATTTTGAGGAAGCTTGATGCGTAAACTATCTGTAATAATTACTGCCGGTGGAAGTTCAATAAGATACGGCAATAAAAATAAATTATTGGAAAAAATTAACAACAAAGAGGTAATTATACATTCAATAGAGGCGTTTTTTCCTCTTAACCCGTCAGAAATAATTGTTTCTGCTTCAGAATCTCTTATTCCTGTACTTAAAACTCTCTTTTTTAAGTATGCACTGAATAATATCAGCATAGTAAAGATAGTGAAAGGTGGTAATACACGGCAGGCATCAATATATAATGCATTAAAAAGCTGTAAAAACAAGGATATAGTCGCTATTCATGATGCGGCAAGACCATTAATTAAAACTCGTGATATCGAAAAGTGTCTGCAAAAAGCTGTTAATTCAGATGCGGCAATTGTTGCTGTAAAAGCTGTCGATACAATAAAAGTTGTAAAGGAGACAGGTGAAATCGATTATACTCCGGAACGTAGCACCCTCTGGGCTGTACAAACACCTCAAATTTTTGATTATAAATTGATTTTTGATGCTCATAAAAAGCTTGAAGGTCAAAATTTTTCTGATGATTCCGGCATGCTGGAATATCTGGGACATAAAGTATATATTTCTGAAGGAAGTGTTTCTAACATAAAAATCACTTCTCCAAAAGACTTGTATCTGGCACAGATATTGTATGAGTCAGAAGTTTAATTTTTGTATAAAATAAGAGAGTCCTGCAAAAACAGACTCTCTTATTTTATTTATTTAGTAATATAAAAATTAGTCATATACATAGTTGATTAATGCAGCTTCTCTTGCTTTTTTTACTGCTCTTGCAAGCATTCTCTGGTGCTCTGCACAGGTTCCTGTAATTCTTCTGGGAAGAATTTTGCCTGCTTCTGTTAAATATCTTCTGATTTTTTGTGCATCTTTATAATCGATAACTTCTACCTTATCTGCACAGAAATTGCAGCTTTTTCTTTTGTTTTTGTCGATTTGTGGTCTTGCCATTGTTTTTTCCTTTTCTATTTATTTTTTTGTAACTAATAGCGTTTGCGCCCGGACTAACTTAATAGAGCAAGTGTTTTAATTTTTATACGGCTCGCAAAAACTTCGTTTTTGACTCTGCCTGCTTCCATAAAAACCTGACATTTAGTCAGCTTTTAATGGAGTCCTTGCCCGAACTGACTTAATTAAAAAGGAATTTCGTCTTCACCTATTAAGTCGTCCGAGAAATCGGTCTGCCCGAATTGAACAAGTGTATCGGGCGAATTTTTTGCAGCAGACCCATTTCCTGAGCTTCCTGCAAGCTTTTCTAATGCAAAAGCATCTATCTCAACAATCCTTTTTTCGGATCCGTCTTCATTTTTTACCGTGTTGTTTTGAAGTCTTCCTTCTACAACAACTCTGTCGCCTTTATGAACTGTTTCTTCTACAGTTTGCGCAAGATTGCCTTTTGCAATTACTCTAACCAGAGTTTCTTCTGTTTCGGAGATATTCATGGCAAAAGCGGAAATAGGCACATTATTAGAAGTAAACCGTTTTTCCGGAGATCTGTATACTGTTCCTGATATTACTGCCTTTGCTAAGCTCATTTTTTACTCCTGACTTTCTTGACTATGCGCCTACTTTTGCTTCTTCCATAAACATTGTTCTTAAAATATTTTCATTTAAGCTAAGCTGTCTTCTGAATTCAGC
This sequence comes from Candidatus Gastranaerophilales bacterium, assembly GCA_944326115.1. Classification (GTDB taxonomy): domain Bacteria; phylum Cyanobacteriota; class Vampirovibrionia; order Gastranaerophilales; family Gastranaerophilaceae; genus Limenecus. The sequence goes on along the minus strand of CALVCQ010000017.1, from coordinate 1,939 downwards.
AACTTTAGAAGGGTCTAATTCCAATCTTTGTGCTACATAATGTCCGTCTCTGAAGTTTTGGATATCGTGAGCCAATTTTTTTCTGCCCATTTTGTCTGTTGAAGAAACACTTCCTCCAAGAGACTTAACGCTTTCTTCGATTTTTGCAATTACTTTATCAGCTTCATCCGCATCCATATTCGGTTTAATAATTGTAAGTAATTCGTATTTTTTCAATTTTTTACTCCTTTATGGTAATTTTACGTGTAAAAGAAACTTATCATAAAAAAATTTTTAATACAAATTATTTGGTTGCAAATCTTACGTATCCTTAATAATTATATGCCGGAAAATTGTTTACCAGCAGGAACCGATTGAACCAGCCCCGCATACTTTCCCGTCGACCCATATTGCGTATTCCAGTTCTGTGTTTTTAAAATTTGTATTTTTTATATTTGCGTTTTTCAGGTTAGTTTCTTCTAAGTCTGCATTTTCAAAATTTGCACCTTCAAGATTTGCACCTTCAAAATTTGCATTTTCTATATCTGCATTTTTAAAATTTGCATTTTTTAGATTTGCATTTTTAAAATTAGTCCGGTCTAATTCTGCTTCTTCAAAGTTGTAACCTTCAAGATTTTGTCCTTCAAAATTCCTCTTTTCAAGATTTGCTTTCTGACAGTTTTTGGTAAGCATATTATAAACAAATGAATCATCACTGTCAGCCAGTGCGGCATAAGATATACTTATTAGAACAAAGAAAACAAAAACAGATAAAACTTTTTTCATACTACAATTTCTCCTTTTCTTCAGGTTCTTTTTTTACGAATTCAGGTATGACTTTTCCTACATATTTTGATAAAGATATTGAAAATGCAATTCTGTCCTCATTGTTGTTCGGTATTATGACAGCTGTTGTTATAGATGTAGTCGGTTCCGGTCTTATTTTTAGACCGGCTGCAAACGAGCCCCAGGATTCATCTCTTGATACGTAATCGGCAACTATTCTTAATTTGTTCGGGATTATTGTTTGGTCTATACCCAGCATTGCACCTGTTAATGATGGCATTTGTCCCTGCCCGCCGACAAATCCGCCTGCTGTCAGTGTTGTTCTTGTCTTTTTACAAAGATATGAGCCGTGAGCGTATATCATACTATCGGGTTTTTTACCTTCTGTTAACGAAGGGTTTAAATTGCCTCCTACTGTGAATCTGAAAGATTTTTTTATCTTAAAAACTTTTTTTGCAGTTATATTAAGCTTTACAGAGGTGTCTTCACTGTTTATATTTGTACCTGCACCTAATGAAACCTCTGTATCTTTACCGGTACCCATTATTACCTGCGGAGTTAAAGATACAAATCCGGAGCCGAATGTAGAAAAACGATTTGACTGTTTTAATATAACTTCACCGCCCGGCAGTATATCTGAAGACGGTACAGTGATAATCGTCTGCTGTGCATATACTTTTGTACAGAGAAATACTATACAAAACACAGGTATAATTATAATTTTTGTAATATGGTGCATTTGATTATTTTAACATAAAAAAAGTACCTCTTTCAGAGATACTTAAATTAATAACCTTTCTATATAAATTATAGAAATTTTTTATAATTTACGCAATATTATTATTAATTTTGTAAAAATTTTACCGGATACAAAAAGACAAAAAAAACGAGGGGTTTTGTAATCATCACCGTAAAAACGGATTTATATTACATCCCGACCCTCGTAAGGTTTTTACACTAGCCGAAACATTAATAACATTATTATTATAACACTTATTTGACTAATATGCAAATACATGACTTTATATGTTAACGAATGTTAATCGCTGAAAAAAGCCGTATAATTTGTCGTAATGAAGATTTTGACAGTGACAAAGATTTTTTTCATATTGTCAACTGACTCCGACTACTTGTTGAACCTGTGCAATAAGCAAGTTCAATATTTAACAATAAG
>CALVCQ010000016.1 GCA_944326115.1 Candidatus Gastranaerophilales bacterium | reverse complement strand
TCTGTCTGTCTGTCTGTCTGTCTGTCTGTCTGTCTGTCTGTCTGTCTGTCTGTCTGTCTGTCTGTCTGTCTGTCTGTTCATAATTAATATTCAATATTGATTTGTGAAAACTGTACAATTTTATTTTTTCCACGTTTTTTTGCATTGTATAGAGCATGTTCGGCATATCTTATAAGTGTATTTGCATCTTCTTCAACATTTTGCAGGAACGGATAAGATGAAATTCCTCCTGATATAGTAATCGGGTGTCTTTCTTCTTCTCCTGCAGGAATAAATTCCATTTTTTCAATTTCTCTTCTGAATCTTTCCGCAAAAATAAATGCATTTTCTTCCGGTGTATTAGGGAGAATTACAATAAATTCTTCATCGCCGTATCTTGTTAAAATATCTTCTTTTCTGATAAAGGACTTTAACATTTCAGCGATTTTTTTAAGAAGTACATCACCCCAGTCGTATCCGTACATATCATTTACAACTTTGAAAAAGTCAATATCTAGAAGCAGGCAGCTGAGTTTTGTGTCATAACGTTTTGCACGTGAAATTTCAGCGTCCAGACGCTCATGCAGATACTTTCTGTTGTGAAGACCTGTAAGTGCATCGGTTGTAGTAACCTGATCTATTGTTTCTCTGAGTTCTTTTATTTTTAATAAATTTTTTAATCTTAAGTTTAATTCTTTTTCATCAACCGGTGTTGTGACGTAATCATAAGAATCACCTCTGAATACAAGATCATCGTTGAATTTGTCTGCAACTATAAGTGCCGGTGCAGGCAGTTTTGTTACCATTGATATTTCTTTTAATTTGTCAGTTGATGTATTAAATATTATCAATGAAGGATTAAATTTTTGTGCATCCTTTACTTCTTCTAAATTTATAACTCTTACATCATAATCCTCTCCGACAGAAAGCATGTTTTCCAAATCGCTTGAGGCTTTATCACTGAAAATAATAATGTTTTTCATAACGGTAATCCTTGTATTTTCTATTTAATTCTGGATAATTTATTTAATTATAATAGCAAATGTAATTAAAAATGTATATAACGTAAATGTACCAAAATTAAAAATTGTAAAAATATTGTTTAAAAATGTTTTTAGATGATAATCTGTTAGTGATTTATGTATGCGTAATGCAGCAAAATGTGTACATCACGTACTGATTAGCGCAGGAGGAATAATTAATAATTTCAGTATTGCGTTTTGTTTTGGATAGTAACATCAGATACATCAAATACTGTATGGAACATAAAATTTTATAAGGTTAATATAATATTATTAAGTTGCGTATTACTTATATATTTAGATTGAGGGAGACAAAGTTTTGGCTGCACCACAGTACAAACAAGCTTATACACACAAAAGATTCGATACAAATTCGCCTTACGGCACTAAATATACTACAAATCTCAGACGTGTTAGAAGGGTAAAAAAAAGAGAAAAAGTACAAAGTAATAATTCTCTGCAAATAATTTCCGTAATCATTCTTTTTGTTGTTTTTGCTCTATTTGTGTCTCCTGTGTATACGGATAATATAGTTCGTCCGATTATCTTAAGAACTGAAAAATATCCGCAGATAAAAACAGATATTAACTTACTTGCATTTCCCACTTCTGCGTATCTTTACAATAATCATATACTCGGAGTAAATCTTCTTTCCGGTACGGAAAAAGATAAACCGCAAATGCAAAAACTTTATGAAACTTATCATATAAATAACCTGGAAAAAAGTCTTGAAAATCTTGCAGCTTCTTATCCTGCATTGCGTCCGTCAGTATATGTATGGGATTATGAGTCAGGTAAATATGCAGATATTAATGCGCAAAAAGTATATTCTACTGCTAGTATTATAAAGATACCGGTTCTTATTCAATTATTTAGAGCAATTGAAATGGGAATGATTAGTCTGGATGATAAAATTTCAATGACTGATTATTATAAATCAGAAGGTTCCGGAAGTCTGCAGTTTAAAGGACAGAATGCTGTGTATAGTGTTGATGAGCTGGCACGGGTAATGATTACTGAATCTGATAATTCAGCAACAAACATGCTTATGGATGCTACAGGCGGAATGAATGCAATGAACCAATCTCTGAGAAAATGGGGAATGAAAGAAACACGTGTGAATGACTGGCTTCCCGATCTTGCAGGTACAAATGTTACAACAGCAAAAGAAATGGCTGCAATGCTTTACAATATAGACAATCCTAATTTTCTCACTTTGAACTCTCGTGAAAAGATAGTTGATTATATGAGTCATGTCCACAACAACAGACTTATACAGGCAGGTTTGCCTCCGGAAGCTATTTTTATCCATAAAACCGGGGATATTGGAAAAATGCTTGGTGATGCGGGTATTGTATATACCCCGAACGGTAAGAAATACATAGTTGTTATGCTTGTTAACAGACCTTATAATTCTCCTCAGGGCAAAGATTTTATTGTTCAGGCATCATCTCTTATATACAATTATATGACTAATGTTAATTTATAAAAAATTCAATATTGATATTGATTTTTAATTATATTATAGTTAATATATCACTATTTCGAGTATAATTACAGAAGTTTGGAGAAAATATAAAGATGACTCATCAAATAATTAATGTCGCATGGGAACTTAATGAAAATTGCGAAAACAGATATCAGCTTGTATATGAAATAGCAGAACTGGCAAAAAAACTAGTAGATGAATATCAAATGAAAAAGCCAAAAGACGAACTGGGATTTGATGATTACGGATTTGATAATTCAATTAAAAAAGAAAATCCCGTTGAACATGCTATTATGGTAAAAGCTTCCGAATCTGACGAAAGCAGACTAGTCGGATAAGTTTTGGTTATTTTAATGATTATAAATAATTTATAAATAATAAAAAGACCGGTTATATAAACCGGTCTTTTTTAATCAAGCCTTATTATTTAGCAAGTAGTTTATTTACTGCCAGTGTTAATCTTGATTTTTTTCTTGCAGCAGTGTTTTTGTGCAAAACACCTTTAGAAACAGCTTTGTCACACAGTTTGTATGCATGGCTCATAGCTGTTTTTAATTCTGCTTCGTTTTTGGCCTGTGCTAATTCCAGAGTTTTTCTTATTGCAGTTTTGATTTCAGACTTTACAGCAACGTTTTTCTGTCTGTTTCTTTCTGCTACAAGAATTCTTTTCTTAGCGGATTTGATATTAGCCATTGTTTTTTCCTTTCATTTGCATTTACCCGGGTTTTGCTGGTAAACCGGCATCCCCCTAAATCTGCAATGAGGTTTGGTGAGTATTTTTATTATAATTCAGGAAAATTTTATTACAAGTATAGGAATCTTATAAATAACATTTTACTGGATTTATATCGCAGTTTACGCTAAAAAAGTCTAAAATTGCCATCCCGTAACCTGTGTGAGTGCTTTTGCCGGAATCTTTGATTTTTTGCATAATGTCCTGTTTTTCACAGTGGCTCACCGCCTGCAAGATTCAGGAACAAGTTTGCAATTGTATATAAGTTTGCATAAAATATTATGAAATTTTTGTTTTTGCCGAAATTGTGACAGGGGGTGATTGAAGGTACAATGGTCTCAGCTTGCCCCAAATAAATTCATTTTGATCTGTGTTTGAGAGTCTTTCATATACAATACTGTTTAAAAATTTGCCTAAATCCGCATTCTTTTCTGTATAAATACAGGTTTGAACAGAACAATTTTCGTTTAGAAAATCAGATGAAACAGTATCTGAAATAACAAATGTATTTGAAAAGTCAAAGTCTTTTAAATCTTGGGCACTGGTTAGCAGTGGAGCAAGAATTTCTTTTTTATTTTCGTATACAGCTGTATAAAATTGATTTTTTCTCGCATCCAGAACAACAGCTGTTTTTGTATTAGATGTATTGATTCTGGAAAGTATTTCAAGCGAGCTTATCCCTACAAGAGGCAAATCCAGCTGCTGTGCAATAACTCTTGCAACGGTGACACAGGCTCTGATACCGGTAAAACTGCCTGGTCCGATATTTGTTCCGATTGCATCAATGTCTTTCATCTGTATATTGTTGTCTTTTAAAATGCTTACTATTGATGGGATTAAATATGCTGAATGGTATTTTTCGTCATGGTTTTCAATAATTACATCGGAAAGAATATGACTGTTTTCTGATAAGGTTATATATGTCTTGTCAAGACTGGTATCAAAAGTTAATATTTTCAATCTTTTAATCCTTCTAAAAGCTTTGTATAATCTTCACCTTGTGCAAAAAAGTTGAATTTTCTGGTATTTTCGTTTATATAATCGATTTTTATTTCTATTCTGTCAAAAGGCAGTTCTATATCAGAAAACTCTGCCCACTCTACACAGGTCAAAACTCCTGGTTTTGTGTATTCTACAAGTTCATCGAGAATAGTAATAACACCTTCTTTTTCCAATCTGTATAAGTCAAAATGATAAACCGGCAAATCACCTGACAAATATTCATTTATTATAACAAAGCTCGGGCTTGTTACTTTTTCTTTTACATTAAGATGTTTTGCAACAAGTTTTGTAAAAGCTGTTTTGCCTGCTCCTATATCTCCGTATAGGCAGACAAATGCACCTGTTCTTTTTATTGTTTTTGCAAATTTTTCCGCAAGAATATTAGTCTCATCAAGATTGTTAACGGTGGTTGAAAATATCTTTTTCATAACAAAATAATACCATGAACAATTGAAAAATTTGAAACAGATGTGAGAACTGCCATGTGAGTAATGTTATTGTAATAAAGAAATTTTAGAATAAAATCTCAAAATGGGATACCTGACCATACAACGCTAACAATCCGGAGCACACTCCGGAACAGTTGACTATACTAAAAGCTAACCTTATATAAAGAAATATGAAAAAATTTATAATTATTATGTTATTTTTTATCTTTCTCTATCCGCTGCAATGTGTGTGTGCGGAAAATCTTGTTTTAAAAGCAGGAGTCTCTCTGTCAGACAGAGTACCAAAAGGATTTTTCGGTACCTGGAAAATTAATTCAACCATGACCTATACAAACAATAAAAAAATTTTTAATGAGTCAACAATAGATTTTTGGAACTTATCAAAGACAGGTGACGTCATTACTTTAGCCAATCCTTTTTCTGGAGCAGTTGCTTCCGTAACAGTTGAAGATGTAAAAGATAACCGTATAACATTTACACATACGACAGAAAATAAGAATGCAAAGATGACAGAAACACCTACTTTGACTTTAAGTGGTGAAAATTTTTATGGAACTGATAAAATAGTTATAGAAAAATTTAAAGACGGGAAAAAAATAAGTACTGATGTAGTTGTATATAAAATACATGCGCAAAAAATATCAGGTAATCCTTTGTCTGTATTTATGAGTGGAAGATAAGTTTAATCAGAGAGAGTAAAAATGAGCGAAAAACAAAGACTTAATTATGATGTGTTGATATTAGGCGGCGGTCCTGCAGGGCTGTCTGCAGCAATTTATGCTGCCAGAGGAAATGCAAAGACTGCAATAGTTGATATATCTATGTTTGGCGGGCAGCCGTCCAATTATCTTGAATTGGAAAATTATCCGGCATTAGGTAAAATTGGCGGCTATGACATGATGGAAAAATTTGAAGAACATGCTGATATGTTTCATGCAGACAAATATCCGATGCAGGAAATCGAGAAAATAGATCTTCTTTCTATGCCAAAAATTATAGAGACAAAAGAGACAATTTTTGAAGCAAAGACTGTTATTATAGCAACTGGAGCACAGGCAAAAAAACTCGGTATCCCGGGCGAAAAAGAATTTGTTGGGCGTGGCGTAAGCTATTGCGCAGTATGCGACGGAGCTTTTTATAATGATAGGACGGTGGTTGTTGTTGGCGGTGGTAATGCTGCTGTAGAAGAAGGCTGTTATTTAACAAAATTTGCCAAAAAAGTTTATATTATTCACAGAAGAGATCAATTAAGAGCCGATAAAATTGTGCAGGAACGGGCTTTTAAAAATGAAAAAGTTGAATTTATTTATGATACGATTCCTATTGAAATAAAAGGCGCTGATAGTGTAGAAAAAATTGTTTTAAAAAATGTAAAAACAGACAAAACCTTTGAGGTTGAGACAGACGGAGTGTTCCCTTACATAGGCTTTACACCGAATATTGAATACATAAATGCACAGCTAGAGCAAAACGAAGCTGGATTTATTGTTACAAATGACAGGATGGAAACTTCCGTTGCTGGTGTTTATGCTGTCGGTGATGTCCGTACAACTCCTCTAAGACAGGTAATTACTGCAGCTGCTGATGGTGCTGTGGCAGGATGCTATGCTGTAAGATATCTGGAAGAAATTGTCGAAAAAACTGCCGTGTAAATTTTTTCAAGAATTTTTGAGATAATAATAATTAATAACAAAATCCCAAAAAACGAATCACCGGGCAATAATAGTCAGGGATAGCGCCGGTGTCTGTTGACAATATAAATAATTTGTAAACAGGTGTTTTTTGCAAAATAAAAAGCCGCCCGATTTACACATCAGCCGGCAAAGTTTTCATCATGGAGAAAAGGAGTGGAAGAGAAAGTATAAAGAGAATTGGCTACATTAATATAATGCCCTAAAGTATATTTACAAAACATATACAATATATATATTTACATATTTTAACATTTGTTTTTATGGCTTTGTGTTTTGTTGCTTTATTAAAAGTTATTAAATATAATACTTTTATGATTTTTAAGATTGAGTATATAAACCGGCTAAAGATTATAGTAACAATATTTGTACTTGTCCTGTTAAGCGCCTTTGTCTATTTTTTTCAGGATTTTTTCAATTACGCTGAAAACATATTTATTGATGCCAGAAGCAGCCTGAGCACAGATACAGGATTATTTTCTCAAAAATTCAAACATGCGGATGATAATATCATAATCATTTCCGTTAATGATTTAACGCAATATGAAGCAGCAAGATCTTCCGAATTGAATCTTACACACTGGCCGTGGTCGAGAGAAGTCTGGGCAAAGGTCATAAATTTTATCGAAAAACAAGAACCATCAGTACTTATAGTTGATTTAAATTTTTCAAATTATGAAGACTTGTCGAGAAATTATACTTCTCCGGACATGATTCTTGCAAACACGCTTGCTTATTATGACAATATTGTTTTATCAACGGCATTAAGAACACCTTACAGCGAATCAGACAATTTCGATGCTGCAAAAATTCTGGATAATTTTGCAAATCCATATAATCCTGCAAGCAATACTCTTAATATGTATATAGATAACAAGAAACTGGATCAAAACATTGCATATTATTCGCATACACCAATCCCGAATATATTTACAAACAGCACGACTATGGGGGTCACAAATCTTGTTACCGGAAAGAACAAAAATGACAATATACAATTTTCCCAACCGGTGTATAAATTAATAAAAGGCAACAAAGAGTATTATATCCCTTCGCTTGCGCTTGCAGTGCTTTTGAAGAAAGAAGGTATCGGTAAACTTGCGGAAGAGATCCCAATAGAAAATAATATATTAAAAGTAGGTAAACACAGAATAAGGCTAAACGATAACGGGCAGGTATATATAAACTGGCATTCACATGGAAATGCCTATGAAGACATTCCGATAAATTCAATTCTGTTAAGTATGGTAAGAGGGGCAGATTACTTTGAATACGATAAAACAACATATCCTTTGAGTTATTTAAAAGATAAAATAGTAATTGTAACCCAGACGCATTCAGCAACAGAAACACACAATACGCCTGTTGCAAAAGAATTAACCGATGCGCAGATAAAAGCAACTGTTATTGATAATTATTTAAACGATTCTGATATTACAAACCAGCAAAAAAGACCTTTTTTGAAAAAGATTTCACATTATAAGGGTATAATCATAACCTGTGCATTTTGTCTTGCAATAATTTTTGTAATGATAATTGCAACAGATATTACACTTGCTTTTATTAACGGATTGCTTTTGATTTGTATATATGCAATGTTTGCTATACTTTTGTTCTGCCACCCGAAATTCAGAATCATAATTGATATGGCATTGCCTTTGTACTGGCTATGCTCGATATTTGTAATTTCTTTTATTTTAAAAGCACACCATGAAATAAAAAAGAAAAAGAAAATTCAAAAAATATTCGGTAATCTTGTATCGGAAAACGTACTGAAACAGCTTATAAACAAACCGCATAAATTAAATTTAAAATCTTCAATACAAAAAGTTACGGTGATGTCCTGCAATATTTATAATAATATTAAAATCTCGGAAGATTTAACACCGGAAAAATACGTTGCATTAATAAACGATGTATTTAATTGTATTGAAAAAATCATATTTAAGTACAACGGTACCATTAACAGATTTGTCGGCAATTCAGTACTAGTTTACTGGGGATATCCAATTCATTCAAGAAAAGACACAGAAAATGCTGTTAATGCCGCATTAGAAATTCAGCAAAAAATTGATGAATTTAATACAAGCCTGAATTTAAAGGATATAGATTTCTTTGATTATGACGAACAAAATTTTACGGCAGAAGAAAAATACTCAATAAACGTAAAAATTGCAATAAATACAGGTGATGCTCTAATAGGACAGATAGGTTCCACAAGTGTTTCTGACTTTACTGTTATGGGTGATACAGTAGATATTACAGAAAGAATAGAAAATATAGCAACAGAATTTGACAAAAATATAATAGTTACAGAAAATACATTATCACAGCTTGATAAAAAGATATCTTCGTCTTATTTAGGGCAGGTAAAAATGAAAAATTCAAATGAAAAAATAAAAATATATGAATTGACCCCGGTCTTTTTTGAAAACAATAATACGGATATGGACGATTAAACCAATGCTTCATATAGATTCCTTATTATTAGATGAGTTTTATAAAGAGAACAAAGATTTTTTTATAAATGCAAGGGTTCAAAAAATACAACAGCCTACCCGCAGAGATGTTATTCTCTTTTTAAGAAATAACGGCTTAACAAAAAAGTTTTACATAAATATTAACCCGAATTTCTATCATCTCTGTTTTATGAACAAAAAAAACGAAGAAAAGAGAAGTATAGAAATTCCGAAACACCCTCCTATGTTTTGTATGCTTTTAAGAAAACACATGGAAGGTGCTAAAATTTTAAAAATAGAAAAGCCGGACTTTGAAAGAATAATCGAGCTGACATTTGAAAATTATAATGAACTCGGAGACAGAATCGAAGAATGTCTTTCTATTGAACTTATGGGCAAACACAGCAATATTATTTTATACAACACGGACAACAATATTATTATCGGCTGTGCACATAATATCGGTGCGGAAAAGAGCAAAGAACGGGAATTAGCAGGGGGATTGCCTTATATTTATCCGCCAAAACGCAATAAAAAAGATTTAACAAAAACAAAATATAATTCATTCTTATCCGTTTTAAAAAAATCTGAAGATCCGATTAGAAAAACTATTGCAGAAAATTATTTTTCATTATCACAGGCAATTGTTGAAGAAATTTGTATTAAACAACAAATTAATCCGCAAAAAACTGCAATTGATATTGAAGAAACAGAAGCGCAACAGCTATTTGTGTTTTTACATGAATTTTTATCCGCTGAACACAGAATATATTCAGCCGACCGTTTATATACAAAATATTCCTGCTTAAACCTGCTGGATAAAGAATATCAATCCGTCAATGACTTAATTGATGATTACTTTACTTATAATATAGAAAAAGAAGAAATCGTTTCCATTAAAGCATCTTTGAAATCTAAATTTGAAAAAGAATTGAAAAAATTGCAAAATACCTGCCGGAATCAACAAAAACAAATCAACAAAAAAGATAAAGCACAAATATATATGACAAAAGGTAATCTGCTTACTGCAAATTCATACAATATAAAAACAGGAGAAAAAAATGTTTTATTGCATAACTATGATACAGGTGAGTATATAGAAATAGAACTGGATGAAAATCTATCTGCAATAGAAAATGCAAAAAAATATTTTGAACTGTATAACAAAAATAAAACAGCCTATCAGGTTGCTGAAAAAATGATAGAACAAACAAAAGAAGAGATTGAATATATTAATCAACTATTGTTTGATGTAGAAATTAATAACAGTATAAAAGAATTAAAAGAAATTTCTGCGGAACAAAACACAGTTGAATCTTATTCAAAACACAAAAATAAAGCAAATAAAGCAAACCTTGCTGCTTTAACAAATGAAGAAATTGACGGTTATTTAATTTATATAGGCAAAAATAGCAAACAAAACGATTATCTCTATTCAAAAGTTTCAGCCCCTGACGATTTATGGTTTCACGTTTTAAATACCCCGGGTTCACATGTAATAGTCAAACTCGGGAATTCTTCAAAAGAAGTCCCTGATAATCTAATATTGAAAGCAGCCCGTCTTGCCAAAGAATATTCAACTGCTAGAAACTCATCAAAAACAGCTGTTATATATACAAAAAGAAAATATATAAAAAGACCGAATAATACAAAATCGGGATTTGTTGTCTACAAAAATGAAACAGAAATAGTGGTGGATTAATTATTTCTAAACATCTGAATAATTTATGCAGTACATTGATTACTGGAACACAAAATTCGATAGAAATAAAACGGGTATCGGATTTTGTGTATATGGTATTAGAAATTTAGAAAAATATTATTAAAATTCAGACTATACTTTAATACAATTAATCAAACAAATCATAAAAATGATAAAATTGTAACGGTGCGGTTTTTACCATTTGCTGCAAGAAATCCGTATAATCCTGCTGCATTTTTAAAAGATTCTGCTTTTTTGTCATATTGTTGTCAGGGTTAAATTTTTGTACATATATCTTGTAAGTACCATTTTTTGCTTTTATTGCACAAATAAAATAAACAGGTGCTTCCGTAAGCTGCGCCAGTTTAAATGTTCCGACAGGAAAATCAACTTTTTTGTTCAAAAAATCCGCATTAAAAGTCACATTAGATGTGCCTGATGAAACCCTGTCCCCTGCAAGAAATACGATATCTCCTTTGTGAAGTCTTTCTTGTATGTTTACTGCTGTAGAAACATCAATATCTTCAACAGGATATGCACTAAAATTTGTTTTTACGGAAATTTTATCCAGAAAATGATTGAATACTTTGCACTGATTTTTGCTCAAAAATATATTCACATGCGGGTTTACAGGCCAGACAAAGTTGTCTGGATTTGAAATAAATGTTCTCAATACTTCTATATTGCCTATATGTGAGCATATAAAAAATATGCCTTTTTTGTTATTCATTAAATCAAGTAGCTCATCTTTATCTGTTTCCTGTGAAAAATCCAGCTTTTTTATATCAAATGTGCGTGCATAAGTTTCCATTTTGTCTACTAAAGACAGTGCATAATTAAGAACATTTTTGTACCGGTTTATTAATGTCGGCTTTGCTTGTGGATTTTTTGTGTATTCATAAATTATCGCAAGATTTTTCTTTGTATATTTTCTTATCTGTTTTGAAAAAGTAAAGGCACATAAAGATACAAAAAATGCTATCATCTGCACGGCTTTTTTGCCGAAAAGATTATATATATACCACGTGACCAGCAGTCTTTTTACACCTGCCGCCTGCTCTTTCTGCTGGTACCATTTCATTTCTTTATGCACTCCAGCAGTGTATAATCATATTTGCCTATGTTGTAGTGTGCAGTTTCTATTTTCAGGTTTGATTGTGAAATTATTTCTTTCATATCAGCTTCATTGTACATTTTGCTGCAACCGTTAGCCATACAGGTAAAGTAAAGAGATATATGTGACAGTGCATAAGCAGCACCTTTAAACACCTGATTATCAATGAAAGGCTCCAGTATGTATATTCTCGTGTTTTCAGAAGCAGCATCCGCAACTTTGTTCAGTATAAAAAGAATCTGTTCTCTTGAAAAACAGTCTAAAAACTGGCTCATAAAGAAAACGTCAGGCGTTTTGTCAAATTTTAATTTTTCTTCTGACAATATGTTTGCTGCAATAAAACTGCATCTTCCTGTATCAAAAGTTTTTTTCGCTTCTTCAATATTTTCCGGCAAATCAACCATAACTATGCTGCAATCAGGGTCAAAATCAAGACAGGCTTTCTCGAATTTACCTGTATTACCTCCAATGTCGCAAATTACATCCGGATGTTTTTCAAAAATGATTTTTAGCACTTCATCAAAACAATCGTCAGAATAATGATGGTCAAACTCGTACCAGCTTTTTTTCATTGTATCATTCATTTTTGTAAGTTCGGAATATATTATCGACGACTTAAAATAATACTTTTGAAGCCCGGCCGGTCTGTTTTCTTTAAAAGACTGTGTCAATTCACCGGCGCCAAGATAGCAGATGTCACGCATGAAATTAAAGTTAACCCTTGTCATTTCATCGTACAAAAACGCTTCGGCAAGTTTTGTGTTTGAGTATGTATTATCCTGATTTTGTTCAATCAATCCTATGCATATTGCTGCGTCAAAAAGTGTGTCAACAGTGTATCTTGAAACTTTGCAGGTATCCATAATCTGATTCTTTGACATTGACGCTTTACTTAAAGTCTGAATAATTCCAAAATCCAGCATTGCTGCCACTACCTGAAAAGTAAACGGTGCAAAAGCGATTTTTTGTGCTTCTGTCAGGACAGCAACAGCACTTTGAGTGTTTTCCTTTTTCCTTGTGTATTTTATTTTTGTTGATTTTTCTTTCATAGTGCAATTAAAATTATAACATGGATTACATTAATGTTTTTTTTATTGATACGGACAAATTTTTAGAAAATATTGATAAAACTTCGCTTGATTATTTTCTTGAAAATAATACTTTTAAATCTGAAAAAAGACGTTTACAATATTCTCTCGGTCGTTTTCTTGTAAAATTTGTATTGAAAAATTATTACAGCATGCCTGCTGCAGAGATTATCGTAAAAAATAAGAAACCTTGTTTAAAGGACAATGATTCCGTAAAATTCAGCATTTCCCATTCTGATAATATTATTCTTGCTGCTTTCTGCAATAACGATATCGGTGCGGATATTGAATTTATGAAAGACAGGGATTTTAACAGACTGCTGGATTATTACAAAGTAAAATATCCGAAAAAATCCGATAATAAAGAATTTTTTTATGATTTCTGGACAAAATATGAAGCGGAAATTAAACTCCAGCAAAAAGCTTTATCTTTTATCACAATGAAATTTATGAAAAATTATATGCTTTCACTATCATTTTCAGAGGCTTCAGCGGTTGCAGACGGCTGCGGAATCAAAACAAGACTCAGAATGTACGAGCTGACGAGCCCTACAGATAATATTACGCCTAAAGAACTTATCAGCTTAAAACCGGTCATAGACAGCAATAAAAATGAAAATACTGTTGTTGCACAGGAAATAAATACTGCCCAGTTTGATTTCAGATGATTTGCGGTTGTCTGTGATGATTGGAATCTGAATATAGAATAATCAAGACTGAAACCTGCAATCAAAAACAGAGCAAGAACATGGAACAGATTTATCTGCTGTTTAAAAAGGCTCAATATGCCGATAACGAATACTCCGGCAAGTATTGGCGGCGCCATTATTCTTAAAGCATTTTTCGGCTTAAAAATAGCTGAAAGTACTATAAATAATACCAGTATAGCCGGCAGTATAAGATTTATGCATGCCTGTCTGCAAACTTTTACCCTGTCTGAGATATCATTTTTCAGGTCAATATATTTTGCACCCTGATTTCTTTCTACAACAAACTTTATAAAATCCGGAGGCGGTGTCTTCTTAAGTACAATGACAGAAGTATTTTCCTCGGGAAGAAAATCTTTCAGCATAGGTAAATTAACTTTATCAAGTGTCAAATAACCTCTTTTTTCGGGCCGGTTAAGGATTTTTTGTCTTGTCTTTGCTGGAAGAAATGTTGCATAACTGTTTAGCGCCCTTTTATATAAAAGGTTTATAAGTTTCTTATTTTCTTTTTGCTGCTTAATTGACGGGATAAATTTGCTCAAAGCATAAAAGTAATCCTGATTAGAGTGTTTTGTAATATTTTCTTCTTTTTCAAGCACATCCTGCAGATTTTCACCATGTACGATAATAAATGACTGAGATGATGTGTTCTTATTTAAAAGTGAGTATAATTTTTCCGCATAAACCATAAATCCTGGCGGTTTATACATATCTGTTATTTCATCGTTAAAATGCAGATTTAACAATCCTGCAAACGAAATGAGAATAAAAACTCCTGTTGTTATCAATTTTGTCTTTTGTGGAATTCTGTTTATATAAGAAAATAAGTCAAAATCGACAGGGTTTGGCTTTATATTTTTGCAGATTACGGGATAGAAAAGAACAACAAACAAATACACACAAATAAGTCCTGCCGAGGTAAACACTGCTATCTGCATGAGTAACTCGATATTTGAAAATAAGAGTACAAGAAATGCGCATACTGTAGTGAGCATACTCATCGTCAGGCTTTTAAATATTATATGTATATCATTGTCATGTGCAAAATAATGCAGAGAATAATCTACACAGATTCCTATTAAAGTAGATGAAAATACAAAAGTCAGAATATGTATGGAATCAAATAAAATTGAAGTTAAAAGATACCCTGCACCCATACCTAAAGATAAACTAACAGCAACAGGTAAAAGCAGTTTAAATGACCTGAAATAAAATTTGCAGATGAGTATGATAAAAATTGAGGAAAGTATACAAATAAGGTTTATTTCCTTCATCGATTTGGAGCTTGCATAGTAGGTATGGACAGGGGTTCCTGTAAGATATATTTTTATATCTTTATGTTCATTTTCTATTTTATTTTTAGTGTCCAAAACTTTTCTCATTTCTTTATTCAAAAGAGTCGGAGAAAGAGTTATATCCTCTTTTAAATTGAGAGGCAGTATACTGTAAAACTTACCGCCTAGCTCATTTATAGTATTGCCGTCCTGAGAAGCAAGCATATTCAAAAAGTCACTAAAAAGCATAAAAGGATCTTCTTCCAGAGACAGAAGGTTTATACTCATAGGATTATAGAGCCTTTCAAGGCTTTCCAGTTTTACAAGTTCAAAATTGTGTTCTTTTATTTCTTTTTTTGTTTTAACTGACAAAAGATTTTTGTGATAAATCTTGTAAATAGAGAGTAAATCTGAGATTTCGCCTCCTGTAGAAAAATTTTTTTGCAAAATTGTTTTATCAAGATTTTCAAGAAACTCTTTTTGTGCTGTATCTGAGTCTGCACTGTTATCAGCTTCAAAAATAACATTAAAGCGCCCCGAGTATTTCTGGCTCAGATTGACAAGCATCTTGTCCTGTTTACTGTCAGATAATATTGCATTTAATATATTAGTCTGCGTAGTTTTGGGATGAAAAATTACCCATAAAAGCATTGCCGCAAAAATAATGCAAAACAGTGAACGCAATATATTTAAAAATGTATTTTTTGTCATTGATTCTATCCGCATTGAGTAAAGCTTATTGTTGTAGTGTTATTTTCCGTTGAAATTACAATCTTTGTTATTATACCTCTGGTATTTTTTGTCTCGCCTGTTATGATTAAATATTTCATATCTCTTATCAACGGACTGTTGACTTTTGGCTTGAGTGCCAAAATCCAATTTAAAGTCCCCGTTTTCATATAATAAATTTCAAAATTCTTTTCAATATATGAAAAATTCTTATTTATAATTGCTTTCACTATTGCATTTATATTTTTGTTGTTAGAAGTTGTGTATGAGGTTTCGGAATGTATGGGATAAGTAGTTTCAAAGCTTACTCCCTCATCTTTTACAAATTGAAAATTGCCGCCGGATACAAGATTTATTTTTGACGCAATCATATATTTATTCTGCTTAAATTTACATTTTGTACTTTCAAATTCCGGCATTTGCGCCGCAGCATTTTTTGCTGTTGCCGGATAATTAAACACATCTGCAGCAGCTGCATCTGTTTTCAATATAAAAAAGCAGAATATAAATACAGCAAATACCGCTATTTTTTTCATTCTCTGTAGTCCTCTATTTTTTTTGCAAAATTTTCGTGTACTGTATACAAAGATTCTTTTGTGTTTATATCCACTCTTATTTGCATGCTTTTTGCTTTAAAAAGCTTTTCGCCCGTTATTTTGTCTTTTATAAGGTAAGAGATTATCATTGCAGGTTCAACTTCTTCAAGCGTTGTTTCAATACACAGTTCCTGCCCGAACTCTGCAGGTTTTATATATTTCAGCTCCATTGTTGCAACCGGATAAGCCGAGTTATCATTTTTCATATTATCATAGGTATATCCTATTTTAGACAGCATATCACAGCGTGCAGCTTCAAGGTATTTTATATAATTACCATGCCATACCACATTCATAGGATCCAAATCATAGAACTCAACTTTATGTATTAATTGTGTTTTTATCTTTTTCATAACTTTTAATCTGCTGTTTCAAAAACTCCTCCGGAAAATATTATATCATTGTATTCATATTTGTAATGTATATTTTTACCGTATTTTTGCAATATTAACTTCACTTTTGTATCAGGTTTTATTATGTGTGAAAACTTCATTTTCTTTACAGGTGTTGTTAAAACATTGCAATCAAAAGAGTCTGATGCAAATCTGTGTGCAAAATACAGCTGTATCACCCCCGGAAGTACAGGAAAATCTTTAAAATGCCCGTCAAAGAAGTTGCAGTTTTTTGAAAACACAAGTTCATATTCTGCCGTAGTATCCGTTCTTTTATAATTAATCACAAGCGGCAGAGAAAGATTTACATCAAAAAATTCAGAAATTTTTTCTTTATCAATTTTACCTCTGCTATTTTTAGGTATTTCGTATAAAAACTTCCACTTTTGAGGGATAACTTCCGATTTTTCTTTTATAAAGCTTTTTAACTGCTTTATAACATTTTGTCTTCCGCCGTTTTCATTATCCAGATATAAAGTCCTGCCTTTTTTATTCAGAACTGCAGCGCAGGCAAGCTTTTCACCGTGTTTAAAACAATAGGAATTATCAATTAATCCTGTTGTATTTAATATGTCCTCAATTTCCTGCGTATTCACTCTTTTTTCCTGTATTTTTACGATTTTATCTGTTCGCTGTCCCAGCGTAAACTTGTTTTTATCAAGTATTTGTACAGTATCACACAATATGACTTCATTTTCCATAAAGTATGGCGATTTTATTACAATTTGAGACTCATTGTTTTGGCGTATTTGTACATGTTTAAAACAATGATAATATTCATTGTCGCATTTGTATGCAATTGTTCCTGTTTCTGTGCTGCCGTATATTTCAATTATTTGGGCGTTATATTGATTAAAATATTCAGCTACATCATTTTTCAGCCTGTCTCCCGCACTGAAAATAATTTTTGGCGGTTTATCTATTGCTACAGCATATTTTTTGAACTCTTCCAGAAAGGAAGGTGTAGACACAAATATCCTGCTGTCTAAATCTGCCGTATCGGGATAGACAATTTCACATGTATTTAGAATATACCTCCCTAAGCCGCAAATCGCTGCAAAAAACCAGTAAACAAAGCCGTACATATGGTTTGCACTTGCTGATGTAACAATTTGTATATCTGTTTTATCTCCGGACAGTGTTTCTAATTCAGACAACAAATCATTGGTTTCTATAATCATATTAGACAGGCGCTTTTTTATTGCTTTCGGATTGCCTGTGGAACCGGATGTATAAAAGGTAACAAAAGTATTATCAAATTCCGGCGTAGTAAATTCAAAAGAAGTATCTGAGTGGGACCTCGCTTGTAGGAGTGGTACACGGAGTGCAAGTGGCGCCGAGTTTAGCATTTTACGGAAGTGACCCCATGCACTTGTTGGCTGTGCCG
Source organism: Candidatus Gastranaerophilales bacterium (assembly GCA_944326115.1). Lineage (GTDB taxonomy): Bacteria > Cyanobacteriota > Vampirovibrionia > Gastranaerophilales > Gastranaerophilaceae > Limenecus. Next base: position 28,482 of record CALVCQ010000016.1, on the reverse strand, counting down.
GACTTGTTGTTAAATGTTGAACTTGTTTATTGCACAGGTTCAACAAGTAGTCGGAGTCAGTTGACGATATGAAAGTATCTTTTTGATTATCTTTAGAATAATGTGTGTATATTTCATCAAGCAGAATATAATCACTGTCTAACTTTTGTATTTTTTTTGAATCTGCTAACAGTAGAATTTCTTTTTGTGCAAAAACTCCTGCAATAAAATTTATTGCAAAATCAAAGTTGTTTTTTGACAGAATCAGGGCTTTGCTCTTTTGTTGTGATTTCAGAAATTGAACAACCGGCAGAATAATTTCTTTTATTTCTTTCAATGTATAGACTTTTTTGCCGTCATTTATTACGGATAAATTCTCATATTCTTTTTTATTAATAATTTCAAAAATATTCATTTCTGTTAAAGTTTATTATTTAATCTGAAAATAATTCTGATAGTATATTCTATCGCAAAAAAGATACCGAGAAACACATAAGATAAAAATCCGTTGTATATCATCCAGACTGTGTCTGACATAAAACATGTAACAACTGACAGTATAAACTGTATCAGCAAAAATATACACCAGATATAAGTAAGATTTCTTGTATAAATTTTGACGGGTTCTGTGAGTTCTCCGTCTGTCATTTTTGCAAATTTTTGTATAACTGTTTCTTTTTGAAAAATCGACATAAAAAACATTAAAAATATTGAAAAATTGACAGCTACAGGATATATCTTCAATCCGTTAAAGCGGGTAAAGTGAAATATTAATATAACTGCAATTGTAAAAAACAGAGAAAAAACAAATCCGTATTTTTTTAGTATTGATTTTATTCTGTACAGTATATTCATCCGTTATTTTACAAGTTCTTCTATTGCATCTATAACATCATTTACTGTTCTGATTTGTTTAAAATTGTTTGGTGAAATCTTTTTCTGGGTATAATCCTGCAGACGTACGGCAAGATCCACTGCATCTATACTGTCAAATTCCAAATCTTCAAAAAGGTTGGCATCAGGAGTTATTCTGGCTGCATCAATCTCAAAATCTTCCACCAGAATATCTTTAAGTTCTTTTGCAATATCTTCTCTTGTAAATTCAGAACCCATTTTGCTCCTTTAATTATTTTGCCGGCTTCTTATAAAATCAGCAAGTGTTTTTACTGAATAAAAATACTTTTTGTTTTCTTCTTTATCCGTGCCCATCTTAAGATTATATTTCTTTTTAAGCGCCATACCAAGCTCCAGCGCATCAATGGAATCTAACCCAAGTCCGTCAATAAAAAGCGCTTCTTCTGTATTGATATCTTCAGGTGTAATGTCCTCTAGCTCCAGCACTTCTATAATGAGTTTTTTTAATTCTTCTTCCAGCGTCATAATGTTTCCTTCTCATTTTATTTATAGCTTAAGCATACATCAAAGTCAATTCACGGTTGTTATTGAATTCTTGCTTTTATTGCAGTGTTTATGCGGTTTCTTATTTGAATGTTTGTTAATTCCGGTTTGTTAAAGTGTTCTGTCCTTATTTCTTCATTCACGGTAATTGTATATGTTATCGGCTTTATGCCGGCATCATAAATCTTTTGATGCTTTGCAAGGAATTTGTAATCACAGCTTATATGAACCGGTATAACATCAGCTTTTGTATGCAGTGCCATAAGCGCTGCACCTTTATGGAGTTTCATAGCTTTTCCTTCTTCCGTTCTTGTACCTGTCGGAAAAATCACTATATTATACCCCTGAGAGAGTATTTCTGATGCGTCTTTTAAAAGTTGTTTATTGTCTTCGTCATTTATAAGATAAAGCGATTTGACAATATTTCCCATAAAAATATTTTTTTTAATTTCTTTTTTTGCAATACATACAGTATCAGGCAAAAGACCGATTAACAAAACTATATCTATAAAACTCGGATGATTTGCAACTATAATTTTTCCGTGAAGATTGTTCAGCTTTTCAGGATTAGTCAAAATCACTCTTATCGTACCTGATTTTTCCATCAAATCGCAGAAAAATTTCCATGTTTTATGAACAACCTTACAGTAGTGTTGCCGTCTTTCTTCTTTTTTTAAAAATACGGAAATGTACGGAAATACAATGTAATTAATCAGTATTGCACCTGCGCCGAAAAATGCAAATAAAAAAACTACAACAAAACTTCTCCACAGTTTTAGAATATACATTTTTCACCCGATTCGTTTTTATAATAAAGTTTGTTGTCTGTGTATTTTGCATTCGGTGTACTACCGGGGCTAATTATACAGCCAAACCCGTATGCACTGTCGGGAGTAATTGCATCGCAATAGCAAAACAAAACGCTGCAGTCTTTTGCTGTTATCACAGCTTCCGTTAAACCGGCTTCAAATGTAAAATCTTCTGCCGAAATTGAATTGTAGCTCTGCGTGATTTTATTTAAAAGAGAAAACTGCCCTACTGCACTGTTATGAACAGAGCCGCTAAATGTAGTCGGAGAAACTTCATTTTCTTCAGTATACTGCTTCACTAGTTTTTTCAAACGGTCAAGTTCTCCGTACTGTGAAGCAAATACAATTTTTATATTTTTTTCTTTATTATCAAGTGTGGAAAAGCATTCGTTCAGAATACAGAGTGCGGTTTTATCAAGTGCAGAAAGCTTTCTTCTTACCATAGCAGGCAGGAAAGATACATCGATATCCTCAGGATTCTTTTTACAGTATGTCTTTATAAAAAATTCCAAATCTCTACTCCGCAAAACGGATATCATATCTAATCTAGTGTCGCAGTTGCCGCCGGCTTTCTTGTAATTCCTTCCCGCTCGTTGCTGCCGCTGACTACGCTTCGCTGCCGTCAGCTTCGCACTCGCTCACCGGGTTTCACCCGTCCGGAATTCCGCTGTCTTGAAATCAGACGCTGCGGAAAACTCACCGTTTTCCTTCGCTGTGGCACTGGGTGCTCCGCACACGGCGTGCCAGTCTGATTCCGCTCAACGCAGCCGGCACCTGCTCACCTTTTCAAATGACACTCAAAAAATTCGTTCACGTCGCTTTGCTCCTTATCACGAATTTTTCTCGGACAACATTATTTGTGCTAATATTTATCATATTATAAATTTGTATTTTTATCAAAAAGGCAAAGACTTTAATGAAAAAAACATGTACAGAGCATAAAGTCTATATAAATGCATACAGTGCAATTTCTTCTATTGGTGATGATATTTCAACCATGTTTAAAAATGCAATAAATGAAGATTCTGATTTTTTAACACTTGATGATTCAATTGTAAAAGGTTCTTCATTTTATTTTGGAAAAATAAAAACAGAATTGCCCCAAATACAGGATTTTAAATATAATTTGCGCTGTAACAGGATACTTTTGCACTGTTATAATCAGATAAAAGACAAAATTGATAATGCGATAAAAAAATACGGCAAAAATCGTGTAGGTGTAGTAATCGGTACAACAAATTCCGGAGTTGATGAATACGCATTATCAGGTGATATAGATCACTCGCAAATAGGCAATCCTGCCGGCTTTTTACATAAATACCTCGGCTTAGAAGGTTATTTCAGCGGGGTATCAACCGCCTGTACTTCCGGTATAAAAGCTTTTTCAACAGCACAAAAACTTCTTGAAAATAATATCTGCGATGCAGTAATTGCCGGAGCAGTTGATGCTTTGTGCAAAATGCCCGTATTCGGGTTTCATTCTCTTGAAGTGCTGTCGGATAAACCCTGCCTGCCCTTCAGCCAAAACAGAAACGGTATAAATATAGGCGAGGGAGGAGCGTTGTTTTTGGTCGAAAAAGAAGCTTCTTTAGATTCCTCAATCTCTATTTTAGGAATCGGAGAAAGCTCTGATGCATACCATTGTGCTACCCCTGACCCTGAAGGGGTACAGGCTGCAAAAGCTATGGAAGAAGCACTTCACAGAAGCAGGCTTAAGAGCACGGATATTAATTATATAAATTTACACGGTACTGCAACTATTACAAATGACCTGATGGAAGCAAATGCTGTATATAAGATTTTTAAAAGTAATGTTCCTGTCAGTTCGACAAAATCACAAACCGGCCACTGTCTCGGTGCTGCAGCTGCCGTTGAAACGGCTTTGTGCTGTGCTATGCTTGATGAAAAAATTAACAAGCATAACAACCTTTTACCGCACAAGTTTGACGGAGAATATGATGACAGGCTGCCTGTTCTTTCCCTTGTAAAATACGGACAAACAGCAGATAATATAAAATACGTAATGAACAACGCATTTGGATTTGGCGGGTCGAATGCAGTTATGATACTTGCCAAAGCAGAGTAGAAGAGTAAAGGAAAACAGACAGTGCGTATTTCGGAAAAAAATCTTGAAAAAATATTGCCTCATGATTATCCAATGATACTTATTGATGAATTATTGGAAGTTGATACGGATAAAAACACTGTATGCGCTTCTGTTACAATTAATGAGGATAAAGTTTTATACGATAAAACACTAAACGGCATATCCCCTCTTGCGGGCATAGAATTTATGGCACAAACAGCAGGCTGTTTTGCATACTATAAAAATAATCAAACTGCCCCGAAGATAGGTTATCTTTTAGGCAGCAGACAGTATGTATGTCATATTGAAAAATTTGAAAAAGACAAAACTTATATAATTAAAGCTAATCAGGTGTTTTCGGACAATGAGCTTGTTTCGTTTGACTGTTTTATCTATAATGATGATATAGAATGCGCAAAGGCTACGGTTAATGTTTTTCAGCCGAAAGACGACGAAACTGCCGCTATTTAGCAGAGTTTAATTATTAAAGGGTGTTGAAAGAGTTCATGGGTAATAAACGTATTTTAATAACCGGTTCCAGCAGAGGTATCGGAGCACAAACCGCTTTATATATAGCCAAAAATAATCCAGACACGGAAATTGTACTGCATTGCAACAGCAATCCGGCTAAAGCTCAAGACGTAAAAAAAGAAATAGAAACTTTTGGTTGCAGTGCAGGTGTTCTGCAATTTGATGTAAAAAACAGGGTTCAATGCAGAGAGATTATTGAAAACGATATTAAACAAAACGGTGCATACTATGGTGTTGTTTTAAATGCAGGCATTGCAAAGGATAATGTGTTTCCTGTTATGGAAGACGATGAATGGGATGATGTTTTAAATACGAATCTCGGCGGTTTTTATAATGTTTTAAAACCTGTTGTTATGTCTATGATAGAAAACAGAGTAAAGGGCAGAATTGTTACAATGTCCTCAATTTCAGGTCTTGCCGGAAACAGGGGGCAGGTTAATTACAGCGCATCAAAAGCAGGCATCATTGGCGCAACAAAAGCCCTGAGTCTTGAACTTGCCAAAAGAGGTATCACTGTAAACTGCGTTGCCCCGGGGGTAATTGATACTGATATGGTTGAGGGGATTCCTGTTGATGAAGTCAAAAAAATGATACCAATGAAGCGGCTCGGAACAGCAAAAGAAGTTGCAAGTCTTGTTAACTATCTTATGAGTGAAGATTCATCATACATCACGGGACAGGTCATTTCCGTAAACGGAGGAATGTACAGGTGAAAAGAGTAGTTGTTACAGGCATGGCTCTTGCCAGTTCACTTGGCTGCAGTGTTGATACTGCATACGAAAATTTAAAAAAATTTGAAAACTGTGTTGAATACTGGAAAGATCTGGATGAATTCCAGAATATGAACACACGTCTGGCTGCGCCTGTAAAAGATTTTGTGACTCCTGAGCATTTTAACCGTAAAGTATTGAGAACAATGGGGCGTGTTGCTGTATTAAGTACGGCAGTCTCTGAAGACGCTTTAAAGGATGCGGGGTTATTAGGAGACGAAATTATATCAAACGGACAGACCGGCGTAAGTTACGGTTCTTCATCGGGGTCTTTGGAATCCATTATAGATTTTTATACAATGGATGTTGAAAAAAAAGTCCGCTGTGTAAATTCAGGCTCATACATAAAAATGATGCCGCAGACTACAACCGTTAATATTTCCCTGTACTTTAAAACTAAAGGCAGATTAATACCGACCTCAACAGCATGTACCTCCGGCTCAATGGGCATCGGATATGCTTATGAAGCTATAAAACACGGTTATCAAACAGTAATGATTGCAGGCGGTGCAGAAGAACTCCATCCCTCTCATATTGCTATATTTGATACATTGTATGCAACAAGCCTTAAAAACGATACTCCAAAACTTACTCCGTCTCCTTTTGATAAAGACAGAGACGGTCTTGTTCTGGGAGAAGGAGCAGGAACTCTTATATTAGAAGAGTACGAACATGCTAAGAAACGAGGTGCAAAAATTTATGCGGAAATTATAGGCTTTGGCACTTCCACTGACGGAACCCATATTACAAACCCGTGTCATGAAACAATGGGCAGAGCTCTTGAACTTGCTATAAAAGATGCAGGCATAAGTTCAAATGATATCGGTTACATAAATGCCCACGGTACTGCGACACTGCAGGGTGATGTAGCAGAAAGCACAGCAACATACGATATTTTTAAACGTGCAGTACCAATCAGCTCTTTAAAGAGCTATACAGGTCACACACTTGGCGCCTGCGGTGCAATAGAGGCAATATTATCTTTAAAAATGTTAAACAGCGGCTGGTATTCTCCGACATTGAATCTAAATAATATTGATGAAAACTGTGCTCCGCTGGATTACATAACAGGAACTGGAAGAAATATTGACACAGATATTATCATGTCGAATAATTTTGCTTTTGGCGGAATTAACACTTCTCTAATCTTTAAAAATTTTGATTAACGTGAAGCTTTGAGTGCCTGTAAAGAGGTCTTGTATTCTTTTTTCAGACACATTTTTTGATTTGTTAAATCTTCTATCTGTTTTTGGTAACAGGCAATTTTTTGCTTGGTCTCAGGGCTATTGCAGTAATCTTCTTTTGACAACTCCTGTATTGCAAGCATTTTGCCTTTCACCTGAGCATTAATGACTTTATTTTTTATCATTTTATGGTTATGAAGCATTTTCTTCTGCATTCTGTAATTGCAATTATTGCTGTTTTGGGAACAATTGTCACAGGCAGAAAAAGCTGTACTGCAGCATAAAAATATTGCTATGATTGCACTGAATATTTTTTTCATATAATCTCCTTGAAAATAATTACTAAAATTTGCTCGATAAAAAGCTAATTGATTTTTGCACAAATAACAATTACTCGCATTTATAACTAAAAGTACTATTTTATAGAAACAACTTTTCTGCCAAACGTGGTAAAATAAAATAGATTTTATTCTTACGGACAGGACTAATGAATATAAAAACAAAATTGAATATAGTTTTATATGAACCCGAAATACCTCAAAATACAGGCAATATTGTGCGTCTTGCCGCATGCACAAACTGTGATGTTTATCTTATAGGTAAACTTGGCTTCTCAATAGACAGCAGACATCTGAAAAGAGCCGGTCTTGATTACTGGGATTCTGTCAATATAAGAAGGGTTGAACATTTAGAAGATTTATGGAAAGAATTTCCAAACAATGATTTTTACTATCTGACCACTAAAGCACAAAATTTTTATACCGGTGTAAAGTTTAAAAGCGGCGATTTTCTTGTTTTTGGTCCGGAGACAAGAGGGCTGCCGGAAGATTTACTTTTGTCAAAAGGTAGCCATTCAATCACAATACCAATGCAGGACGGACAAAGAAGTTTGAATCTTTCTAATTCTGTAGCTATTGTTGTATATGAAGCATTAAGGCAAACGGGTTATTAATAATGAACTATACAGAAATAACTTTATCAACAGCAAAATTACTATTGCCGCCAAGACCAGAAGAAAGCAATAAGGGAACCTTCGGTAAAGTATTGAATGTTGCTGGCTGCTATGAATATGAAGGAGCTGCCTATCTTTCATCATTAGCACCGCTAAAAATCGGTGCCGGACTTGTTACACTCGCCACTATAGAACAGGTAATTAACAATATAGCAGGAAGCTGCCCCTGGGTAACATACTTTCCGCTTAAAGATTATTACAAAAAATGCATTGCTCCGGATGCTTTTTCAGATTTAAAGAACATAATAAGCAATTATAATGTAATATCTGTTGGTTCGGGACTTTCTGATACTCCGGCAACCGGTGACTTTGTTGCAGATTTAATAAAATATCTGATGGACTCACAACACAAAACAGTAATAGACGCAGATGCACTAAATGTAATTGCAAAGTCAGAATTAAAGACGCTGCCTGAAAATTCGGTTATCACCCCGCATCCTGTTGAATTATCCAGGCTTATAAAAACACCCGTTGAGTTAATACAATCTGACAGATTAAAATATGCAGCTCTAACAGCGGAAAAATTCGGATGCTGCGTTGTTTTAAAAGGTAACAAAACCGTTATCGCAACAAAAGAAGCAAAATTATTTATCAATACAAGCGGTAATAGTGCACTTGCAAAAGCAGGAAGCGGAGATGTATTGACCGGAATGATTGCAGGTCTTCTTGCTCAGGGCTTGTCTGTAGAAAATGCAGCGATTCTCGGAGTTTATATACATGGATTGACCGGAGATCTTGCCTCAATAAATTTAACAAAATATTCTGTGCTGGCTACAGATCAGATAGCATTTATCCCCGCTGCTTTAAAGAAATTATCGGAGGCTGTTTAGTTGACATGGCAGGATTTTTTATACCCTACTGTATTAATACAGGAAAATACAATATGGATTTTGATGAGCTGATTTTAAATACGGCTATTAAAAAGTCTTTATCAGAACCTGTATTAAGATTTTACGGCTGGTCTCCTGTCTGCGTTTCTTTAGGTCGGAATCAGAGTGAAGCGCATATTAACAAAGATTTTTGTACATATCACAAAATAGATATTGTAAAACGGCTTACAGGAGGCAGAGCTCTGCTGCATGACAGAGAACTTACATATTCTTTTGTTTGTCCGGTAAAATTTTTAACTCACGGTGAATCTGTTATTCAATCATATAAAGAGATATCCGGAGCTCTCGTGTTAGGATTTAAAAAAGCAGGTATTGTGATATCATTCCCGCAAGAAAAGAAAGCTAAAACAAACTATGAATACTGTATGTCGCTCTCAACAGGGGCTGATTTGAATTATCAGGGGAAAAAAATAGTCGGTTCGGCGCAATACAGAAAACAAGGCTATATTCTGCAGCATGGTTCGATTATGTTTAATTACGACAAAGAACTCATTATGAATATATTCAAAGAAATTCCTGATAGTTCTAAAATAACGACGTTAAATGAACTTTTGCCGGAAATTGATGTAAATAGTCTTTGTGTTCTTTTAAAATCCGGGTTTGAAGAGCATTTTAATATAAAGTTTGCAGCTAAGTTTTGTGTTTAACTTGAATATTCTCAATTATTCCTGTCTGTATCCGGGATTGTTTATTGCCCTGAGAAATCTGTTTTTGATACGCTTATTATCTAATCCGGTGCCGCAGTTGTCTCCTCGAACCTTCGAACCGTCAATGCTTATCTTTTCAATATATCATAATTAGTATACGGCACGCAAAAGCTTCGCTTTTGACTTAGGACCTCTCATAAAATATGACATTTGGTCATATTTTATTCGGCAGAGTCTCTATTTGAAATTGACATTTAGTCAATTTCTCAAAGAGTTCTTGGCACGCAAAAGCTTCGCTTTTGACTTAGGACCTCTCATAAAATATGACATTTGGTCATATTTTATTCGGCAGAGTCTCTATTCGAAACCTGCCACAGGCACCTTTCGTACAAAGTCTGTCATTTACCTCTCATAAAACAATTCACAGGATTGCTTTGTTCGGAAGAGTCTTATCACGAATTTTTTCCGGACAAATTATTCGTACTCAGTAGCATTGTTTCTGTGTGTAGTTTAAAGATTAAAACATGTACTGCATATTAGGATGTTACGTGTGCAAGCGGTTCTGACTGAGATAATTTCAATGATTAGTATGATTACTTTTATAAAGCTGTTATTATAATATAAGAATTTGAATATTACTTTATACGGAAGTAACTATTTTTATGAATTGTCCGAAATGTAAAACACAAATAAGCGATAGAGAGCTTGTCTGCCCTAAATGCAAAAAAGTGTTGAAGCTGCAGTGTCATACTTGCGGTGCAGTGACTAAAAATACAGTATGTGAAAAGTGCGGGACTGTAATTCTGAACAAGTGTTATAAATGCGGAAAACTCAATTCAACAACTTTAGAAAAATGCCCTAACTGCGGTCTTGATATTAATGCAAGTATCGGATTAAGAGAATCTGTCATAGAAGAATTTGCTGCATTAACTATTGAAATAACCAATTTTGATGACATAAAAAATGCATTTAAAAGTGATAAAATAATGCAGAAATTTAAACGTAATTTTTATGGAATGATAAAAAAGGCTGCATTACAGAAAAAACTCAGGGTTCAATTTATTGAAAATACTTTTATAATCAGGTTTTGTAAAGATTATACTTTTGCTGAGTCGTGTAAATCGGCTATAGACTTTTCTATTTATATTGCACAAACTGTTACTGAGCTTAATAAAAAACTCTTTGATGTAAAAGGTGTTGAGTTGAAGACCCAAATGGCGATCCAAAAAAGAGATATATACTCAAAAACTGATGAATATAAAGCAGGTATAAATATAAATGTTGTATACTCTTCAACTTCCGGTGCTCATAGATTTCATAACACAGAAGTAATAGTCGATTCATACATATATCAATCCGTAAAAACTCAATATCCTTTTCAATCATTGAGTGCTGCTTATGTAAAGAATCAGATGGTAATGTTTTTTGAGTTAATGCTTCATAAAATTATTAAAGAGGAAAAAGAAAAGATCGTAGATATTAATAATGTAGTATTACCCAAAAATATAGATTATGAACCGGAAGAGGAGTTAAGTGACGCCAAACTAATTAATTTTGCAAGTATTAGTTGTACTTTTTTGAAAGCAAATCAGCAAAACCTGTTAGGCGAAATTGAAAAAATAAGCAATAAAAATATTACAAATCCCATAATTTCAGTAAAAAGTTCCGCAAGACTGGGTAAGTTGTCTCTTATTAGTACGGAACAACTCCAAAATATTTTTGCAGACTGCAGAATTATCAGACTAACGTGTCCAAAATACTATAAATATACAGCATTTGGTTTATTTAAACAGATGCTGCTTTATTATAACGAAACTGATAACTTTTCTGCTATTTTTAATACTTCAATTATTGATTCGACAATCAGCGACCGTCATTTAAAAGATTTATTTAAGATGCAAATAAATGAGCAGAATCATCCTGAGGATTGGCGTTATACCTATTTTGAAGCATTTTCAAAATTTATTTTAACAATTCCGTATAAAACACTTTTTGTAATAGAAGATTTTGATAATATTGATGAAGGTTCTCTCGATATATTAAAATACATATTTGAAAATTACGGATATACATCAAATGTTGGTTTTTTGATTTCTTATGATGAAAACTATTCTCTTCACAGAAAAATATACAAATTGATGACCGCTCAAAATTATTTTGAAATTGAACTTAAACCTTCCTCAAATAAAATAATTCTTCAGAAGAATATAAATAAACTTAAAGATATACAAAAATCATTTTTTATAGAAAAAATACTTGAAAATACTAAAGGTTCACTATTCTATTTTAATGCTGCAATTGATTATCTTATTGACAATGGTGTTCTTGAATACAAAGATAATAAATATAAAATCGGAAAAGAACGAATGGTTGTCATACCCAAAGTGGTAGATGAACTTTTTCAAAAAAGGCTCTCATACCTGCAGGTTAAAGAAAATGCTTATGAGTTATTTATTTCTCTTTTATTAATCGGTCCTAAAATGCCGGTAAGTATTTTACAAAATACAGGATTTCAAAAGCCGGCAAGTATTATAAAATATCTTGAAGAGCGTAATTTTATTACGCTTGTTAATGATAAGGAAATATTAATAAATAATTACAATTTTTACAGAAATAATATTCTAAATACTGACGATAAAGCAAAAATAGAAAGTATTGCAAAAAATCTGCTGGAAAAAATTTATATAAATATAAAAATACCTGACACAACAAAAGCAGAAGTGTTAGAGTTCGCAAACTTAAAAAAAGAGGCATTTGCACAGTGGCATACACTTGCTATGATATCCAGCCAGATAGGAGATTTCAGTGCATATTTGAATTGCACAAACAGATTTTTGTCTCTGGTGGAAAATGTTATTGATGCAGATGCCGACAGAACTGTTGAACAGATAAAAACAGATGTTTATACTGAACTTGCGGCGTTAATGTATAAATATTATCCTGATAAAATCCTGAATTCCATGCAAATATTGCTTACTAAATTTGAAGCACAAAATGACGATAATAAAATAAAAGAAATAGCAAATAAACTTGTTCAAATCTGTCTTATGAGCGGCAATTATAATAATGCGCTGGAGTATGTGGGAAAACTTATTTCCAGAACACAAAAAGGCAGTTTTAATCCGAATAGTAAAAACTTTAATTTAAATTATTTTCTTATAAACCTCGTTACACTTGAAATATATTTTAATCTCGGACGGCTAAATGAATGTGTTGAACTTGGAGATGAGGTTTTCAGATATATTGATATAAATACGCTGTCTGAAACTATTTTACCGGAAGGATTTTCTAAAAAACAATTTGAAGATGCATTGCTGGACGGTTTATTCTTTATCAGCATATCTAGAGTAATACAGCTTAAAGATGACACAATGGAATATTTGCAAAAATTATCACAAAGTGTTGGAAAGAAATATTCTTGTTTTGATTTTTTGATTCTTCTGAAAGAATTCTTGGCAGGGAAAAATATAGCTGCTGATTTATCAAAACTTTCAAAGAAAAAACTTGATAAATATTCAGAAATTCTTTTGCCTGTATTAAAAAGTCTTGTTGTCTGGAAAAATCAGGATTGGGAAAATTTTGGAAATTACATATATGACGCAAAATTAAAATCTGCATTTGCAAGACTTCATCAAATAGAGTCTTTTTGTGATTTGATGATTGGAATGGCTTATCAGAATCTTTCAAATACCAAAAAATCGAAACAGATTTTCTACAATATACTCGATATATCAGAAGAGAGAGGGCTTAAAAATATCACATATTTAAGCTGGCTATTGATTGCAGAATCTGAATTTAAAGACGGAAACAGTGAAATGGCAGTCGGACTGGTAAACAATGCAATATTAAATATTGAAAGCGACAGCAATGCAGGTGATTATTTTACACTTATGTTTAAAATGCTGTCTGCTGAAATACTGTTGAATTTAAAGATTGATTTTGAACAGGTATTATTCTCTTCAGAACAGGCTTTTGATATTGCATATAAAAAACAATTATTTGTTTACATGCCAAAAATTGCGAATATGTTGATGTATGTTTATAATATTGTTATTAACAGTCAACAGGATGCAGCGACATTAAAGCTATATAATTCAAAAATTGAAAATTTAAAAAGAATAATGTCACAGATATCTTAAAACTTAAGCCGGAATTGATAAATCATGAAATTAAAATTCTTTGCATTAATTTTACTATTTGCTCTTGTTTGCAATCAAAGCTTTTGCGCAGTACAAATCAAAACTGAAAAAAATGATTATATTGAAATTCAAAGAGAAACAAAAACTTTGAAAAGCCGTCTTTCTGAAACATATAACGGTTATGAATATATTATAAAAAATATTTATGACAAACCTGTGACAATACAAAATATAAGTATTTTTGACAATGCTAATTCTACAGTAGCTTATTTATCCGTAAAGAAGACAAATAAGGAGGTTGTGAAATCTGCATTTTCCAAAGGAGCCAGGTATTCTATTCCGACTTTGACTCTTTCTCTCATCGGAGTTACGCTGTCAGCTCCTTTTATAGTGATTTCTAACAATTTATCAAACTCTAATGCTCAAAAAGAAGCAAAAAAATATGATATTGAAACAACATTTCCTGTTGTATTGGAATCCGGTGAAAAACTTACAATAAAAACAATAGCCTTAAAACGATATTATCCGTTTATGAGGCTATTGTTTTTAAATCCTCTGACCGAGGAAAATATGACACTTGAAATCAGAAAATAACAAGATTATCTAGATTATTCCCTGTGCAATCATTGCTTTGGATATTTTATCAAAGGCTGCTATATTTGCACCTGCAACATAATTTTTGCCCAGTCCGTATTCATTTGCCGCTTTTTCACAAGCTTTGAATATATTTGTCATAATGTCATCTAATTTTCTGTCAACTTCATCAAATGTCCAGCTGTATCGCATAGAATTCTGGCTCATTTCAAGCGCTGATGTCGCAACGCCGCCGGCATTAGCTGCTTTTGCAGGAGCAAGAAGTACTCCTTTTTCAAGGAAATATTCAATTGCTTCAATATTTGTCGGCATATTTGCCCCTTCACCAACAGCAAATACGCCGTTTGCAACAAGCGATTTTGCATCTTCAAGGTTAATTTCATTCTGTGTTGCACATGGAAGTGCAATATCAGCTTTAATTTTCCAGATATTTCTGCAATTTACGTCTTCTGTGTATACAGACCCGCTTACTCGATTTGCATATTCTTTTATTCGACCTCTTTCTACTTCCTTTATTTGTTTTACAATATCCAGATTAATGCCGTTTGCATCATAAATACATCCGTTTGAATCACTCATAGCAACAACTTTTGCCCCGTATTGCTGTGCTTTTTCACAAGCATATATTGCAACATTTCCGGAACCGGAAATAATTACGGTTTTTCCTTCTAAATCTTTTCCGTTTGCTTTCAGCATTTCTCTCATAAAGTATATTAAACCGTAGCCGGTTGCTTCTGTTCGTGCCAGAGAACCGCCGTATTCAAGTCCTTTACCTGTTAATACACCTGCTTCATAAGCATTTCTTAATTTTCTGTACTGACCGAACAAGTATCCGATTTCTCTGCCTCCTACACCTATATCACCTGCCGGAACATCTACATCCTGTCCGATATGTTTGTACAGTTCGGACATAAAACTCTGACAGAAACGCATAATTTCCATATCAGATTTGCCTTTTGGATTAAAGTCGCTGCCGCCTTTTCCTCCGCCTATCGGTAAACCTGTCAGTGCATTTTTAAAACACTGTTCAAAGGCAAGAAACTTCATTATACTCTGATTTACGCTCGGATGAAATCTTAAACCGCCTTTGTAAGGACCTATTGCACCGTTAAATTGAACTCTAAAACCTCTGTTTACTTGAACTTTGCCGTTGTCATCCACCCAAGGTACTCTAAACATTATAAGTCTTTCAGGCTCTGTAATACGTTCAAGAAGTGCAATATTTCTATATTCCGGATGCTTTTCAATAACAGGCTTTAAGCTTGTCAAAACTTCGTACGCTGCCTGCAAAAATTCTGCTTCATTTCCGTTTTTAGCTTTTAATGTTTCAAGTACTTCGTTTAAATATTCCATTTTTCAACTCCTTGACCGTTCAGGTCCTTCGCTTATTTTGTGAAAAAATTATATCACGGTTTTTTTATTTTTTTTGAGATGTAAATATTTTCTTTATATCTTACTTTAATTGATATAAAAATTAAGATTTTTACGGTACAATTTGTTTGTATGCATAAATTAAATTATTGTGGAATTACTAAACATTAATAAATAAAGGAACATTTAAAATGATACAATCAAATTATAACGTTGCTATAATAGGTGCCGGTCCTGCAGGAATATTTGCAGCATTAGAAATAATGAAGTTAAAACCGGACTGGAAAGTTGTTATTATAGAAAAAGGTCTGAAAATAGAAGAAAGAAAGTGCTTTTTAAGAGAAGGCGTGAAAAAGTGTTTGAATTGTAAAACATGCGGTCTTTTATGCGGATGGGGCGGAGCCGGTGCTTTTTCAGACGGAAAATTGACGCTTACTCCTGATGTGGGCGGACATTTGCTTGATTATATGCAAAGAAATGAAGTAGAAGAACTCATAAAATATACAGATGACCTGTATCTTAAATTTGGCGCTACAGACGAGGTTTTTGGAACTAATCGTGATGATTTTGCCGAAATTGAAAGAGCTGCAACGCTTGCGGAACTAAAACTGGTGCATTCTCCGGTAAGACATCTGGGAACTGAAAGAAGTCTCGGCGTGTTAAAAAATATGCAGGATTATCTGAATGAAAGAGTAACAATTTTAAATAAAAAAACTGCAGCAAGTCTTATTGTTGAGAATGAGCAGGTAAAAGGTTTTGTTACATCCGACGGAGAAGAAATTCGTGCGGAATATTTAATAATCGCACCCGGCAGAGAAGGTGCAGATTGGCTTACAAAAGAATTTGCAAAAAATAAAATCGGTATGGTTAATAATGCTGTAGACATAGGAGTCCGTGTGGAACTTCCCGCACCTGTATTCTCTCATATTACAGATAAACTATATGAGTCAAAACTTGTGTATTATTCAAAAACTTTCGGCGATGAAGTAAGAACATTCTGCATGAACCCTTATGGAGAAGTTGTTGCTGAAAATTACAGCGGTATTGCTACGGTAAACGGGCACAGTTATGCTGAAAAAAGAACACAAAATACGAACTTTGCGCTGTTAGTAAGTGAGAAATTTACAGAGCCGTTTAAAGAGCCGATTGCCTACGGACAACATGTTGCAAGACTTGCAAATATGCTCTCAGGCGGTATTCTTGTACAACGCTTCGGTGACCTTTTAGACGGAAGACGTTCTACCCCTGACAGAATAAAATCAAGTACTATTACTCCTACATTACAATGTGCAACACCAGGTGATTTGAGTCTTGTACTTCCTTACAGACAGATGACAGCAATAATTGAAATGCTTCAGGCTCTTGATAAAATTGCTCCCGGTGTAGCTTCAAGATATACACTTTTGTACGGTATTGAAGTTAAATTCTACTCTGGCAGAGTAAAGCTTACGAAAGAACTGGAAACGGAACAGGTGAAAAATTTATTTACAATAGGAGATGGTGCAGGTGTAACAAGAGGACTCATTCAAGCATCTGCTTCGGGTATTCATGCAGCAAGAATTATCTGCTCCAGATAGCTTGATACCTGTAAAATAACTTCACGTGGCGTTTTTATCTGGAAAGTAAAAAACCTGCATAAGTTGCACTTAACCCTATTGTAAGACTGGCAATAATATAAATGCAGCAATGGAGAATTTTTCCCTCTCTCAGCATACAAAATGACTCACAGCTGAATGTGCTGAATGTTGTAAGTCCGCCTAAAAAACCTGCTGTCAGAAATAATTTTATTGCCGGCGGCAGACCTTGAAACTTATCTTCTGTTAATCCGAAAATATATCCTATCAGGAAACAACCAGCTATGTTTGCACTGAATGTTCCCCAGTGTGGCATACCGCTAAATCTTATTGAAAAAGTTGTCAGCAGATATCTGCATACGGCGCCTATTCCTCCGCCAAGAAAAACTGCCAGAATATTCAACATTTTTCATCACCGTCTTTTAGGATATATTTATATAATTTAAAAATTGCTTCTCTGTGCATAATAGCCTTGCTTATTGTACTTAAAATAATAAGATATTTTATAAACATAATGTTATTCTTTGTTCCGAAACACAATTTAAAATATAAATATTTGCTTTTTAGAAATTCATAGTACATGTGTTCTCTTTTTTTCGGGGATTTATTATGCAAATGTGTTATTTTTGCATCCGGATTTATGAAAATATCATATCCTGCCTGTCGTATTCTGTATTGCAATTCAGCTTCTTCTGCGTACATGAAAAATCTTTCATCAAAAAGCCCCGCTTTATCCAGTGCCTCTTTTCTCAGCATTAAATCTGCACCTGTGATAAAGTCAACACTTTTAGTTAGATTCTCTTTGTTTAACCCTTTGTCTTTTAATCTTTTTTCGTTTTTAGGGAAAAAATATCTTAAGAAGAACGTTTTTAAAAATAAATCCTTGAGGTTATGAAAAACACCGTAAGAGTGTATGTTGTTTCCTTTTTCATCATACAAATTTCCGCCGCACGCTCCTATTTCAGGATTTGCTTCCATAAAATCAAAAAGAATTTTTGCAGCATTGTTTATGAGTATTGTATCGGTATTGATTAAAAATGCATATTTGGAATCAAATATTTTAAGTGCAATATTGTTTCCTGCGCCAAATCCATTGTTTTCTTTACTCTGGATAAATTTAACATTCGGGAATTGTTTTTCTAATTCTTCTTTTATTCCGTCGTAAGATGCATTATCTATTACATAAACATCAAAATTTATATCCGTTGTTTTTTTATAAACAGATTCCAGACACCTTAGTGCAAGATCTTTTGTTTTGTAATTTACCAGAATAATTGATACATCATTCATCGCCGAACCCTTTTTTTAATATTAGCATAAAAAATTATATTTGATATAATTATTTTAACGAGTATATAAAAAGAGAGGGCAGTTATGAGCACAAAAATTTCTGTTGTTATTCATACTTTCAATTGTGAAAATATTTTAAGGGATTGCCTTGAAAGAGTAAAAGATTTTGATGAAATTGTTATATGTGATATGTATTCTGATGACAAAACTCTGGACATTGCAAAAGAGTATGGAGCGAAAATTGTAATGTTTGAAAGAAGCGGATATGCAGAACCGGCAAGAAACTTTGCCATACAAAGTGCATCAAATGACTGGGTTCTTGTTATTGACTCCGATGAATGGATAAAAGAACCGTTAAAGAAAAAAATAAGAGAATTTGTGGAAAATCCGGGTGAATATACAGCAGCAAGAATTGTCAGGAGAGCCAGGGATATTGATGACAAAACACAATATCCGGATGATATGAAACTTGATGTACCGGAGTACATAATAAGACTCTTCCGTAAAGACGATGTGGACTGGCCGCCTGAAGTTCACAGTACACCTGTTATCAAATCAGGCAAGATTTATGATTTTCCATATACCGGTGAAGGAGTTGTACTTGAGCATGTTGTAAGTTTGTCAATACATGAAATAATTGAAAAATTCAACAGATATACTGATTTTGAAGTTGAAAAGCTGGTCCGAAAAGGAAAAAAAATCAATATCTATTATACTTATTTTCAATCTATCTGGCGTACTTTTGAGATGTATTTTGGTGGCGCATATAAACTGGGTGTGGATGGCTTTATATGGTGTGTTTTTATTGGCTTCTATAAATTTCTGTCACGTGTAAAGTATTATGAGTATTTAAAAAAGAAAAAATAAAAATTTAATAATATCTTTATAAATTCCTCTTATTTTGTTTATTATTTTGCGCTATACTTTGCTTATTGAACTAGTATAGAGGTATAGTTATGTTATTAGGCGTGAATATTGATCATATAGCTACATTGAGAAATGCAAGAGGGGGGCTAGAGCCGAATCTTATGCAGGCTGCACAAATATGTGAAAAAGCCGGCGCAGACGGAATTACTGTCCATCTTAGAGAAGACAGACGTCATACAAGAGATAACGATGTTACAGAATTAAAAAATATCTTAAAAACAAGATTAAATCTAGAGATGGCACTTACTGACGAAATGCAAAAAATTGCCCTTAAGACGCTGCCCGAAAATATTTGTCTTGTTCCTGAAAAAAGGCAGGAAGTGACAACGGAAGGAGGTCTTGATGTGGCATCAAGAATAGAGTTCGTTTCGGATTTTGTCAGACCTCTTACAAATGCAGGGATTGTTGTAAGTCTTTTTATTGATGCTGACGAAAATCAGGTAAAAGCTGCAGCTGAAACCGGAGCTCAGTTTATAGAGCTTCACACCGGAAGATATTCTGAAGCATACGGAACAGAAAATGAAGAATTTGAAATGCAAAATCTAAAGACCGCAGCATCACTTGCCGCTAAATTGGGATTGAAAGTTAATGCGGGACATGGATTAACTTATGAGAATGTTCACAGAATGAAAGAAATCCCTGAACTAATAGAATTAAATATAGGACATAATATTATAGCAAGAGCAGTATTTGACGGTTTGGAATATGCTGTTAAATCTATGAAAGAATTAATTCAGTAAATACAGATATTTGGGAGATAAAATGATTATAAACTCAATAAGATCTATAAATTTAAAGAATTAATCTTTTGGTGCATATTTAAAATTTAATATAAAAAAAAGAGAATTTTTGGAAGATACTTATAAATCAAGAGACTTGTATATAAAAACAGAATCAATTAAATACATAGAAAAAGATCCTGAATCTAATACTTATTATATATATACTCCGGATATTAATTTCTCATTTAAAGACAAAGCAGGAAGAAATGTTGTCGAAGAAATTGCTAAAATCTCAAATAGTGATAATAAAGTACTCGATTTGAGTGAGACAGATAAGTAAACTGATGTTTGCATTTTTTACTTTAAGATGTCTGTGTTAAAAATTTGATCCATCTGCAAAAGACTGTTGTTTGGCAGACTGTTTTTTATTCGTTTCGGATGTATTACCCGACTTTTTATAAATGTTATTGTTTATTGTTTTTCGATAATAAAAGTTTAATTAGTAATAAAAATAAAAAGAGCAGATTTTCATCTGCCCTTTTATCAAATTTGATTTTAATAACTAGTTGTTGATATCTTCAGTAAGTCTTACTTTTGTTCTTGCACCTTTACCTGATAAATCAACTTTACCTTCGTGTGATAACCAGCCGATACCCATGTTTACAAAATTTTCGCTTAAATCCAATGATTTTTCAATTTTAGAAATTGTAGCTTCATTGTTTTTTTCATCTGCTAAAAATTCATAAACTTTTCCAGCTGCTTCACCGATAAAATAATTCATCTTTTAATCTCCTTCATCTTCTTGTGTGTGTGATAACAAAAATGTATACTATTATATATAGTATATTTTTATAAATTTGTAAATGGAGTTTACACATGAATCCACCAATTGAGGGAATTTGTTTTAAATATAGTGACAATATTGATACTGATGTTATAATACCGGCTCGATATTTAAATACATCTGATGAAAATGAACTTGCATCTCATTGTCTTGAGGATTTAGACAGGGATTTTGCTAAAGAAGTTAAAGAGGGAGATGTAATTGTTGCGGGTGAAAACTTTGGCTGTGGAAGTTCCAGAGAGCATGCTCCGATTGCCATAAAAGCATCAGGTATTTCAATAGTAATTGCAAAATCTTTTGCCAGAATCTTTTTTAGAAATGCAATTAATATAGGATTGCCAATTTTAGAACATCCTGTGCTTGCTGATGAATGTGATAAAGGTGATAGGATACGTGTAGATTTGAATAAAGGGATTGTAACAAATCTCACAAAAAATAAAGAATATACGTGTACCCGGTTTCCAGAAGAAATAAACAAGCTTATACAAGCCGGTGGGCTGGTAGAATACACTAAACAAAAACTCGGAGTAAAAAATGAGATATAAAATTGCACTTTTAGCAGGTGACGGAATTGGTCCCGCTGTACTGGATGAAGGAATTAAAGTTTTAAATGCAATAGAACAAAAATTCGGATATTGTTTCGAATACGAAAAGGCGTTGATTGGGGGCTGCGCTTATGATGATTGCGGAAAACCTCTTCCGGATTCGACAGTAAAGATAGCAAAAGATTCGGATGCCGTTTATCTCGGTGCTGTTGGTGACTGGAAATATGATGCTCTTCCTCCGGAAGTGCGTCCCGAAAAAGCATTGCTAGGTATAAGAAAGGAATTAAATCTTTTTGCAAATTTAAGACCTTCAATTGTTTTTGATGAACTTTTAGAATCATCAACACTAAAACCCGGAATAATAAAAAATGTTGACATCATGATAGTCAGAGAATTGACCGGCGATGTATATTTCGGGCAGCCAAGAGGTATAGATTACATAAACGGTGAGCGTGCCGGTTTTAATAACATGATTTATTTTGAAAAAGAAATTGAAAGAATAGCACATGTTGCCTTCCAAACAGCAATGAAACGTAATAAAAGGCTCTGCTCTGTCGATAAGGCAAATGTTCTTGATGCATCTCGTTTATGGAGAGAAGTTGTGACTTCTGTTTCTAATAGTTATCCGGAGGTTGAGTTAACTCATATGTACGTTGATAATGCAGCAATGCAGCTTATAAGAAATCCGCGGCAGTTTGACGTACTTTTAACAGGTAATATTTTCGGGGACATTTTATCTGATGAAGCTTCAATGATTTCAGGTTCGTTAGGCATGCTGCCAAGTGCCAGCCTTTCAAATAATGAAAAAGGTCTTTACGAACCGATACACGGGTCTGCTCCTGATTTAAAAGGGAAAAATGTTGTAAATCCCATAGCAACTATACTTTCTGCTGCAATGATGATGAGGTATAGTTTTGGTAAAGATATTGCTGCAAGTACAATAGAAAATGCGGTTAAATCTGTTTTGAGACAGGGGTACAGGACACCTGATATTTGTTTTGGAAAAGCAATACAGGTAGGTACAACACAGATGGGTGATTTAATTGCAAAAGAAATTTTAACAGCTGATTAAATTATCCCAAATTACAGCTAAAGCATGTTTAAAAAATATCACAATGTGGTATTATAAATATACGGGTTAGTTAACATCCAGGCACTTTTTTCGGGGTTGCGATAAAAAAAGTTTTCGGGCTTGGTTTAAAAGTTTTCTAACCTGTTTTTTTATGCCCAGTGATTTGTATAAATCTTTTTGCCAAAAGCTTTGCACTGTTGGCATTGTTCAGTTTCAAGATAACACTTGCTGCTGTAGCTGCTAAGTGATGCTCCGCTTCTGCCTCTGTAATCATTAATAAGGATAGGACAATTATAAACTCCGGATTTTGCCAGCAGTCTTGAATTCATACAATCAGTCTCAAATTCTGCTGTTGAATTCTGTGCTATACAGTCTTGTGTGTTTTCATTTTCTTTTTTTGTCTTAATATCGGGAATAAATGAAAAATTAATGTCTTCTGTTTCAAATCTGAACTTTTTTCCTAATTCAATGAATCCTTGCTTTAAATCCTCAGTATTTTTCATATCTGACTTTATTACCAGTATCGGATTGAATCCGTATTTGTTTAATGCTGTGATTGCATGCAGTGCTTTTCTGAAGGAGCCTCGTCCTGTTTTTTCGTCGTTAATTTTTTCATTATAGTGGTTTATCTTTATTTTAAATACAATTTCATTTGTACCTTCTTCTTCAACACGTTTTAGGAATCGGGATTTCTTATCATTTATACAGCTTCCGTCAGAAAAAATCGTAACAGAACATACTGATAAACAATATCTTAATATATGATTAAATTCCGGATGGGACATTGCATTGTTGCCCGTAATGTAAATGTACTTTAATTTTGTTTTGTCAATTTTCTTTAGCTCATTTTTTATTTCATCAAGCTGCAAATACTTTTTGTTTTTTTGATTGAAACTTCTGCTTCTGTATACGTTAATATTTCTATTTTGAGGCTTTGAATATTCCAAATCAATAAAGAGATGATTTAACTCATCCAGATTTACACACTGAGCTTGAATAATAGAATTATTCATTGTACCATTCCTCCTTTTTGACTGCTTCATATCGCTGTAAAAATTTTAGTTTGGTTTGCAGGTGAAATAAATCGCTCCACTGTATAAAAATTGTTAGACTTGTTTCTATATACAATCGGCATTATTTTATTAAATCTTATTTAAACAAAGTGTTCTAAGTAATATTAATGAAATTGCTAAAGAAAATATTTATTCCGACGAAATAACATATAAAAGGAGACAAAAAATGGCGGTAATTATAGAAAATATGCACGGAAGAAGGTTGATTCGTGTATCTACGGATGATGTTATTTCAATAGTACAAACTTACCAGAAAATTGCTTGTGAATCTTCAAATTATGAAGAAATAAGGCAAAAGCTGAATAAGAATGAGTTATATTTACCGGAGGATTTTTAACTTGATATCAAAATTAAATACTGTTATAATCTAGTCCTGAGAAATGGAGGTTATTATGAAAAAATTATCAACTCTTTTGTTGGCGGCAGCCATTATGTTTGGTTCAAGTGCATCTTTTGCGGCAACAAACTTTCTGCAGGATTATCAAAACAAAAGAAATGCTGCAATAAAAAAACAGGATGCTAAAATAAACGAATATCAAAAAAAACAAGAAGAAGCACAAAAGAAAAGAGAAGCAGATAAAGCTGCAATGAAGAAAAAGCAGGAAGAATATAAAAAGCAGCAGCAGGCAAAACAAGAGGCATATAAAAAACAACAGCAAGCCAGAAAAGATGCTTATCAAAAGAAAAAACAACAAAGAAAAGATGCTATAGAAAATTTGAAGGATGCTTTTTCTATTAAATAGTTAAACAAGCGGGTATTTTAAATTGCCCGCTTGTTTTTATTTACTAATTAAGCTAAATATGCTAATCTAGATAAAAATTAATAATATTTAGTTAGTACAAAAAAGAAAAGAGAGAATTTGATGAAAAAATTATTAACACTTTTTGCTGTTTTAGCTTTCTGTACACCTGTTTTTGCGGCTGATAAATATGCGTCCGTTGATTTGGATAAAGTATTGAAAGGCTATAAAAAAACAGCTGTGATTAATAAATCAATACAGGAAAAAGAAGCTGCAATCAGAGTTTTTATAGTTGATGCACAAAAAAGTGTAGTAGGTGCTACAACTGATTCTGAGCGTAAAAAGCTTGAAGATAAATATGCTAAAGAGTTAAAATCAAAAATGGATGCTCTTCAAAAAGAAAAGGTTTCAGCTCTGCAAAGTTTAGAAAAGGATGTTAAAAAGGCTATAGATGCTGAAGGTAAAAAAGGTGTTTATGCTCTTATTCTTACCAGCAATAATGCTTTGTACGGAACAACTGATATCACTAACGATATAATTAAAACCTTAAATGAGGGAAAATAGAAATTAAAAAAAATAAAAACAGCGTTCCATTTTATGGGAACGCTGTTTTTTATAGTCCCAATTCTTTCAATACTCCGTCCAGAGCTATTTTTACATGAGCGTAATTTAAGCCGCCCTGCATATATGCGGCATAAGGCGGTCTCATAGGACCATCAGCCGAAAGTTCAATAGTTGAGCCTTCAATAAAACTGCCTCCTGCCATAATCAATTTATCATCATATCCTGGTACTTCATCAGGAATAGGCGTTAGATATGATTCTATAGGCGAGTTGTGCTGCAAAGCTTTACAAAAAGCCAGCAGTGGCTCGGGTTTACCAAATTCTATTGTTTGAATTAGATCTGTCCTCTTTTCAAAAGCTTTGGGGGTTGAAATAAATCCTATATCTTCAAATACCTGTGAAGCAAGTATTGAACCTTTCACTGCATCAGCAACAACGGATGGTGCCATAAATAATCCTTGAAAAATTAATCTTGTTTGATTCAGCATTGCACCGCCATCCGGTCCTATTCCTGGCGCAGTCAATCTGTATGCGGCTTGCATTACATATTCTTCTTTTCCTGCTATATATCCGCCGGTCTCAACTATGCCGCCTCCCGGATTTTTAATTAAAGAACCGGCAACTAAATCTGCACCTATTTCTAATGGCTCTTTATCTTCTACAAATTCGCAGTAACAATTATCAATAAAGCATATACAATCAGGATTTTTTGATTTCACTATATCTATTATTTCTTTTGTGGTTTCAATATCAAGTGATTTTCTTGTAGAATAGCCTCTGGATCGTTGAATTGTTACCATATTGGTGGATTTATCCATGGTCTTTTCCAGTTTTTCAAAATCTACAAACATATTATTAATCAGAGGTATTTCTTCATATAAAACACCGTGTCCCATTAAAGATGCACGATAATTGCCTCTTGTTCCTATTACTTCTTCCATTGTATCGTATGGGGTACCTGCAACGGAAACCAGTTTTTCTCCATATCGTAAATTACCGAATAATGCACATGCAATTGCATGTGTTCCCGATACAAAATGATTACGCACAATTGCAGATTCGGTATTGAAAACATCAGCAAATGTTTTGTCCAGTACTTCTCTTCCCATGTCGTCATGACCGTATCCGCTTACTGTTGCAAAATGTTCGAGTCCTACTTTATTCTTTCTAAAAGCTTGTAAAACTTTATTTTGATTAAATTCTTTTATTTTATCAACGTATCTAAATTGTTCCTGTACTTTTTCCTGTGCTTCTTCTATTATCTTATGCATAAATATAATTCCATTCTCAGATATTTACATATAAAATCATAGAAAAAAGAACTTCAACAAACAAGTAATTTTAATCATATATTAATTAGATTGACGCTAACATAATATATTAAATATAATATTAATATGGAAGTAGCATTTTATAAATCTCCAATAGGTATACTAAAAATATTTTCTTCAGACTATGCATTGCATAAGATTCAGCTTGTAGATGCCAGAAATGATTTTGAGTGTTCTGCTTTTAATTATAATGTGATGGAACAATTAGACGAATATTTTGCAGGTCGCTTGTTTACCTTTAATATTCCTGTTGAAATTAACGCTGCAACTGAATTTGAAAAAAAAGTTTATGATGCTCTTTTGAGTATTAGATATGGAAAAACCAAAACATATAAAGAATTAGCACAGATGATAGGTGTTCCGGAAGGCTCACGTGCCGTAGGCAATGCTCTGGCTAAAAATCCTGTACCTTTAGTTATGCCATGTCACAGAATTATTAAATCAAACGGACAAATAGGAAAATTTGCACTTGGAACTGATGCAAAAAAATATTTGCTTGATTTTGAAAAATCAAACAGCTGATTTATTCGTCATCAGTTTCTGTTTTGGCTGCAAGTCTTTCTCTTATTGTTTTTCTTCTTTTGCTTATTTTAGTTTCCTGTATATTTGATGAGTCGCCCTGTTCATCTTGTATTATTGCATCAGATAATATTTGTTTAGCTTTAGCTCCGTCATCAAGAAAATTACCTAAAATACAATTTAGAAGTGTTCTTTGTCCCAGATCAAAATCTCCGCTAAAAACTATTCTTGCATTTTGTGTTTCTAGAGTATTTAAAAATTTTGAAAATTCTTTAACTATATTACCTAAATCAGCAGGATTTTTTATTTTATTTACAGCATTGGATACTTTTGCTATAGATATTACATATTCACCTTTTTGTGCTGTTGCTTTCGCATCTTTTTTGCTTTTTAATCTCTCTCTTAATGACATGTCTGCTCCATTATATTATTTTTAATTCTTTTTCGTTGTATTTTTTATTAAGTTTTTGTGTAATCAAATAATCAGAAATTTTTTGTGAAAAGTCCTTATAATTTATTGCAATATTCGCTT
This sequence comes from Candidatus Gastranaerophilales bacterium, assembly GCA_944326115.1. Lineage (GTDB taxonomy): Bacteria > Cyanobacteriota > Vampirovibrionia > Gastranaerophilales > Gastranaerophilaceae > Limenecus. The sequence goes on along the minus strand of CALVCQ010000016.1, from coordinate 1,340 downwards.
CCGGATTAATCTCTTCTACAGGTACACCTTTATTAATAGCAGACATCATTGTGAGATAGTTATTGGGAATTTTCCAGTATACTTTTTGTTTAACAACTTCTTCAATATCTGCGGTTTTTATATCTTCATTTTCCATGTAACGGTTCAAAATAAGTTTAACTTTATCTGCTGAATATCCCAGCCTGTTAAACAATTCCATACATCTTTGCGTACTTCTTATTGCAGGAAGATTTACTATTGCTATCAAAAGTATTAAGTCACTTGCATCTAATGCCGCTATTGTTTTTGAGTCAATATTTGTGCCTATATCTATAACTATGTATGAAAATGATTTTTTTAAAGCTGAAAGGATATTTTTTATTTGTTCTGCCGTAATATCATTAGATTTGTCAATATTTAGCGGATCAGCTATAACATAAAGACTCGTGTTTTTATAGCGTGTCATTACGTTCAAAAAATCTTCTTGACTCAAATTATTTATATTTGCTGCAATATAATCCATTGCAAATGCCGGATTTAAGTCTAAAAATGTTGAAACATCTCCGAGTTGTAAATTTAAATCAAGTAATGCAACCTTTTCTTTTGTTATCTGTGCAAGTTCAACTGCAAGATTGACCGCAATAGATGTTTTTCCGATGCCGCCTTTATTGGAAAATGTAGAAATAATTTTGCATCCCTCGGATATTTCATCATTTTCTAATTCTGATTTTATAGTGTTAATCAAATTCAAAAATTCTGTTTCTATCACCGGTTTATTCAAAAATTCCTTTGCGCCGGCACGCATTATTTTTATTATAGTTTCTGTTGACGGTTTTGTTGATAAGGCGACAATGTATGCATCTTTATTCTCTGTTTTAATATTTTTTATCAAAGAAACAGCTTTTGGGTAATCTTCTGATACATCCGTCAAAACTATGCATTTGCCGCTTTTTGCTATAAATTCTTCAGCAAGAGCAAAATCAAAAAACTCCGCACTTACATATACATTATCAGTAGAAGAAAGATAATTTTTTATTATATCTCTCGAAGTTTCATCTTTATCTATTATAATTACATTTAAATTTTCACCCATAAAACTCTCTTTATACTTTATAACCGTAATATATTTTTATATAGTCAACTGACTCTGACTACGTCTTTGATTATTGGCGTTCGTAAGGTTTTTTATTCCATTTCAAAATTTTATTATAAAATTCCTTTATTTCAACAACCTTTCTCACAGGCTGTTAGGTCACTTCGTACCTCGCTTACCGGACTAACTCCCTTGGGTCGTGTCGTCCGTCCGCAAATCCGCTGTCTTGGATTTGCTTTTCGCTCGGTACTGTCGTTCGTTTTGCTTC
>CALVCQ010000015.1 GCA_944326115.1 Candidatus Gastranaerophilales bacterium | reverse complement strand
TCAAAAGGTATCTCGTCTGTGATATCAACTATTTTAGAGCCAATTTGCTCATAGTATTTGTTATCTTCACCTTTAAAAATATATGATTCCGTTTTATCTTTTTTGATTTTTCCTTCTTTAATGAGCTGTTCTTTTTCTGCTTTAATGCGTTTTAATAACTCACTTGCAGGCTCATCATTAGGATCTTGAGGTACAAGCTTTCCTTCCATTGCATATTGTAATATGGATTTCTTTAATGTTTCTGCTTTCATTTATTTAACCTCAAGTAATGATTTAATTTGAGATAAAACATTATCTATATTTTTATCCAACGCAGCTCTTTTTTCAGTATATTGATTTAATAATTCTAATGGAGGTAAAACTTCTTCTTCCTCGTAAGGGAAACCACATAAATCAAGATTGTAATTTCTTTCTTTTATCTCATCAATAGTATATTTTTTTGCTTTATAAAAACCATCAATTTCGATTTCTTCTCTATTATTCCACCACTCATCAATAGGTTTTAAATGCTCTCTTTTCATCGGTTTTGTTTTTGAGAAATTTTTATAACCATCAGGCATATCTAATCTGTAAAACCAAGTTTCTTTTGTTGGTTCACCTTTAGTGAAGAATAATAAATTTGTATTAATTGATGTGTAAGGTGCAAATACACTTTTAGGAAGTCTAATAATTGTATGTAAATTACAGTCTTTCATTAGTTTTTCTTTAATTCTAGTTTTAACACCTTCGCCAAATAATGCACCATCAGGTAAAACAACTCCAGCTCTTCCGTCAGGTCTTAACATTGCTATAATATAAAGCAGAAATAAATCTGCTGTTTCTTTTGTTCTGTATGCAGCAGGGAAGTTACTTTCAATACCATCTTCCTCAATGCCACCAAACGGAGGATTTGTCACAATACAATGGACTTTTTGGTCTTGGGAAATGTTTGTTATTGGTTGCGATAGAGTGTTCCCATATCTAATATTTTTAGGTGTATCAATATTGTGTAATATCATATTTGTAACACAAAGTTGATATGGTAAAGGCTTTTTCTCTATACCAAAAATATTATTATTAATTTTTTCCCTATCTTCAGTTGTATCCTCTTGTTTTCTTAAATGTTCAATAGAACAAGTCAAGAAACCTCCTGTACCATTTGCAGGATCTAAAATTTTCTCACCAATTTTAGGATTAACCATTTCAACAATAAATTGGGTCACTGGTCTTGGCGTGTAAAATTCGCCGGCATTTCCTGCCGATTGTAAACTTTGTAATAATTGTTCGTAAATATCGTTAAACAAATGTCTGTCAGAGCTTGAGTTGAAATCAATCTCATTAATTTTATTTATCACTTGTCGCAACAAAGTTCCTGATTTCATATAGTTATAAGTATCTTGAAAAATACCTGCAATTAAGTTTTCTTTTTCAGTACCTTGAAGTTGCTTTAACCCCGGAATTAATTCGCCATCTATAAAATTGATTAATTTATCACCTGTAATACCTTCTTCATCAATAGCCCAATTTTGCCATCTTAAATTTTCAGGTATTGGAGACTTGTAATTATCATCCAATAATGCAAGTTCTTCTTCTTTATCGGCAAATATTTTTAGAAATAAAATCCAAACGATTTGTGATAATCTTTGAGCATCACCATTAATGCCTGTATCTTTTCTCATTATATCTTGTATCGCTTTAATAACGCTTGATATATTAGCCATTATTTCTCCTCAAATTAAGCAATATTTTCATCTTTAAACAACTCTGTTTCAAGTTCTTTGATTGCTGCTTCGTAATTATCTTTTCCTCCAAACTCTCTCATTATTTCAGAAATTGTTCCATAGGTTTTAAATATAGGCAAGTTTAAAACTTGTCGATTTTCGATTTCAACAATACCATCTTCAGCAAATTTATCAATTAAGATATTTAATATTGCACGCGCTTTTTCTGAATATTTACCGAAATAATTACGCTTTTTAACATTATTAGCGCGTTCTCTTCTTGATAAAGGTGGTGCATCAAAAGCAACATGACAAATTAAATCAAATATACTTAATTCTTTGCCAGTTTTCTTTTTGACTTCTTCACTTAGTGCTGATAATAAAATTTCTTGTTTTTGCAATTCTTCTACGATGACTGCTTTCTTATCAGCTTCATTCCATTTTTTTATAAAACTTTCTAATGTATATTGTGATGTTATTTTATCTTTTGTATAATCAATTAAATTTTCAGTAATCAATTTCCCATCAGGGCCATAATACATTGTGCGTTCACCAACTTGAACAACCTCAACCCCTTTGTTTATATAATATTTACTTGGTTTTGGTTCAAATGGTGGATCTGTAATTATTGGAGGTTCAGGATCTCTTATTATTCCACCCTCATTTCCTCCCGGTTCATCAACAGGAGGGCAAGGCTCATCTATTGGAGGAAAAGGTTCTTCAGGTCCCGGTTCAAATATACAAACAGGATCTCCATCAAAATCTTTATCTTCAAAAAGGCGAGTTACACCTCTGAAATCAAGAATTGTAAAATAATACTTATCATAATCTGGTCTTAGTCTAGTTCCACGACCTATTATTTGTTTAAATTCAGTCATTGAATTAATATTACTGTCTAAAACAATTAATTTGCAGGTTTTTGCATCAACACCTGTAGTCATTAATTTGGACGTTGTTGCAATGACAGGATATTTTTCATCAAGCGAAATGAAATTATCAAGTTCTCTTTTCCCTTCTTCATTATCACCTGTAATTTGCATAATGTATTTAGAATTTTCTTGAACCATATCTGCGTTTTCGTTGATCAAAGCCTGACGCATTTTATTTGCGTGTTCAATATCAACACAGAAAACAATAGTTTTATCGTAGCGAGAATTGGATTTTAAAAATTCCGTAATTCTTCTTGCTACAATTTTTCTTCTTTCTTCTATAACAAGCTCTTTATCATAATCTTTAAGGTTATATTCCCTATCAGGAACTATATTCCCATATTTATCTAGTGTTCCAGGCTCAATTTCTAATCCATCAATATCTATATTTATTAAAGGTCTTATTACTTTATAAGGAGCAAGAAAACCGTCTTCAATACCTTGCTTAAGCGAATATGTATAAATTGGTTCTCCAAAATAATGAATGTTTGAAACATCTTTTGTTTCTTTTGGTGTTGCAGTTAGACCAAAGTGAGTAGCATTGCTAAAATAATCTAAAACTTCACGCCACGCTGAATCTTCTTTTGCACTTCCCCTATGACACTCATCTATAACAACCAAGTCAAAGAAATCTCTTGAGAATTTTTTATAAACATCTTTATCTGGATCATTTCCTGTTAAGCCTTGATAAATTGCAACATAAATTTCATAAGATTTATCAATTTTTCTATGAGTAACTTTTGTAATTTTATCACCAAACGGAGCAAAATCTTGTGTTTTTGCTTGATCCACAAGAATGTTTCTATCAGCTAAAAATAAAATTCTTTTTTTCTTATTAGATTTCCATAATCGCCAAATAATCTGAAAAGCTGTATATGTCTTACCTGTTCCTGTAGCCATTACAAGTAAAACTCTATCTTGCCCTTTGGCAATTGCTTCTACTGTTCTATTTATTGCAATACGTTGATAATAGCGAGGTTCTTTTCCATTTGAATCTGTATGATAATTTTGAGTAATGATTGCTTCTGTTTCTTCATCTTCAATGTTTTTATATTTTTTATACTTATTCCATAGTTGTTCAGGCGAAGGAAATTCATCCATACTAATTTCATATTCCTTATCCCCTTCATAAACAGTTCTGTCATGAAAAACAAATCCGTCACCATTAGATGCAAAAACAAAAGGAATATCTAAAGTTTCAGCATAACCTATTGCTTGTTGAATTCCAGCTCCTATAGAATGTTTGTTATCTTTTGCTTCAACAACTGCAAGTGGCAAATTGTTTTTATAATATAAAATATAATCGGCTCTTTTTCTTTCTCCGCGAGCATGCATTTTTCCACGAACTATAACTTTTCCATCAGTAAACGTAACTTCTTCGCGGATTTGCTTTTCCAAATCCCAACCGGCTTTTTGGATTGCTGGAGTTATATATTTAGTGCAAATATCACGTTCTGATAAATCTTTTTTGTTCATAAGACCTCGCAACTTACAAAAATTGTATCATAAAAATAATGCTTATAGCCTTTTGTCTATTTAATTGCTTAATACAGCTTGATTATTCATTTTGACCTCGCAGTAATTTACTGCAAAATGCTGAAATATAGTTTACTAATTCTTCAAAGTTTTCAGGTTCTTTTATATCACCAGTATAATACGTTCTTTTATTGTTTGTATAGAAAATAGATAAGCTCCACTCTCTTCCATCACAAATATCTTCTTTTGTTTTATATTTATGTTTCCAAGAATGGATGATTTCAAATATATTTTTGTTAAAAGCTGTATAATCTTCAGTTTGGATTGATGTAAAACATTCAACATCCATTGCTCGAATATATGCATCCAAAGTTTTATTAACTGAATTGCCAAAGGTTATTTGATATTCTATTGGCGAAAAATCATCGTACGAATTGACGTAAAATTTAAATTTTTTAATAAATTTTTCTTCTTCCATATCTTAATTATACATTATTTTCTTTTAGTTTTATTTTTCTTTTTGTTGCACTTACAATCCATATATGGGCATTTGCCGTTTTTTAACTGCAAAATCGCAGATGTAACATATTCAACATCAAAATCGTGAAGTTTACCGAGTTCAAAAACTCGCCAATAATAAACCATTTGTTTTTTAGGTTTCTCAAGGATTAAAACAACCTTGGCACGTTTCCCTGTCATTCGTTGATAATGCAAAGCCTGCCCAATGCTTTCTGCCCATTTATTTGCGAAATCAAATTCAACAGCGTGTGTATCTGTTAAACAGTCAACACGAGTTCTGTCACTATTTTCATACTCTTCCACTCCATTATGCATAGAACACCAAGCTCGTTGATAGGAAGACTCGTAGTGCTTGTGTTTAACATATTTATAACCATTACTTGTGTAGCCATAATCAAATGCCCATGCAAGTGATGGAGAGAGTGTAAACAGCATCGTTAGTAAAAGAACAAGTTTTTTCATATTCATATTTTAAATTTGGATTATGTCAATAATGGACATAAGAATAGACACTTTGACTAGGCTGTAATTACAGCCTATTAAATTAAATTTAACATTAAAATTAAAGGTATGCAAGATACTGCTAAAAATAAGACTGCTCACCTTGTTAAAACCTTTGGCGAAATTATTGAAAATCACAGAAAAAGCCAAGGGAAGACAATTTATAAAATCTCTGCCGAGGCATGCTTACCGAAAGCAACTTGGCGAGAAATTGAACGCGGGCTTAAAAACTTTAGATTTGCGAATTTATGGAAAATAGCAGAGGGATTAGATATCCCACCTGCTACTTTAATCGAGGAGTTAAGCAAGGAACTTGGACCGGATTTTACTTTGTCGGATTTTGATTAATACTTCTTTTTCTTGCGATTCTATAAATATATCCTTCAGATAAATCACATTCTTGAGCTAATTTTAAGCGAGACTTTTTCGTGCCGTCATATTTCTCCATTATGTATAGCACCTTTGCAGGTAACGTCGCATTTTTAGGAATAGAGATGTTGACACCGGGAATTTCGCACATAAGTTTTATTGCTGCCTCTAATCCTAAAAGCAACGCAACCATTTTTAAATCTTCATTTGGTAAATTTTCAGGTGTTATTTTATCTACCCAAGGTTTATTATTTTGCAAAATTATCTCCTGCAAGTTTTTTGGTCTCATCAGTTAACGCATTACGTTAAGACAGCCAGCTTGCACCGGTAGCCGGCTGTTTCGACCTATTATGCTCTAGTCATCATAGGAATGTTGATTTCAAGATTTGATATTTCTTTCATCAACTTTTTCAATAAATCAATTTGAGCTTTTACAATTCTGCATTTGTCACGTTTTTCATACTTTTCAGTATAGTTGTCTTCAATCATTGATGCTTCTGCAAATTCAATCATAACTTCATTGTAATCAGCCATTAATGATTCCATTTCAGCGTTCATAATTGACATTGGTGTGTTGTTTTCCATAAGTTTTTCTCCTTCTTTTTTTCTACCTATTAAAACCTTTTTAAAAGGCTTTTAAATAACTGTTAACTTTGATTTTTTCAAGAACTGCAATAACAACAGAAGCTCTTGATTTTGACATAAATCTAATATCATCAATATGAAATTTATTTTTTATAAATTGTCTTAAAGTCTTTTTAAGAGATTTTGGATCTTTTGCTCGACTGATGTCTTTCCATAAAACTTCAATTTTTCTTAATTGTGGCGGAGTTGCCATCTCGGAATTTCGACCATAAAAATCATCATATTTTCGATGATTATTATTTTTTGAAGATTTAACTTTTTCATTAAGAATATCTATAAAAATTGAAGCTTCTGTTTCTGTAAGATTTTTTGAACTATAAACACCAAAACTAGCAAGCATTTCACGATATAAATCTTCTTCAAGACCTATTAAATTTTTTAATATATGAATTTGTTTAATTTGCGTGAATGTACTCATAATACTCCTGCTTTTGTAGTTCTCGTCCATGGTGTATTCCGATTTGCACTCCGGTAATAAATATTCCTAAAGCTATTAATGAAATAATCATTATTTTGTCGAATTTCTCATCCATAAAAACCTCACAAAATTATTTGCCCAATGCTAGCTTGCAAAACATCTTCATTTACATCTACGCTATTGAGCTCGGCAATACGAATGGCGCGAACTAATAGTTTTGTAAGCACTCTTGTATTGCCGTCACAATAGTTTGAGATGGTGGGATATATGGATTTATAATTTGGAATAACTGAAGAAATAATTGCTTTTTTATCTTCATCAATTAAAGGATTTAAACGAGTTGCTATTCCAACTCTTGAATATAATTGCGCATATTGTTTCTTTTCGCCTTTTAAATTCATTAGTAATTTAGGCATTCCAACTAGCAAAATACCAACTTGCGCTTTATCATATATTCTTCTTAAAAGTTCTAGTGATTTATAAGGCAGATGTTCTGCTTCATCAATAATTATTAGACGTCCAGATGACTTTAGTTTATCAATAATATCTAAAAACATATTATGAATTGTTCCGCATCCATCAAAGCCTAATTTTTTATGAATTTCTGAAAATAAAACTTTTGGAGTGTATCCTAAATCTGCTTCTACAAGAATTACATCAGTATTATCAATAGCATATTTTTTAACTGCAAATGTTTTACCAATTCCTGCATCTCCGTAGCAAACACCTATTTCATTTTCAACGTGACAAGTTTTTGCAATATCAAAAACATCGTCAACAACAGTTGTTTTTACAAAGTCTACTTTAATTCTACCCTCGCGCAATTTTTCAATTTCTAAAAACTTTGCGACAGCATCTTCTATTTTTTTAACATTGCCTTTGTAGTTATTATTCATCCACAAGTGAAGTGTTGCATTTGATAAATTTATAGCTTTTGCAACGCTTGTTACTGAATAATTTTTCTTTTTTAACAATATTTTTAAATCTTCAACTAAAGCCATATGAACCTCCTACATCGCTCTTCTTGCTAAATCTCTACGTTTTTCACTCTCTGTTAAGTATAATTTTGTTTTTACCTGCAAAGGAGTGACATATTTTTCAGGTTGCTTTCTTGATTTTTTCTCTGCCAATATAATTTCATCAAATTTTGTATTTGATATTTCCGAAATTTTAGGTTTAGATTCAAAATTTTGTCCTTGTAAGCTATTTTTTAAATTTTCAACAATATCGCTATTTGTTGGATTAAATTTAGCTTTTATATAAGACTGTATTTGTTTCTTTTCTTTATTTTTGCGAGTTATCACTTTTTGATATTCAGCCTTCTCGATATTTGTTTTTGCAAGGAATGGAACTGCAAAATTAGAATTTGCTTTTCCTAAAAATTCTTCAGTTTTTGCATCAAAAACCCAAGCTTCTTGATAAGCATTAATATCTCTGCGTAAAAACACCTTACGACCTTTTTCACAAACCATCCATTCTTCCCAATAAGTAATTCCGAGTTGAGAGTCATAAACCCCATTTCGTCCAATAGAAACACTTTTGGATGTTCTCATGCAGAATAATTTTAAAGAATCTTTCGCAATAACTTTTTTAACTGCAAATTCTTCTGCCCATAACTCATCAGGACATCTACCCTGTAATACCTTACCTTTAGATGGTTTTTTGTTTAAATAATTCACTATAAAATCATCAAATAATACTTTAAATGCATCAAACTGCATAATTTTATTATTTTTAATTTCATCTTTTAATTTTTCAGGTCTTTCAGTTATTTTGCCACCACGATATCCAACAAAACCTTTAGAAAGAAAAGTCTTAACTTTTAAGAAATCTCTTTCTACTGGCTTTGTTTGAGCATTATATGGGAGTGCAAAATGTACGTTTACGCCAATATTTTTCATTAAAGAATTTTCTTTATTTGTTGAGTGATTAATTTTAATTTTTTGTTCTCTTCCACCTGCAAAATCCTTACAGCGATAGTCTTTACCATTATCAAGATAAATATCGTCAGGAATTCCGTATTTAACTACGCCATAGTAAAATGCTTGGAAAATATGGTCAGAATTTGGCGCTTCTGCATGCAAAAACCAACCAAGCCATTTTGAAGTTTTAATATCTCTAAAAACAGTAACCCAAGGAAAACAAACCGTACCATTAAAATCAACTGCAACGTCAATTTGTGCGTGGTCTGAAACCCAACAGCTTCCAGCTTTTATATTTGAATAATCACGTGCAACATAAGATGCATATTTTTTATTCCAAGCAGCTTGCCCGTATCTAGCAAGATAAATTGCCTGTTCTGGCACTTCTTTTCTTAATCTGCGTAAAAAAGTCATAAATGATGGAAATGTTCTAATTTCCAAATTTAAATTTTTTGCTTTTGCAAAACCTAAAACACAAGACCAAGCAAAATGAGCAGAAGGAGCACCTTCTCTTAAATAAACACTTTTGAAATATTCAAAATATTCATCATCTATGCCTTTAGTCATATTTTTATGACCATATTTTGCCAAAAGACCTGCAACACCTTGCTGACGATATTTTCTTTTAGCTTCTGCATAAGTTGAATATGCAACTTTTTTATCAGGGTTTTTTAAATTCCACTCCTCTAAAAAAGTTAGTATTTCTCTATATTTTAAATTTTCAGTTAATGCAAATAACTCCAAGTATTTGTCAGCTTGTTTTTTAGACCAAGCAGGAGCATTGGTGTATGCATCAATATTTAAATCAACCTCTTTTTCTATTACAACAGGAGTTGTTTGAGTTTCAAAATATTTTTTTTGATATTTTTCAGGTAACGAATTTAACAATATTGAATATTTTTTAAATTTGCCTTCTTTAATAAATGTTGACTGAAGAACGCCTGCTTTACATTTTCTTCTTACAGTTTCAAATTTTTCATTACACAAACTGCAAACTTCATCAATTGTTAACCAAATTTCATTAAACATTAGTATAAGTCCTCCATTTTTGATAATTTATGGAGTTTTGGTTTTATCCAATTTTCAAAACGTTTGTTTTTTCTTTTGCCTGCCAAAATCATACTAATATATTGTTCAGAGTAGCCAAGAATATTAGACAGTTCTCTCTGCGAAATTCCCAACTGCATTAATATAATTTTGTATGCAATATTCTCCGTCCTACTCATTATCTCCTCGTTAGTGTTTGACATTTCTTTCTTCGTTCTTTCCTTAATAATATGTAAATCTGAATACAAGGTCAATGTAAAAACAGAAATTGTGAAGAACTTAACAAGAAATAAAGAGGATAAAAATGTAAAATCTACGAGTAATAATGCATACAACCTTGTAAAAATATGAAGAATTATTAAGAAAATTTGAAGTTTTTAGTTGAAATATTGAAGATTTTGTGAAAAACTTAACAACAGATAGGAGAAAATAGCCATGACTTTACAAGAAAGAATGAAGTTAATTAGACGAGAACTTGGAATATCCGCAGATAAACTTGCTTCAGAATTAACAGAGGGCGGCTATAGTATTACTTCAAAAACTATCGCAGGCTACGAATCAGGTTTGAGACAACCAAGTGTTTCTTTTTTAACAGGACTTTCAGAAGTTTATGATTGCAATCCTGTATGGTTACTAACAGGAAAAGGCGAAACTTTTACCAATAAAGAGAACGACTATAAATTACCTGCAAATTTGGCTTTTAATAATATTGTTTTCGTTCCTCACATTGATTTAAAGGTATCAGCAGGTTATGGCTCTATTATTGATGAAATAAATATGACACAAGATTTTATGGCTTTTGCAAAATCTTGGATAATTAAAAATACACACGTTTCGCCAGAGTCTTTGGTTTTATTTACAGTTAGTGGTGATTCAATGGATTGCCCAACTAGTTCAATAAAAGATGGCGGACTTATTTTAGTAGATAAAAGCATAACCGAGTTTAGAAACGATGGCGTTTATGTAATCGCGCTTGATGATGCTTTATATGTAAAAAGACTGCAAATCTTGCCGGGCAAAAAATTAAAAGTTAAAAGCGATAATTTAAACTATGATCCATTTGAAGTTTCACTTGAAACCGATAATTTCCACATTGTTGGTAAAGTTATTTGGGCAGGTGGGTTATTGGAATGCATTAAATAAATTTTTATCATTGCAATAAATGAGGTTTAAAAAATGACTTGTACTGGTAATGAAAAATTTGTGAGTAATGGAAAAGAATTAGATATAACAGTTCTTGATTTTTGGAGATTCTCTTATTCTGATTTAAATTCAGATCCTAGAGATTATTTAGCAGAATTCCTTGTATCTAAAGCTCTTGGAATTAATATTCCATACAACAAAGAAGCTTGGACATTATTTGATATTTTATACAATAATACAAGAATTGAAGTTAAGTGCACCGGATACTATCAAACTTGGAGAACTGATGAAAAAGTTTGTGGCAACAGATGTTTTTCTATTAAACCTGCTCATGACAATGTAAAAAATACATTCGAGCGACAAAATGATATTTATGTTTTTTCCTTGTTGCTTGGTAACACAAGAGAAGAAGCAAATCCTTTAAGTTTAAATAATTGGGAATTTTATATCGTGCCAACTTCTGTAATAAATGAAAAATGCAAAGATGGTAAAAGCATTGGCTTAAATAGAATTAAAAAATTAGGTTATAGCGCTTTATCTTATAGTGATATAAAAAATGAAATAGATGCAATTATTCAAAAAAAGAATTAATTATTAAAAAAATATAGTATTATTTGCTAACATTTAGTTTAATAATTTTCCCACTAAAAAAGTTCCATAATAATAAATTATGAAACTAATTGCTAACAATATTGCTTCTACATGTTAATTTATACGTACAGTCCGGAAAAAATCCGGTTTTCCTGTTTGATTTTTTGGTAAACTTAATTTTTCCAACTCCAAAATGCCCACACAAAGCCAACTTTACCAAAATAATCTATCTATCCGTACAAATCAATCTGGACAAAAAGTACAATTATCCCACGTGCACCGTGGGTTCAGCATAAAATCGGGGAAATGGCGGAGAGGGTGGGATTCGAACCCACGGTACAATCGCTTGCACACAGACTTTCGAGATCCGCACCTTAAACCACTCGGACACCTCTCCTTGTGTTTTAATTGTATAACAAAACTTTTAAAATCTTAAGCTTTTTTCTTTTCAACACCGGGAGCATCTTTTATAATAAACGGGCGTACAAATGCGTAAGTACCGTACAAAGAAGTTAACAGTCCCGCAGCAGAAAGAAATAAAGCTGTTTTTTTCATTTTTTGCGTTAACAGACCGCCGATTGTCAAAAGAGTAGTCCCTGTCATAATCCCGAGATATCCTTTAAAAATAGTGCGTGGCACCACTATTGTATCTGTCATATCAGCAGAATTTTTGACTGCAGTATGAAATTTTTCCAGAAAATTATCCTTCTTTTTTTCTGAAGGTGCTGGCAATTGTTTAAAATTATATGTGACCGGATTAATTTTCATAGTATATACCTGTTTTTGTATACCATGATTTTAATACATAAATTGTTACCTGCAAGCCGGTTTGTCGCATTCATCTATAACTTTTCCAAACAAAAGCCGTAAACCTCCGAAACGTTTTCTCAATGTTTTTCGTACTCCAAATGAAATTGCATTTGCATTTGCTGCCAATCCTTGTACCTGACACATTGTTGCTTCTACAGAAGGCATAACGCCGTTTACATCCGTAGTGGTTCCGGTAAGATTTGCACTGACTGACTCCAGATTTTTACTTGAATTTTCTATATTGTTAATAGTGTTTTCCAATCTTTTTTGCTGTATTGATTTATCAAACTTTGTTGTCACATTATTTAGATTAGCAGTAGCTTTAGAAAGGTTTCCCGTTGTTGTATAAAGATTTTTTTGATTTTCTTTCAAAATATCATTTACAGACTCAAATACAATACTTAAACCTATCAAAGCATTGTTTAAATTTTCTGAACTCTGTGCAAGATTGTGTTTTATTGATTCTAAATCATCCGGATTCTGATTTTTCATAAATTCTTCAACATCTACAGTTGCTTTGCCTTCAAGAACTGCACCGTTTGAGATCATTACATTAGAAGGCTCCTCCGGATAAACCAGCTCAAGAAAATCACGTTCTTTGTCTTTGTGTTTTTCTTTTTTTAACAAGACTGTAGTATTCTCCGGAAGCATTAAATTTTTCGGATACAAAACAATCCCTATCAGAGTATGATTGTAATCATCGCTATGACGGTGTTCTCTTGCCTTGCCAATGACAAGCCCCTTATAATACACAGGAAGTTTTTCATGTATCGGGCGCAGCTCTTGAAATTTTGCCGTAACATAGGTGTAAGTAGTAAGTTTATAAATATAAAATACCAACCCTGCTATAGTTATCAGGGCAAATATATAAAACAGTCTTTTCATAATTTAAATAATAAAACTGCTTTTAATTTATAAAAATTCCCCGCACCGGCTATTTTCATATTGTCAACTGACTCCGACTACTTGTTGAACCTGTGCAATAAGCAAGTTCAATATTTAACAATAAGTCCGGCACAGTCAACAAGCGCATGGGGTCACTTCCGTAAAATGCTAGACTCGGCGCCACTCGCACTCCGTGTACCACTCCTACAAGCGAGGTCCCACTCAGACAATCTTTTTTCATCTAATTTGTCATACACAATTAAGACTGTGTACTTCCTTGCCTGTATAACGCATACATGGACTGATGAATGTTGTGCTTATTCATATAAACACAAAAAAAGGCTCAAAATAATTGAGCCTTTTTATTTTTACTTAGTTTTTGCGGAAGCTTTTTCTCTTGCCGCTTTGTTTTGTTCCCGTTTTTCTTCTATTCTTTCTATTCGTCTGTTTCTTTTATATCCGTATCCGGCATATATAGCCAGACCAATAAACAGCCATAAAGGGAAGAGCAGTGCATTTTTACCCATGCTGCTGATTGCTACACACATCAGACCGCCGCAAAGCAAAATACCCAAAGACGGAAATAACGGAGAAAACGGCACCTTAAAAGGTCTTTCTCTGTCAGGATCTGTTTTTCTGAGTATCAATACGCTCACACATACAACAATAAAGGAAGTAAATACACTGAAAATACAAAGCTGTGCTGCAAGGTTCAAATCCAAAAACAAACAGCCTATCATCATTGCAATACCAACTATCCAGGTAATAATATGAGGTGTTTTGTATACAGGATGAACTTTTTTAAGTATAGTCGGAAAGAAATTGTCTCTTGCCATTGAGAATAATATCCTCGTTGCAGCAAGCTGCATAACAAGCAATACCGATGTCAATCCGGTCAATGCACCCAGCGAAATCAAACCGGCAAACCAGCTCTGACCAGTCATCTGGATTGCGTGTGCAATAGGAGCACCAATATTAATCATATTCCATGGCACAATACCTGTTAATACAAGTGCCACAAAGATATATACAATTGTACAAACAAGCAGTGTACCTATAATCCCTATGGGAACATCTCTTTGAGGATTTTTTGTTTCTTCGGCAGCGGTTGATATTGCATCAAAACCGGTATACGCAAAGAAAATAGTAAAGGCACTAACCAGTACACTGCCAAATCCGTTAGGAACAAAAGGAACCCAGTTAGCCGGTTTTACATAAAATGCACCGACAGCAACAAACAAACCTATAACAAGCAGTTTGATTATAACCATTACACTTGCCATATTTTTGGATTCTGAAATACCTTTGACAAGAATATATGTAACAAGCAATATCATTAACATTGCCGGAATGTTTAAACATATCGGAATCACACCGAACAAATGCGGAATATGATCCATGGGATTCATACCCATCTTTAAGTAAGCTGCTTTTGCCGAGCCTAAATCATTGATAAGCCACAACGGCGGATACATAATATGGTGACAGATGCTGTGCAAAACAGGAGGAAGGTTAACGGTATACGCTTCAAAACCTCTTAAAAACTGAAACAAATATCCTGTCCAGCTGCAGGCAACAGCAATATTACCGATAGTATACTGCAACATCAAAACCCAGCCTACCATCCATGCGGCAAGCTCTCCCAGCGTAGCATAAGTGTAAGTATAAACACCGCCCGATACCGGTATCATTGAGGCAAATTCCGCATAACACAAAGCGGAAAATATACACGCAATCGCTGCAATAACCATAGATATTACAATTGCAGGACCGGCACCGTCATGATGTGCGCCTACAACTGCCGTACCAACCATAGAAAAAATTCCGGCGCCAATTACGGCACCAATACCGAGAATAATTAAATCAACCCAGTTCAAGGTTTTGTTCAATCCTGTTTCTTTAGACTGTGCAAGCATGTCATCAGGATTTTTGGTTTTCAATAATTTGGAGACAAAATTCTCCATCAATCCGGCTTCTGTTACATTGTTTTGACTCATGTAAGTATCCTTATATTAAATTGTAGCTTTTTCTTTTTTTAGTAAGGGGAAACCTAATTCTTCTCTTTGTTCAACATACAGTTTAGCAACCATTGCTGCCATTCTTCTTACTCTGTTGATAAAGTTAATTCTCTCATCTTTGGAGATAACACCTCTGGCATCAAGAAGGTTAAATGTATGCGAACATTTTAAGACATAGTCATAAGCAGGCAATACCAGCTTATTTTCTACGCAATTTTCAACTTCTTCCTGAAAAATATCAAACATTTTAAATAATCTGTCTGCATTTGACACTTCAAAATTGTATTTTGACTGTTCAATTTCGTTTTGCAAATAAATTTCACCGTATTTGAGTTCTTTGTTCCACATAACATCGTATACGGAGTTTACATTCTGAAGATACATTGCAATACGTTCAAGCCCGTAAGTAAGTTCTAATGCCACAGGCTTAATTTCAAGACCGCCTACCTGCTGGAAATATGTAAACTGGGTAATTTCCATACCGTCAAGCCATACTTCCCAGCCTACACCGGCAGCACCAAGCGTGGGAGATTCCCAGTTGTCTTCTACAAATCTGACATCATGCTGAGATAAATCTATTCCCATTGCTTCCAGACTTTTTAAATATAATTCCTGTGCATTATCAGGCGAAGGTTTCAAAATTACCTGATATTGAAAATAATGCCCGAGCCTGTTAGGGTTTTCACCGTAACGGGCGTCCGTAGGTCGCCTGCAGGGCTCTACCATAGCAGTGTTCCAGGGCTCAGGTCCAAGCGAACGCAAAAAAGTAGCGGGGTTCATTGTAGAAGCACCCTTTTCAATATCATAAGGCTGCTGAATTATACACCCGTAATCCGACCAGAATTTTGACAAATTTAAGATTAATTCTTGAAAGGTTAAAGCCATTCTCTCTTGATTTCCAGTACTATTAAATAACTTTTTACCAAAACCGATAAATTATCCCTAATTTAAGCAACATTGCCGCAGACATGTCTTATCTGCCGTTTCGGCTATATTATTATAATATAACCATTTACATTTTACAAACAAATGTAATGATTACACTTAAAATTGTTACATGTGTAATTTGAGATAAAAAAATTAATTTATTTTTTTTTATTATTTATTCAAAATTATTTAAAATTTATCCGCTATTTTAAGATATTTAGAGCGAAAAATAAAAAAAAATTAAGAAAAATGAGTAATATTAAAAAAATTTCTTTAATTTTTATAATATTTACATTTTATCTGCAGATTGAAAGTTTTCTTACGAAACTTTCGCCAAAATCCGTATAATTTCTTTTGGGACGTTTAATTTCTATTTCAACATTATCAAGCTTTAAAAGTTCAATTTGTTCTTTTATACGCTCATCTTTAACAAACCATTTTATTTTTCCGTTTGCGTATTTTGCAAAATGAAAAGTTGATGACAGAACACAAACCTTGAGTGCGTCTATCATATTGAGATTTGAAGCATCAATATTTAAAAACGGGCAGTGGTTTTTTGTAATAAAATCTTTTGCCTCATTTATTGCCTCAAAAATATTTTTGTTGTAATTGCCTACTTTTAAAAAGATATCGGTTCCGTATAGTGAATCTGTTTCTGCCATAAATTCCTTGATTCTATATGTGTATATTTTGTATTACTTTTGCTGGAGAAATATAATCCCGTATTTTTTACGGCTTACATATAAATATAACGGGAGATTATTTCAAAAATTGAATCAATAAATAAAAACTACATCTTTTGTATGACAATCAAGCTATTATTGAGTTATAAGCGCTATTTTTTTTAAAATTTCTGACCTTACAATCTCAACGGCAATATCTTTTATGCACTGATAATCTCTGCGGCATTTTTTTTTCAATCCGCAGGGCTGACACGGCAAATTCGTTTTTATTACCGAACAATCATCAGCATAAGCTCTCCATTTAATCGTATTCATAGGACCGTAAATGCCGATAACGGGAACACCGACAGAAGCTGCTATATGAAGATTTCCGCTGTCGCATCCGGCAATCAAATCACACAATTTTGTAAAAGCAAGTGTCTGACGCAGATTAAAACATCCGCAAAAATTTACCGGCGGAATTTTTAAATTTTCTTTTACATACGACATTATTTCTTCATATACCAGTGAATCATTTTTTGTACCGTTAAATACTACCTGTACATTTTCTTCATTGCTAAGCCATGTTATAATCTTTGCCCATTTATCTTTTGCCCATTCTTTTTTACGGTTTCCGCTTGTTGCATGGATTATTACTTTTTTGATTTTGCTGTCTTTGTTAATATTTTTTTGCTGCATTATTTCTTTTACTTCATCCAGCTCTTCTTGCGTAACCCAGTTTTCAAGGTAACTGTCTTTTACTTCAATACCATCTTCTTTCAATACATCCAGAAAACAATCTATTTCATGTTCATCCTCAACATAAGGAACTCTTTTTGTGAGTAAAAAACCTCTGCATTCCGTATCAAAACCCACCCTTTCTTTTATTCCTGCGGCAAATGCAAGAAATGCGCTGGAAAAAGAACGTTTCAAAACATAAGCTTTATCATAATTTTGTGATTTTAAATATTTTACGTAATACCAAAAATCTTTTTTTTCATTTCCCGCTTTATTTTCATACCGGTGTTTTTTGGTGGTATCAAAATAGATAAAATTATCGACATAAGGACATTTGTCAATAATCTCTCCTGAAACAGGCGCAACCAGCATGTCTATTTGTGCATCAGGATATGCATATCTTAAATTTCTCAAAAAAGGTATTGTAAGCAGAGTATCCCCTATAAAACGATATCTCATAACAAGAATTTTATATTTTTTATTCATCAAGTATACCTTTCAAATCTAAAACGGGTTTGAGTTTCAAACAGAAAATTTCCTCAGTGTCAACAGACACATTTTTTAATTTTACGGCATCTTTTTCGGTTGTTATCATGCATTTTGCACCGTATTTTTTCATAAGTTTTTGCAAATCCGCAATATCCTCTTTTGTATAGATATGATGATCAGGGAAATCTTTTGTTGCCATAACATCATAGTGTCTGAGATATTTGTAAAACTGTTCAGGCTGACCTATGGCGCTAAAAGCAATAACCGGCTGGTTGTCTGTGATAAGATTGCCTGTTTTTATATTATATATTTCATCGGGCAGCATAGAGCATACAAAACAGGGAATATCATATTTTTTTCTTAAATAACGGGCAAAACTTTTTGCTTTTTTATCATTAAAATTTTTATTTGTAACAATAATTTTGTCCGCCCGTTTAATTTCTGATACGGGTTCTCTCAATGCTCCTAACGGCAGTACGCAGCCGTTAGAAAATTGCTTTTCTGAATCAACAACAAGAATGTTTAAGTCCCGCCCGATTTTTCTGTGTTGAAAGCCGTCATCCAGAATTAACTTTGTACAGTGGAGTTTGTTTTTTGCAAATTTTGCCGCTTTGACTCTGCTTGCACATGTCAAAACAGCACAATCAGGACAGTGATTTGCCAGCCAGACAGGTTCATCGCCTGCCTCATCCGCCGTAAAATTAACTTTTTTACCGTCAGATACAATGTTGACTTCTTTATTTGATATTTTTCCGCCGTAACCTCTGGACAATATTGCGGGATAATCTCCCTTCTTTTTAAAATAATTTGCAATTTCTGCTGTTACCGGAGTTTTTCCTGTGCCTCCGGTGGTAAGATTTCCTACGGAGATTGTGTATGTATGAGGTTTATAAATTTTTAAAATATTTTTGTTGTATAAAAAATTTCTGATTTTTACAACGCACAGATAAACCAGAGACGGAATCCCGAGAATAATGTATAATACACCTGCAATGAATCCTTCTGCCGGAGTAAACTGTTTTTTGTAATGAAATTCAGTTAAAAAAACCTTCATATCCAGATTTTATAATAAATTTATCCGTATGTCATATATTTCATACTGTCAAAAATTGTACAAAAAATTTTTTAACAGTCTATAATTATATATATACATGGAAAGGAGTATATATGAAAAAGATTTTTGCTTTAATGTTGTTCGCATTACTGGGAATTATGCCAGCAGTTTTCTGCAGTGCATTTGCTGCATCTTACAACACATCAACAAACTGGTTTGATTCAAAAAACGTAAACCATTTAAATACTATAGGAAAAAATATTATTAAGGCTAATAAAATGCCAACATCTGTTACATTTAAAGTAACAGATAACCAAAATATGAATTCCGAAGCTACATATACACAAACTGTATACATATATTCAGGCGATTTAAAATATGTTGAAAATGATAACGAACTTGCTGCTGTTGTTGCACATGAAATAGGACACCTTGTAAACGGTCATACAGCAAAATCTTCTATTTTTGATTCGCTGCTTTCTTCGGTTAATCCGAATACAAAAACAGAAAACGGCTCCGCTACCGTAGGATTGTTAAAAACAATTTCTTCTAACAAAGTAAATAAAGATAATGAAAAAGAAGCCGATATAACTGCTGTTGATCTTCTTATGAGTGCAGGATACAATCCGCTTGCATTGATATCTGTTGTGTATAAATCAGACATTACAGAAACAGGCGGTCTTTTGGATTCTAATCTTTCTTGTGAAGAAAGAATTATGAACATCTATGATTATGCAAATTACAACTATCCTGAAAAAGTAAAAGAAAATTACAAAACAGACTCTTACCAGAGTGCTTTGAATCTGATTTATGCAAATTTAAAAATAAGAAAAGCAGATACAAAGAAAATGGAAAAAGCACAGAAAGAACAGGAAAAACTCCAGAAAGAAAAACTTAAAAGAGCAAGAAATATGGCAAAATCAACAAATCCCTGGAGTTCGGCATACAGTCTTATGCAGGTTTCAGGAAATTAAAATATATACAGGTAAAAATAATACATGTCCGGAATTTTTCAGTGATACAAAACCGTAAAATTCCGGACATACTTAAATAATTCTGTATCCCAGATACAGCCGTCAGTTTCTCTCTCCTGTTAATAACAGACAGGAAGCACAGTGGAAAAAAAGTCAAAAGTGAGCAGGCGCCCCCTGCGACACTAGATTAGATAAAATATTCAATCATTTTTTAGATTTCGTTTCTGTCACGAATTTTCCTGACAAATTTCTCCGTGATACAATATATATATGCTTTATTTTTACTACGGACAGGAAGATTTTAATATTGAGACAGAGCTGCAAAAGCTGAAATCAAAAATAGTGGACAAGACTTTTTTGTCTACAAATTATCGTGTATATGATAATCCGAAATTTAATGAGTTAACGGATATTTTGCGCACACCTCCGTTAATGTTCGGAAATATTCTGTGCGTAATAAACTGTGAAAAATATTTTTTTGATACAAAAGGCAAAATTAATTTTGATGATAAAGAACTTAAACAGTTAGAGGATATTTTTTCCTCCATGCTTGAAAATTTGTATGTGGTTTTTGTCTGCAGAATAGATAGAGAAAGCACAAAAAAAATCGATACAAGAAGAAAATTATTTAAAATAATATCCAAATATGCTTCGGTTACGGAATTTCCGGAGTTTAAGCCTTATCAGAAAGAACTTGCTCTCTGGATTCAAAAGCAGGCAAAGAAAAAAGACTTGATAATATCCTCTGATACGGTTCAGTTTTTGATAGAACGGTTGGGCACAAATCTCCGGATAATAGATAATGAGCTTGAAAAACTAAAACTTGCAATTTATCCCGAAAAAATGGTTAAAAAAGAGCATATTCAAAATATTTGCACCTCGACAGAAGACGTTTTTGCACTTGCAGATTATATTTTGAAAGGTCAAAAAGACAAAGCTCTTCTGGAATTTAAAAAGCTTTGTACAAATAAACATTATCTTGAAATTCTGGCTGTTTTGCAGACTAATTTTTCAAGACTTGCAGCTGTAAAAATTGATTCTGCTGACAAAAATCCATCCGAAATCGCTTTTAAGCATCACATGAATGAATTTATAGTAAAAAAACAGCTTGAAAAACTTAAAAATGTATCTGCGGACAGAATTATACAGATAAGAGAAAATCTGCTGGAAGCTGAATACAGAGTAAAGACCGGAGAAATTGCTTTTTATGAACTGCCGGTGGAGCTGGCTCTTTTAAGTTAGTAATAAAAAAATGTTAAATAATTAAATTTTAAAATGAGGAACAATGTTTCATCCGGTATTAAAAAGAAAGTTTGAATATTTTACAAATTATTTTGAAACTGCATTGAAAAATTCTAAACGCAGTTTTGCACAGTCTGTTGTACTGTACGGACAGGATGTTGTTGCACAGTATTATCTTGCGATGGATATTGCAAGACAACTCAACTGCCGCAAAGAAGGCGCCGCTGATTGCGACTGTATAAATTGCAGCTGGATAAAAAGCAGCCAACACCCTGCTGTTCTTACTATTTCGAAAAATGATAACAAACCTGCCGATGATACATCGAGCAAGGTTATTTCCATAAAACAAACTCTTATGATAAATGACAGTCTTATAAATTCTTCTGATTATTACAGGGTATTTATTTTTTGCGATTCAGAATTGCAGTCTCCGTCTGACACAGAGTTGAAACATATTAAAGAATTTGACGGACTTGGTTTTAAATTTCCTCAGGATAACTGGCTTCCGAAACCTCTTAACAGAAGCGTTTTGATAGAAGCTTCGGCTAATTCCCTTTTAAAATCTATAGAAGAACCGCCGGAGAGAACATTATTTTTGTTTTTAACTGAGGACAAGGATGATATTATAGAAACAATAATTTCTCGCTCACAATGTTTTTATGTTCCTTCTTACAATTCAATAAATTATGATACGGAATTCTTAACACCTATACTTGCTGACTATCCGTCTATAAAAAAAATTAATGTTTTAGACACAGCACAGGAGCTTTTAACCGTTTCGGAAGAGCAAGGATACAAACCCGATTATGTGCTGGATTGCATGGAATATTTCTTTGCATGTATGCTTAAACGCAATATTGATAACAAACTGCTGGTACAAAAAATCAAAAACGATATCCGTTCTGTACAGCAGGCAAAAAAACAATCCGATGCTTATATCAAACCACGGCTTATTTTTGAAAATTTATTGTTCTCTTTTTGTTGATATTGTCAACAGTATTTGTTTCTCAAAATTTGCTTATTTCTAAAATCTATAAATGCACAATTTATACGGGTTTATCTTTTCTTTTGTAAACTTATGTAAATTTATTATGCAAAATAAGGACTTTTCTCTAAAGTTTATTAAACTTTAATCCGATAACAATTTTGTAAAACAATTTATTTAAACAGGAGAAGATAAATGTCAAACGAGATTAACAGAATTGGTATCAACACAGGTTCAGTAAATTCTTATGCACACCAGCCAAAAGATACTGGCAAATCTGAAAAAAAAGAAACTGAAACACAGCAGGCAAATGCACCGGCAAAACAGCAGGTAAACCCTGATGATGTGCTTTCATATATGGCTCAAAATGCAGCCGTAATAAATCCGCAGGTTGCAGCAGTAAGAACTTATGACGTAAGCAAATATGTTACACCTGAACAGGCTGCACGCATTGCCGGTTTTATAGCAAGTTTTGATGAACAGGTTGCAAAAGGTTTGATTGCAATTGATGAAGAGTTCGGTGAAAATAATGTTTTAAGCGAACCCGCAAAATATGAAATTGCAGCTGCAATGGTCAAATAACAATTGACATTGACAATAAAAATTATAAATAAATGATTTGCAATATAGAAATATTATGTAAATCACGGGAAAGATTTTTCGAATAAAATAATTCCCGATTAAGATAGAGTATGAAAGTCCTTTCTTAAAACTTCTCCAATATTTTAAAAGTATGCCTTTAATCAATGTATTAAAGGCTTTTTTTTATTCAATCCGGTACCATCTATACATAGCTTATCGATTCCGGCTGCAGAACAGAATTTTTCCGAATATTGTATAATTATAATTATGTATATTATCGAGTTGATTACAAAATTAATACAAGAAAAAAATTCAAAAAAATTAAAAGGAAATAACAGAAATCCCATGCCGGAAGAAATTGATTATCAGGAAAAATGCGACCACATTTTTCTTCCGGTTGACAGTACAGGCGAAACCCTTGCCTGTTCAAAGTGCGGGGTGATTGTGAAGAATGATTCTTCAAAGTATAAACCCAAAAACCCGTTTTCTTAATTTTTATTGTAAAGAAATTTGACTTTAATGTTTAAAATAGTCAGAATTTGAAATATAATACCCATAAATAATATATCATTCAAAGTTCAAGAGGAACTCTGCATTGGCTAACGCATTTAATGAACATATAAGAACAAAAATTCAAAACTTTTCCGTCGAAACAGTAAGAAATATTTTGAACCTTGATAATAAAGGTATTGCAAAACTCTGTGCGCAGGTTTCTTTGATGCCCAAAAAAGATTCCTCCGGAAAAACTTATTTTTCCAGAGATGATGTAGAGATTTTAAGAAGAACAAAAAGCAAAAACGAACAATCCGGAAATGCACCAAAATCTTCTCAAAAATCTTATGCTACAGTGCCTGTAAAAACAGTAAAGACACCTCAAAATAAATACATACAGGCTCATATTATGCAGCCTCCGGTGAATGACCCCGTAAAAGTTCCTGCTGTATCAACACAAACTGTTTCTTTGAATACTGCAGAAACAATTTGTTCCTCTTTATCAAAAATGGAAAGTAATATTACGGAAAAAATTTCAGATATTATTCAAAAAAAACTTGATGAAAAACTGGACGGCATGGATGAGGTTGTTGTTGAACTTGTGCGCTGCAAAACCGAAAATGAAACGCTCAGATACAAAATGAATGAATTGAACAAAGAAGTCTACAATCTAAAAAATGAACTCGGTCGTTTTAAATCTCTCGGTCTCGGTTTTTATGTAAAAAAATCAGGTGATTCTTCATTGTTATAATTGTCTATTATTTTTTCGATTAATTAACATAGAGTAAATGTCTTGATTGAGAAAATTTGTTGTGCAACAATTGTTCTATGAGCAACAATTACGTTTATTTACTTGAAGATAAAATATATATCAATCTGACAAACCTTTGTACAAATAACTGTGTATTTTGTATAAGAGCAATAAAAGATGATGTAGTCGGCGCAAACCTTTTTTTGGACAGCGAAAATCTGAATGTTGAAGAGGTAAAAAAGCAGCTGGATTCTTTTGACCCTGACAAATACAAAGAAATTGTGTTCTGCGGTTACGGCGAACCTGTATTAAAACTGGAAGAACTTAAACAAACTGCAAAATATATAAAAGAAAAATATCCGCATATAAAAACAAGAATAAATACAAACGGACAGGGCAATATTATTTATAAAAGAAATATCGTGCCGGAGCTTAAAGGGATTATAGACAGCGTGTCTGTCAGCTTTAACGGTGAAAATAAAGAAGTATACAATGCTGTCTCTTTACCGAAATTGGAAAATGCTTATGAAGGGATGAAGGATTTTATCAGTGAATGCGTAAAAGCAGGTATAGAAACAACAGCAACCATTGTAACAGGTTATAAAGATTATAAGGTGGATTTGGAAAGCTGCAAATCCCAGATTGAAGCATTAGGAGCAAAATTCAGAGAACGTCCGTGGCTTGATAACGGTTATTAAATATATTCAGAATGCACAAATTTTCATATTGTCAACTGACTCCGACTACTTGTTGAACCTGTGCAATAAGCAAGTTCAATATTTAACAATAAGTCCGGCACAGTCAACAAGCGCATGGGGTCACTTCCGTAAAATGCTAGACTCGGCGCCACTCGCACTCCGTGTACCACTCCTACAAGCGAGGTCCCACTCAGACAACTTTTAACTTAATGCGGTTATCAAATTTTTGTTATAATTGCTGATGTACAATAATACGGGGAAAAATATGTCATCTATAAACTCTGATTCAATACTGGAAACAATAGATATGATACGAGTCCAGCACCTTGATATAAGAACGGTTACGCTCTCGCTAAGTCTTAGAGACTGCTGCGCTACGGATGTAAAAGAGGTCGGAGAAAAAATTTACAATAAAATTACAAAATATGCAAAAAATCTCGTCTCATTGGCAAATGAGATAGAAGAAGATTACTCTATCCCCATTATTAATAAAAGAATTTCAGTAACACCGATTTCTATTGTTGGAGAATCCTGTAAAGATTATGACTATGTGTATCTTGCAAAAGTTCTGGATAAAGCGGCAAAAGATGTAGGCGTAAATTTTATAGGCGGTTTTGGCGCCCTTGTTGAAAAAGGATGCACAAAAGGCGATGAAGCACTTATAGAAAGCATTCCGGAAGCGCTTGCCCGAACGGAAAGAATTTGTTCGTCCATAAATGTTGCCAGCTCCAAAGCAGGTATAAATATGGACGCAGTTATTAAAATGGGAACAATAATAAAAAAAGCTGCAGAACTTACAGCAGACCTTGACGGAATAGGTGCGGCAAAACTTGTATGTTTTTGTAATGTGCCCGGAGATAATCCTTTTATGGCAGGAGCATTCCAGGGATACGGCGAGCCGGAATGTGCCCTCAACATTGGAGTTTCCGGTCCGGGTGTTGTCCGTGCGGCTATAGAATCCATGCCGGATGGTGCACATTTTGGAGAAATTGCAAACAAGATAAAACAAACAGCTTACAAAATTACCTCTGCAGGAGAACTTGTCGGCAGAGAAATGGCTAAAAAAATGGGAATACCTTTTGGCATAATTGATTTGTCGCTTGCCCCTACTCCGGAAGTAGGAGACAGCGTAGCAGGTATTTTTCAGGCAATGGGTTTGGAACATGCCGGTGCTCACGGCACGACAGCAGCTCTTGCAATGCTAAACGATGCCGTAAAAAAAGGAGGAATAATGGCAAGTTCACATGTAGGAGGGCTGTCGGGTGCTTTTATCCCTGTTTCGGAAGATGCGGGAATGATTGAGGCTGCGGAAAAAGGATTTTTAACCTTTGATAAACTCGAGGCAATGACCTCTGTTTGTTCTGTTGGACTTGATATGATAGCAATTCCGGGGAATACTCCCTCTGATACTATCTCCGGAATTATAGCTGATGAAATGGCAATCGGTATGATAAATAAAAAGACTACAGCTGTCAGAATAATCCCGGCTCCGGGTAAGAATGCAGGAGACAAAGTAGTATTCGGCGGACTTCTGGGCGAAGCTCCGATAATGAACGTAAATTCACTTTCCAGTACAAACTTTGTGCAAAGAGGAGGAAGAATTCCTGCACCGATTCACAGTTTGAATAATTAATTATCTTAACACGTTTATAAATCGGATGACTGCTATTTATACAAATACTGATAAACAAGAAAATATTTATTTAAAAAAGGACTGGCTTTTAGACCAATCCTTT
Source organism: Candidatus Gastranaerophilales bacterium (assembly GCA_944326115.1). Classification (GTDB taxonomy): domain Bacteria; phylum Cyanobacteriota; class Vampirovibrionia; order Gastranaerophilales; family Gastranaerophilaceae; genus Limenecus. The sequence goes on along the minus strand of CALVCQ010000015.1, from coordinate 26,069 downwards.
ATAACTGCAGTAGTTTCGGCTATATATTAATAAAGAAATTAAGCGGCAATTTCACCTTTAATTTCGGAAATTAAGTATTTTGCAACCCATTCAAAGTCTTTGTTGTTTTCGGCAACTTTTTTCAGACAATCAACAGATGCTTCGCCGATTCTGATTAAACTCATAGCAACAACCCCTCTTACAGCACCTTTAACAGTTTGCAATTGTTCCACAAGAACTGGTACTGCTGCAGAACCGACATTTACAAGCATATTTTCAATTTCTGCTTTGCTTTTATTGTCTGCTGTTTCTAACTGAGTTAAAAAATATTTAATAGAATCTGCGTGCATTTTATTTCTCCATGTATTTTTCTTATCGTTGTACACATTATAAAGCAAATAATTATTAATTTTTGATTTCTTTATCTAATCTTTATATCTGTGTAAAGATGGTTTGAAATGCAGATATAGCTTGAAATAATATTTATAAATATTATTTCAAGCGTATAAAATTCTTGCCCTGATAAGAATTTCTTTTTTCCAGCTCTTTATCTATTTTGTTTAAAATTTCAAATTTTTTGTTAAGCCATTTCGGGGCAACTTTTATCGCCTGCAGACCGTTCCCTCCCAGCCTGTGAATTGTTGTGCGGGAAGGTAATATTTCAAGACAATCGCATGCAATATCAACATACTCATCTTCTTCTAAAAGCTCTATTTGTCCGTTTTCATACATGTCATACAGTTTTGTATTCGGAAAAATACAAAGGCAATGGAATTTGATACCGTCTGCACCGATAGAGGCAAGAGCTTTTACTGTTTGGAGCATGTCCTGTTTTGTTTCACCCGGCAAACCGAGAATGATATGTACTCCTGTTTTTATTCCCCGCTCTTTCGTTTGTTTAAACGCTTTTAAAAAAGTTTCAAAATCATGTCCTCTGTTTATAAATTTAAGTGTTCTGTCATGCATTGACTGCAGACCGTATTCTACCCAGGTTTCATATTTATCCGTATATGAAGCAATTAAATCAAGTTTCTGTTCATCAACACAATCCGGACGTGTACCTATGGAAATCCCTACTATATCGGGATGGCACAATGATTCGTCATATATTTTTTTTAATTCTTCAACGGGTTTATATGTATTTGAATATGCCTGAAAGTAAGACATGAATTTTTGCGCCTTAAAACGTCCGGACAAAGTTTTCATTCCTGTTAAGACCTGCTGCCCGACAGACATGCCGGAATCATGTGCACGTGAAAAACTTCCTCCGTCATCACAAAATATACATCCTCCAAAGGAAATGGTGCCGTCTCTGTTAGGACAGAAGAATCCTGCATCCAGCGTAATTTTATATACTTTTTTGCCGAATTTGTTTTTTAAATATTCACTGAATTGATAATATCTTTTGTTTGTTTCAGGACGGGGAAAATTCATTTTTGCTGCCTGAAATACTATTCAGCGTTGTCCGTATCATCCGGCAAAACAGGATAAAGATAATGTTCACCGCATTTTGGACATACAACTTCCTGCTGTTTACCGTCTTCTAAAATTGCTACTTCAAATAACTCTCTGCAGCTTGATTGTACACATCTTATTGCCCATGAGGGTCTGACTATTCTTGCCATAATCTTTCTCCGTTTATAATCTTACAGCAATTTTAGCATATATTTTTTGTTATGTAAAAAATTTTTGAACAAATTTAAAATCATATCGTTAATATATATAAAGGTAAAAAACACTGCATCAATATAGAATTATTAATAACATTTTGTCTTGAAAGGAATATGCGTATGAAAAAAATCGCTCTTTTGTTATGTTTTGCTGCTTTTTTGTTGAGCGTAGATATTGTAACAGCGGAAGAATATGAATTTACGAAAGCAAATCCCGAGGTATATGACTATTTAACGGGAGAAACAGCAGGAACAACACTGGAGGCTTCATCTTATACACAAGGTACAACGGATTACTATCTTATACCGCCAGAACATGCGGCTGCTGATTTCAATTCCGTCATGAATGAGATTTTAGCTATGTCGGTTTCTGACCCGTTTGTTATAAAAATTGACGGGGTTCAATATGTAATGCTAAAAGATAATAACGATGGTATTTGGGATGAAAAAGACATACTCGGATTCTTTGACACACCGGAATTACTGTTTTCCTCACTTGTTGCTTTGAATAAAAATGCGGATACCAAAATAACACCGGATGAATTAAAAGCACAAAATATAAGACTTGCTGCTGTCGGTAATGACGGCAAATTGCTTGTTAAAACAAACGCTTCTGATTTTGACATAAATAAAATAAAATATATTGATATAAAAAAACTTAGAAAGCTTGCAAATGCCACTCCTGACGGTGTGTTTGGGCATTTCAACGTTTATTTAACAGACGGCAGAATGATAGTCGGATTTGTAACCTTTAGTGACAGCGAACACTTAAAAGGTCTGTTTTAGCTTAAAGTTTTAAGAATTTCCCAAAATTTAAAAAATTATGAAAAAATTACGGATAATAAAATATGATGAGAAAATTTGTTTTAATAATATTTAGCTTGTGTTTAATAAACATTCATACATCAGCACCTGCGGTATGCGCATACGAAACATCGCAGAACGCAGACTTGCAAGGAAATCTAATCACAATACCGGCAGGTGCATCATTTACGGCAAAAATGCAATCCACTGTCAGTTCAGCAAACCTGAAAGCCGGTGACAGTATTGCAGCTGTCCTTAATGAAGACTGGATTTATAACGGTATACCGATTGCAGCAGCGGGCAGTATTTTATACGGAAATGCAATACAGGTTGAACAGTCCGGAAAAGGCTATAAAAACGGTTCATTCGAACTTCGTTTTAATGAAATTATTACCACAGAAGGTAAGAGTATTCCTATTGCTTCAAACACTTATGCTCTTGGAGTTGACGAAAACAGACCGTTAAAATTTGTGACCACAATGGCTAAAACAGGCATGGCTATTCTTCTGGATATTGGATCACGACCGCAAACATATACACGGAAACATAATAAAACCTATGCAACAGGACGTGCAGTAGCCATATTGGCGGATTCTGCGCTTAACACATTTTTGGATAACCCCGGCAAAAATGTGGAACTCCCGAGAAATACGATTGTTAAAATTAAATTATCGCATCATATATATATAACGGTTTAGTGTTAAAATGTGTCCCATCCTGTGTCTCAGGTGTATCCCGGGTTTTTGAATCTGAACGATAGAGCCGAATTGCAGGCTTAGCTTTAGCCAGCTGTCCGCTTTATTTCACATCTTTTATTTATTTTGTCTCTTTGTTTCTGCATGCTGTTAACGGAAGCTTAAAGCTGACTTAATGTGTATGTGTACAATAAAAAACGCCTTATCAATAAGGCGTTTATTTTTTGTTGCGATAATAGTAAGTAAATAATGTGCTCTAAGGTGTGTGATATGTAAACCGATTAGAAATTATTTATTATGAAAATACTTTGAATGTTCTTTCAATGTTCTTTTCAATGATTTTCTTAACGGAATCGATTTCCTGATCACAAGCTTTTTGCTGTGTTTCAATCTGGTTGAGTTCGTTTTGCAATCTCTTTTCTTTTACCTGTATGGATGCTGTTTTTGTCTGGTATTCTGCTTCTGCTGCAGCATCATCATCTGTATAATAACCTGTATAAAAATTATTGTTGCCGCTTAATGTGACATCTTCGCCCGCTGCGTTTACAATTTTTAATGTTCCGTTTTGTAAACATTCTAATAACTCAAGTGCATTATAATCATTATTTGCAGGTGTATACTGAGCAGTTCCGCTTGCATGATATGTAGCTTTTTCGTCTTCAGGGAGAGTTTCCCATATTGCTTCGGATATTGTTTTACCTTCATCATTTGTATAAAGTCGCTCTGTGGTAGTATTATTAGCAGAATCAGATTTCCATTCAAACCAATTGCCGTCGCTGTATTCAAGAATTTTGTAATTTCCGGCACCCATGGCTAATAATGTAGATGCAGAAAGGCAAGTAGAAAGCTGTTCGCCGCTCGGATCCTGATAGAAAACAGCCTGATTGCTGATTTTTAAAGAATATTCTCTTGCAATCTGTTCTGTCTGCATAGCAAGAATCATTTCTGTGTTTGTTATCTGCTGTGCTCTATACTCAAGGTCGCTTTTTCTTGCTGTTAAGAGTAACAATCTTGCCTGTGATGCTGCTAAACCCATTTTTACAGTCCTTTTACTTACCTACAAATATATAAAAACAAAATAAAGTTTCAATATTCAATATATACAAAAATCGTTACATTTCTTTATATAATTTTCAAGCTTGTTTAAAACTTGTTAAAAACTACCGTTTATGCTTCAATAATAGTCGGGAGGATTTTACACATGGACAGAACATTTGTTGCTATTAAACCTGACGGCGTAAAAAGAGGCTTGATAGGTAACATAATAAGAAGAATTGAGCATAAAGGCTATAAAATTGTCGGGCTGAAAATGCTCCAGCCGACTCTGGAAATTGCGGAACAGCACTATGCAGAACATAAAGGCAAGCCCTTTTATCAACCACTTATAAACTACATTACCTCCGGTCCTATTGTAGCAATGGTGGTTGAAGGTAAAAATGTAATCGAAGGTATGCGCCATATGATGGGCTCTACCGTGCCGAATGATGCACAGGTTGGTACTATCAGAGCTGATTTTGCACAAACAAAAGAATGCAACACAATACACGGCTCGGATTGTCCGGAAAGCGCAGAAAGAGAAATTAATATCTATTTTAAGCCGGAAGAACTTTGCGAAAACTGGAAAACAATGATGGAGTATGTTTGGGAAGATATACCGGAATAACAACAAATGAAATCTGATTATTTTTCATACGAATTGTTAAAAGAAGATAAAAAGACCGGAGCAAGAGCCGGTCTTTTGCATACCCCGCACGGTGATATAGAGACTCCGATATTTATGCCTGTGGGCACAAATTCTGCAGTTAAAATGATGACAAATGATCATCTTAAAGATACAGGTGCACAGATTATACTCGGAAATTCATATCATCTTTTTTTAAGACCCGGAAATAAGCTTATTAAAGAATTTGGCGGGCTGCACAAATGGATGAACTGGGATAAGCCGATTTTGACAGATTCCGGCGGATTTCAGGTGTTCAGCCTTGCGGATTTAAGAAACATAACAGAAGACGGTGTAAAATTTAAAGATGCCAAAACAGGCACCGAATACTTTATAAATCCTGAAATATCTATGGAAATTCAGCAGGATTTGGGAGCAGATATAGCAATGGCTTTTGATGAATGCGCTCCTTATCCGTGCACCTATGAAGAAGCAAAAACTGCAATGGAACGTACTCACAGGTGGCTTGAAAGATGCTTTAAAGCACACACTCGTGATAATCAGGCTCTTTTCCCGATAGTTCAGGGGGCATTTTATGATGACCTGAGACAGGAAAGCGCACGTGTTATTTCTACATTCGATGCTGTAGGATATGCAATTGGCGGTGTAAGCGTAGGAGAACCGGCAGATGTAAAAAATCATTTTGTAGAACTTACCGCCCCTCTTTTACCAAGATTAAAGCCCAGATATCTTATGGGAGTCGGTACGCCTGAGGATTTGCTCGACGGAATTCTTAGAGGTGTGGATATGTTTGATTGTGTATTGCCGACAAGAAACGCCCGTCACGGTTCATTTTTCACCACAGAAGGCAGAAAAATTATCAAAAATAAAGAATTTGAAAAAGATGCATCTCCACTTGATACGGAATGTAACTGCTATGCATGCAAAAACCATACAAAAGCATACATAAGACATCTCTACAGAGCAGGTGAAGCTACTGCTGCAATACTTTTGAGCATACATAACATACAGTTCCTTATAAATCTTGTAAAAGAAGCAAGAAAAGCTATTCTGGAAAACAGATATCAGGAATTTTATACGGAAAGAATGGGCAAACTTTTCCCGACTGACTAGTTCCAGTATCTCCAACCTTGAAGATAGTAGTCCAGTATTGCCGGTTTATCAAGCGTTGAAAATTTAATACCCGTTCTTCGGATATCTTTTTCTATAACAAATGCTTTCTTAAATGTTTCTTTATCAAGATATTTTGTATCAACGTTTAAATTAAATTTTTCCGTGTCAATTTTTATATCGGAAGCCATTATAAATCCCCAGTCGCCAAAGGATGGAACGTAGACATGATACGGATAAGTATATTTAAATCCGGCCGCTTTAAATGTTTCATTTACACACCAGTATGCTTCCGGAGAGAAAAACGGGCTGGTTGACTGCGAAACGACAAGACCGTTTTTAGCAAGTTTCTTTCTTACAAGTTTATAAAATTCTCTGCTGTATAGTCTTGCAAGAGAAGAGTTGTTAGGATCGGGAAGGTCAATAATCACAACATCATAATATTCATCAGTATTTTCTGTAAATTTAAAAGCATCCTCGTTAATGATACGGACTTTTTCGTTTCTAAAACTGTCCTTATTCATCTCTTTAATAATACGATTATTTTTTGCAAGTTCCGTCATTTCCTTATCAAGGTCAACAACAGTGATTTTTTTTACATCTTTATATTTTAAAATTTCACGTGCGGCAAGCCCGTCGCCCCCGCCCAGTACAAGTATGTTTTCTCTGTGTTTGGCAAACGACATCGGCACATGTATTAACAGTTCATGGTATCTGTGTTCATCAATAGAGGAGAACTGTACATTGCCGTCTATAAACAGCCTTATATCCTCTTTGTTTTTAGTCATAATAAGTTTTTGATACTTTGTTTGTTTTGAGAATATAACCCTGTCGTCAAATATGTTGTTTTCCCAATATTTCATAAGGCTTTTTGAACAAATAAAAAAGCCTGCAAGCAAGAACAAAATCAAAACAGCCGAAATTTTCAGCTTTGCACGTTTTTTAAATGTTATTTTGTCTTTAAACCAGTAAAAATTAATAATACCTACAACAAGGTTTAAAAAACCCGCAAAAATAGAGCTTTCAAAAATACCCATCAACGGTAAAAGTAAAAAAGGAAATGCCAATGTTGCAACAAAAGCCCCGAGATAATCCAGAGACAACACATTTGAAATATTATTTCTCAAATCGTAATATGTTTCCATAATGCGTGTAAGCAGAGGAATCTCAAGACCTATAAGCCCGCCTATTATCATGATTAATATAAACATTACCGGATAATATACAGGCTCGCACATGTATGAAAAATATAAAATCGGCACACAAAGTCCGCCTACAATTGCAAGAACAATCTCAATCAAAATAAACCAGTATATCAAATTGCTTTTGACAATTCTGGATATCAATGTCCCAAGTCCCATTGCAGTCATTGTCAAACCTATTACAAGAGAGAACTGCTTTATACTGTCACCTAAAAAATAAGAAGACACGCTTCCTATTAATAATTCATAAATTATTGTGCAAAAACCCACAACAAAAACAGACAGCAAAAGAATAACGGATTCTTTTGAGGTCAAAATTTTCTTTTTATTTTCCACCGCTCAAACCTCTTTGAGATGCTCTGTTGCCATACAAACTGTTTTCTCTGTTCGAAGGAGAATAACTTTCATCATAATTTCTTATGTACCACCGGGAATGGGAATGATGACTATGATATCCGCTGTATCCCGGATATCCGTAACCTTTTTGTGCAATGTTAAAACAGGCAAAATAAATTATTGCTAAAACTATTATAAGGCAGATGTAAATTATAATTTCAAAAGATTTGTCTTTCATCTTAGTCCTCACTCATGTCTGCCAGCTCGTCATTTATTATTGACATTTTTTCATGTATCCAGCTTGTATTTAACAAATAAAATATTATCATTGCCAGCAGCAATGCCAGTGTTCCCGCTTTTGAGTGCGCAACATAGCTGTTTTTTACCAGTTGAAAAGTAACAGAAATGTAGTACATGTTTTTTTCATCAGTATTAAACTGTATATAATACGTTCCCTTATCTTTAAATGTCAGATAAGCAGTCATTTTTCTGTCTGATTCCGACCAGTAACCGTCAGAATCATATCCGGATTCATGCCACAAATCTTTTCCGAATTCATATAGTGTGTCTTTATTTTCATCCAGTACTTCTCCGGAAAGATAGCTTGATGTGTTGTCTCCGCCAAAATGAGCCATTACTTTACATATAATCGGTTTGTTTTGTACTTTTATAGGTCCGAAAATCTGTCCTTCATTAAGATAATTCAATGATTTGTTATAATAATATGTTGATTGCAAAAGCATAGAAGTAATTAGACATATTATAGAAAATATAACGACTATCAATATTAAATTGTTATAAAAAAGTTTGTCTTTTAATTTTTGTTGCGGTCTGATTATCATACAAATCTTTTTCCTTAAATTGCAAAAGTAAAATCAACCATAAAGAATACCAGCAGAGCGAAACATGTAATACAGGTAAATTCTATCAATCCTGCCGCTACATTATTATTTTTCAGTTCTTTGTTTATGTTTATTGCTTTTACAATAAAGTTACCGAGCACAAATCTCACAACAGGCAATAGCAGGAATATTGCCGATAAGTCAATAAAATATGTGATTAAGCTGCTTTTCCAGCTGTCCATATCACCCAGTGTGGCTTTCATAAGAATCAAGCCTATGGCAATAATATTGCCGGCAAGAGCAATACCCACCGCATAGTTGTCGTTTTCCAGCTCTTCATGAATTGAATAAGGTACAAAATAATCATAAAGACGTAAAAACAAAAACATAAAACATACGCTTAATACATAATAAAAGATTGAGGATAAAATACCGCCAAATTCGCCGTTTACGCAAGCCGCAATAATTAAGCCGTGTGCAACATAAAAACCGAAATAAACAGCAGATGTACCGATATTTTTATCCTGCAAAAGTTCTTTTGCATTGTCAAAACGATTAAGCATTATTTTTCTGGTTACAAATCCGGAAACCGTCATCAATATTATGCCGACAATTGCATATGCAATATACATTGCCAAATCCATCCGGAAAGACTTACCGGACGGGCCGGCAAATGCGCCTACAAGAATAAACGCAACACCTGTCATGTATCCGCAGAATGCTATTATGGCAGTATAGTTTGCTTTTTTTACTTCTTTTTCCGGCTGAAAAAGTGAGAATCTGTCAAACATAAATTTCGACAAAAAAAGCATTATACAGGATATGGAAAGATAAATTATGCTTTGTACTATTGCATTGTTACCCAGTTGTAATATAAAATTCATAAAATCTCCTTAGCCCTGGCTGTTTCTTAATACTGTAACCTGAGACGGTCTGAGTTTTTGGGATAAAAATACTTCGTAACTGTTATCACCCCATTTTTCTACACTGAGAATCTTATTGCCTTTGACAAAATCCCAGTAATAGAGTTCTTCTGCTCTTGTGCTGTCGCAAAATCTATAGAAAGTTGCACGTCCGGAATCTTCATATCTAAATCCGTTAAAAATTTGACCGTATTCATTGTCATCAATCTGCCATAGTGTCTCGGGTGTTACTTTGATATCCGATAGTTTCATTTTTTTCAAAACTATGCTTACGGTTGTTTCATCATCATCTTCAACTTCTACCCAGACCTTCTCATCGGAGCCTTTGTCGCATTCCAATTCAAACCATGAAAAATCGCCTTCCTGATAAATGTGTTTTGCAAGCACCGTTAGTGTCATATCTTCGTAATTATCACCAACGCCTCTAATCTCAAAGACACCGCCTCTTTCAACATTTATAATGTGCAGAGCCTGTTCGGGAACCTTATTTATATTTTCTTTAATTGACTTGTTTCTCATAATTATTGCCCACGCAATAAGAGCCCCGAGGGCTAAAAATATTACATTAAGACCTATCATTGGTATTAAAACTGCTGCTATTACTAACAATATAATTAAGGCAATTACAACATACATAAAAACTCCTTATCTATTAACTATTCGTTTTCCAGTTCATTTTTTTTCTGAGCCAGATTATCCTGTCCGGAGTCTTGGGGCTGAGCGGTATTATCCGTGAGCATTTTTGTTTTCAACTCAGCAAGAGATGCCTGAATATCAGCAGATGCAGATGTCCCTATAGCCGCATTAATTTCTTTATCTATATCAGTTTCAATACTTTCCATAGAACCGTAAGCCTCAGCTAACGCTTCTTCTTCATTAATTTTAGCTTTCATATCTTCAAGCATTGCCGCTGTGCTGTCAGAACTCATAGAAACAAGCTGTTGATTGATTTTTTTTGAAGATACTGCAACTGTATGACGTGCTTTGAGCGTTTTAATCTGATTTTCCCAGTTTTTGATTTGTTCTTTCAGTTTAGCAATCTTGTTTTCAAACTGTTTAATCATCACGTTGTATTTTTCAAGAGAGCCTTTAAGCTGGGCAGCCTCCTGCAGAGCTTCCTGTTTCTTTTCCAGTGCAGCGGAAGCAAGTCTGTCCGCTTCTGCCTGATCAAGAGTACCGGCCTGAGCATTTTTTAAAATTGCTAGCGCTTTGTTTTCGTAGTCCTGTGCAATTTGTTTTTTCTCTTCCAGCTCACGTTTTGTTGATATAGCAATTGCTTTTACTTCGGCAAGACCTTTAAGGCTATTATCAAAATCTTCTTTTAAATCTCTTATTCCCTGCTCCGCCAGTTTAATCGGATCTTCGAATTTTGAAATAACGGCATGCAAAGTAGCCTGTATAACTTTAAACAATCTCTCAAGTAATCCTGCCATCAGTGAACTCCTATAATATCTAGTTTATCCATTGTATTTTTGTTCAAAATAATTATATGCGATGTTCAGTTTTTTAACAACTTCCTGAGCAATTTCGAGTTTTTTTTGATTCCCGTAAAATTTATCAGGATGATACTTTTTCAAAAGCCTTTTATAAGATGCCTTGATTTCATTAAAATCCGCACCGTAAGGCAATTCTAAATTTGCATAGTATTCCCGCTCCAAAGAATCAACAGAGGATTCGGGTTTGAGTGAACTTTTTATTTGTTCATCTATATCCGAATCTTCAAAATTTCCTGAAAAGTTTTCAAAGCTAGTATCACTGTAACAATCATTGTTGTAAAATGACTGTTTTGAATTAATGTTGCTTCTTATAATATTTTTTATTCTTTTAAATAAACCCACCAAAACAATCCGTAATTTAACTCGAGTAAAATTATATTACCAAATTTCACGCATTTTATCAATTTTTTCTTTTAAAATAAGCAAATATATGATATTATTGTCTTAGTTTAGTATATATAATTATTTATTTTTATATGGATTAAATAATATAAATCTACAATAAAATAAAATGAGCCTGAATATACCGCTGCAGGTATATTGGGTTATACGTATATAGAATAAGAGGTATAGGACAATCGACACAATGAATTTATTAATTGCACTATTGACAATTGCCCTGATAGCCTTTGCGGGTATCGCATTTGTAATCTGGCAAAAAAAGAAAACAGTGCAGGAGCTTTATGAAAATCTTTCAAAAGAAACCTCGGAAAAAGAAAGTCTTTTGAAAAAAGAAGCAATGATTCAGGCAAAAGAAGCATTGCACGCAGAAAGAGAAAAATTTGACGAAGAAGTCAGAGAGCGTCGTCAGGATTTGCAAAGAGCAGAAGATAAAATCGCAAAAAAAGAAGATATGCTCGAGGACAAACTCCAGGAGGCAACTGACAAAGAATACGCCGCTCAAAAGAAAATGGATGAACTTCTTGAAAAAGAAGACTATCTCGCAGATTTAATTGCAAAACAAATCGAAGAAACCGAAAAAATTGCAGGCATGTCCCGTGATGAAGCAAGACACATGCTTATGGAGCAGCTTAAGCAGGACTTGCAGCAGGAACAATTGCAGCTGATTAAAGAAAATGAAGCTAAAATCAGAGAATCCGCAAAAGAAATGGCACAGGATATCCTCTCTACAACAATGCAAAGATGCGCAATCGATCAGGTTGTAGAATCTACGGTTTCTGTTGTAAACCTTCCCTCTGACGAGATGAAAGGCCGTATTATAGGACGTGAAGGACGTAATATAAGAACGCTCGAAACACTTACAGGCGTAGATTTGATTATTGATGATACACCGGAAGCCGTTGTTCTTTCCAGCTTCGACCCTGTAAGAAGAGAAATTGCAAAAGTTGCACTGGAAAAACTCATCTCCGACGGCCGTATCCACCCCGTAAGAATCGAAGAAATGGTGGAAAAAGCACAGGAAGAAATTGAAGAAAAAATTAAAAAAGAAGGTGAAAATGCAGCCGTTGATATGGGTGTATTGAACCTTCATAAAGAGTTAATCAAGACACTCGGCCGTTTGTATTACAGAACAAGCTACGGACAAAATGTTTTGAAACACTCGCTGGAAGTCGGTCACATTGCGGGAATGCTGGCAGCAGAACTCGGAGCCAACATTCAAATAGCAAAACGTGCCGGACTCTTGCATGACATAGGCAAAGCCGTTGACCAGACTCAAGACGGAACACATATTGAGCTTGGTGTTGAACTTGCCCGTCGTTATGGTGAAAAAGAAGAGGTTGTTCACGCAATTGAAGCACACCACGACGATGTTACAGCAAATACGATTGAAGCAGTTCTGGTAAAACTTGCGGATGCTATATCAGCCGGACGTCCCGGTTCAAGACGAGATACTCTTGAAATTTACATCAAAAGACTCAAAAAAATCGAAGAAATTGCCTCGAGTTATGAGGGAATCAAGCAGTCTTTTGCCGTACAGGCGGGTCGTGAGGTTAGGATTATTGTCCAGCCTGATATGTTCGATGATCTGGCAAGCGCAAAGTTAGCCCGTGATATTGCCAAGCGTATTGAAGAAGAACTCGATTATCCGGGTCAAATCAGAGTTACCGTTGTAAGAGAAATCAGAACAACAGAAATTGCGAAGTAGCAAAATCCGTTCGGACACGAAGCTGTCCTTGTGAGAGCGGACGTTACTCCGTCCGAACGCCGGTATTTCTAGACAAGCATTTCCGAACAACGGCAAAAGTCTGAAAGACCTGTATACGCAGGCAAAAGATGACAAAACAAGTAAAAATACTATTCATAGGTGATATTGTAGGACGTCCGGGACGCAATGCTGTTAAGCATTATCTGGACGCCCTGCACTCTTGTGAAGAAAAAAAATATGATTTTATTATCGCCAATGTAGAAAATGCCTCGCACGGTTTCGGCTTAACGGAAAAAAACCACAATGAACTTGCGCAGGCAGGCATTGACTGCTTTACATCAGGAAATCATATATGGGATAAAAAGGATATTTATTCTTACATAAACAACTCCGACAGACTTATCCGTCCGTGGAATTATCCAAAAGGAACATACGGGGTAGGATACAGGATTTTTGATGTAAAAAATACCAAGATTGCAGTTATGAACTTTCTCGGGCGCACATTCATGAATCCTGTTGATTCTCCCTGGGAAATTATAGAAAAAGAAATCGAAAACATTAAACAAGAAGCCCCGATTGTAATTGTTGATTTCCATGCAGAAGCTACCGCTGAGAAAATTTGTTTCGGCAGATTCTGTTCCGAACACAAAATCAGTGCAGTAATCGGCACACACACACATGTACAGACAGCAGACGAAAAAATCCTAAATGATTACACGGCGTATATTACGGATGCAGGCTTTTGCGGGGCTTACAATTCCGTAATTGGTATGGGTTATGAAGGTTCTTTAAAACGATTAAAAACTTCTTTACCGGAGCGATTTGATATAGATGAGTCTCCAATTACAGAGCTAAATGCCGTTTCCATGAGCTTTGATGCCGTTTCAGGGCAAGCACAAAGCATAGAAAGAATTCAGATTATAAAAGATTATAGTGAGGAAAATACATGATGAAAGGGTAGAAAGGTGAAAGTCGATTTACACATTCACACGACTTACTCGGACGGTGTTTTTTCGCCCGAGAAAATCGTGGATACTGCTATTGATGCAGGTTTGGATGCTATAGCGATTACAGACCATGACAATGTTCTGGCATATCCTATAGCGGTGAATTATGCAAAAAAAATAGCAACCGAAGGTAATAAATATCTTGAAATACTTCCGGGTGTGGAAATTAATACGATTTATAAAAATATTGAAATTCATATCCTGGGATATTTTATGAACCGTGATGATAACGATTTTAAAGAAATGTTAAAATCACAGCAAAAAGCTCGTATAGAACAAACCGAACAAATTTTACATCTATTAAACAAAAAAGAAGGTATACACGTTACTTTTGATAAGCTAAAAAGCCTTGTTGCAGAAGGCGGAAGTATAGGTCGTCCGCATATTGCAAAAGCCATAACAATGGCCGGCGGAACTTCGAGTGTTATGGAAGCATACAGCAAATACATAAATGATGATTCTGATGTTTATGTGCAGAGAAAAACTATTACGCCTCATGAAGCAATAGAAATAATTTATGACGCAGGCGGAATCCCTGTATTTGCACATCCTTTTGACGTAGAAGATGCGGAAAATTTAATCAAAGAGTTTATGCACTACGGCTTAAGAGGAGTAGAAGCATACCACAGGAAACATTCACCGGCAATGGTAGAGTATTATTCCTCAATTGCCGAGAAAAACGGATTGATTATAACAGGAGGTTCAGATTTCCATGCGCCCAATCCGAATAACGGTCAAATTATTATGGGTAAAAACTTTGTGCCCGAATGGATATATGATAAGCTGATGAAAGAGAAAAAACAGCTTGATATGGCAAGATAAAGTCTTATGTAATATGCCTTTGCGGAGGCGGCAAATCCTGCATACAAAAGCTGTAATTTAACACCGGATAGAATTTTATATGAGAAAACTCAAAGCTTTTAACATGGTAGAAATTATGATAGTGATATGCCTTCTGGCTACCACTGTCATACTCTGCCTGCCTGTGATTTTTAATAATACAAAAGAAGCAAGAATCATTTCCGGATGGAAAAAGAGTTTTTCTGAAATGCATTCAAATTTTGAAGTATTCAATATAACTGATGCCCAAAATATAGAAACTATTTGCAAAAGCGATTTGCCGGATAAAGAACATGAAATTTTTAAAGTCATAGGTCCGTATCTTAATGTGGATATAACAAAAGATACGCACAGCTTGAAGCATTATCATTATAAATTTAAAAACGGTTCGCATATTCCTATGCAGTCTATGGTGTTTACTAAATTTTTCTCTTATCAGGAGAACGGAAATATTGTCGGTTTTAAATGGATTGATTGCGAATGCAGCAATACGGTTCCGTGTGCAACAGTTCTGTTTGACCTTAACGGATTAAAAGCTCCTAATCGTATAGGTTCTGATATTTTCGGAATTTATCTCTATAAAAACAGAATAGAAGCTTTCGGAGCGGAATTTGACAACGATGAATTGAAACACGAATGTACAAAAAATTCAAACGGGATGAGCTGCTCCGAGTATTATTTGAGGGGCGGTAAATTTTAACAACTATTACAACATTTGAAACTAAAAAAATTTTTTACCGTCTTATTGTCTAAGAAATAGTGGAGAAAAGTTAGCAATATTTCGTATATTAAACTCGGCAGGATTTATGCTATTATATTGTTAACTTGTGAAAGAACAGGTAAAAAAGAGGTAAAATTTTGAGAATTAATTTAAAAAAATACGGTTTAATTGTTATTACGCTTGCAGCGGTATTTTTTGTAAGTGCTTTATCAAATTCAAGCGGAGTATTTGCATCATCACCGCAGCAGCTTTATGATCAGGTGTGGAAACTCATAAATTCAAAATATGTAGATCATACAAACAACAGGCAGGACTGGAAAAAATGGCGTAATAAGTACGACAAAGTTATTAAAACCGATGAGGACGCTTATATTGCCATACAAACCATGCTGGCAAGCTTAAATGATCCTTATACAAAATTTTTAGATCCAAAAGAATTTGAAGAAGAAACGAGCTCTATTAAGGGTTCTTTGAAAGGTATCGGGGTTCAAATAGGTTTAAGAGACGGGAAATTGCTTATTATCGCACCTATAGAGGATACCCCCGGAGAAAAAGCAGGATTGCTTGCCGAGGATGAAATTCTGGAAATCGACGGCAAATCAACAAAAGGTATTACAATAGACAAAGCTGCCGACAGAATCA
The DNA here is from genome assembly GCA_944326115.1 of Candidatus Gastranaerophilales bacterium. Classification (GTDB taxonomy): domain Bacteria; phylum Cyanobacteriota; class Vampirovibrionia; order Gastranaerophilales; family Gastranaerophilaceae; genus Limenecus. The sequence continues at coordinate 10,014 of CALVCQ010000015.1, read as the reverse complement.
GAGGCGAAGAAGGCACTTATGTCACTCTTTTGATTAAACGCAAAAACCAGCCTAATAAACTCTATAAAATTCAGCGTGCAGAAATAGAAATAAAATCAGTTTCTACCAAGATTCCTGAAAACGCAAAATTGGATGACTGCGTAGGATACATAAGGCTGAGTTCTTTTATCAGCAAAAATGCTACAGGCGAGTTTGAATCGGCTTTAAACCAATATAAAGATAAAAAAGGTTATATTATAGACCTCAGATCCAACCCCGGCGGACTTTTAAGCAATGCCATTTTAATTTCCGACATGTTTCTTGACGGCGGTATTATAGTAAGTACGGTTGACAGAGACGGTTACAAAGAAACCACCCGTGCCACTAAAAATTATGTTACTGACAAGCCAATCGTGATTCTCATAAATAAAGGCTCAGCTTCGGCAAGTGAAATATTTTCCGGCGCAATGAAAGACAATAAAAGAGCATTGCTTGTAGGTGAAAATACTTTTGGCAAAGGTCTTGTGCAGGAAGTAAATAAACTCACAGGCGGCTCCGGCGCTAATATTACAATACAAAAATACTTAACACCAAACGGAACAGATATAAACAAAAAAGGTATTGCACCGGATGTTACAGTAGAATTGACCGAAGAAAATATAAAAGCTAAAGATGATGTACAGCTCAAAAAAGCTAATGAAATGCTTCTGCAGATGATAAAAAATCAGCCGATTTGTGCAAGATAAGAATTAAATACATAAACAATGTTTTTGTATAAAATACACAGTCCGAAAAAGACTGTGTATTTTATTTTTTTATCAGTAATTAAAAATTGTTTATTTTAAATCATTTTTATGAAAAAATGTAAAGAACACGGTTGCCGTATAGCATATTTTTTTATTTTTAAACTTAAAGTTATTGAATGAATGTCAGAAAGCATTAGCGGGTATGGGACTTAGCAATATTCTGTATGATAAATTAAAAAAATTATGTGTATCATTGGGAAAACACAATGATGCACTTTATGCGGTGCTTGCCATTGCTGTTTTTAAAGGGGTTATGCGTCCTACATTTACTATGATGGATAAAAAATCAGACAGAGAAACAAAGAAATACGCTGCATTCAGAGAAGGATTGACCGAGGCGATTGCTTTTGCTTCTTACATTTTAACGCACAAGCTGGTTTTACCTCTGGCAGTGCCTATTGCAAAAAAAACCGGTAAAAGTCCTAAAAAAGTAAAAAACGGTTTGTCTCTGCTAAGTGTTTGTTTGACTGCAGGTATTATTATTCCTTTTATTTGCAATTTGACCTTGAAACCGATTATGGACGGTGTAAAGAAATTAAATGACAAGAGAAAAAACAGCAAAACCGACTCTTTTGACAGAATTCTTGATATAAAAGAAAATATCGTAAGTGAAAAGATTAATGTTTCCGGTATTTATTCTCCCCAATTATCGGCACCAAGCAGGAGTCTGCTGGATGCGGTTCGCAGAAACAGCCTGCAAAATGCGGCTATGAAGGTAGGAGGTTGATATGCTGGGACCGTTAGTCAATATGATTACAAGTAATAAATTTCAGACCATAGCCCAAAATACCGATGCCTGTGTAAAGCTTGAAACAAGTTTAAAAGCGGTAGGTCGTCCGACATTTACTTTAATGGACAAACATACTGATAAAGAAACCAGAAAATATGCAGCTACAAAAGAGTTTTTGTATCAGATTTTGTGTCTTGGTATTTATCTGGCGATAATTCCTGCTGTATTTAAAAACGGCGGCTTCAAACTGGCACAAAGAATCTTCAAAAAAGAAGGAATGCCCGCATTTAAGAATGCAAAACAAATGCTGTCATATCATCATCTTGCTTATATGTCTCCGGCAGAAAGATGTAATCCTAAAAATAAAAAGTTTTTGGATTTAATTGACAAAGATCTTATAAATCCGAATGACGGAACGCCTCTTTATGAATACCTGATGGGCAACAAGGAAAAACATATTGAACCGTTGTCAAAAAAAACAATGGAAAATAAAGGATTGATGTTTGAACTTGCTAAAGGTTCAATAGAATTGTCTTCTATAATCGGTTCCGTTATAGGGCTGACGATACTTGCACCTGAGATAAGTCATTATATTCTTCATCCCGTTATGAAAGCTATAGACAAAAAAAGCAGTTTAAAAGCCCGGAATGTAAATGCATTTGACAAAAAGGCTTAAAAACTATAAATTTTTTATCTGTTCTTGTTAAATTTTTGTGATATTCTTTTTAAAAAAGAGTGCTAATTATTCTTTTATAAATTAAAAAGAGCAAATTAAAAATCGGAACAGAATATGAAAATAATTGCAAAAAACCTTGTCAAAATATACGGAGACAGAACGGTAGTTAATGATATAAGCTTTGAGGTCAACAAAGGCGAGGTTGTGGGGCTTCTTGGTCCCAACGGTGCCGGTAAAACAACTACATTTTACATGGTAGTCGGTCTTGTGAAGGCTAACGGCGGAAAGGTTTTTCTTGATAACAAAGATTTAACTGATGTTCCTATGAATATTCGTGCAAAAGAGGGTATCGGTTATCTCCCGCAGGAGGCATCTATTTTCAGAAAACTTTCCGTAGAAGATAACATAAAACTTGTCTTGCAAATGAATGATAAGCTTAATGAAGAAGAAAAAAAACAAAAACTTGAAGACTTATTAAATGAATTCGGCATGGAAAAGAAAAGAAAATTTTCAGCTATTTCATTGTCCGGCGGAGAAAGAAGAAGAGTAGAACTCGCAAGAGCACTTGCAGCCAGTCCGGAATTTATTCTTCTTGATGAACCGTTTACAGGTATTGACCCTATTGCAATTGGTGAAATTAAAGATAATATAAGAAAGCTTTCTGAAGAAAAAGGGCTGGGCGTATTGATTACGGATCATAACCCGAAAGCCACACTTTCTATTACAGACAGGGCTTATGTGATTTTTGACGGAAAAATAAAAATTCAAGGTAAGAGCGTGGAGGTTGCAAATGATCCTGTTGCAAAACAGTTTTATTTAGGAAAGGACTTTACCCTGTAATGAAAGCTCCGAAGTTAGTATTACCGTTTAAAATTTTTGACGGATATATTACAAAACAGGTTTTTGCGGCTACTCTTGTTTGTATATTTCTTTTTGTAGTTATATGGATTGCACCGGAAACTCTTCTGAAAGTTATAAAAAGAACCATGGCAGGGATTTATACACCATGGACAGGACTGCAGCTTTTGATTTACGAAGTGCCTAAAATTGTCGGAAAAGCCCTGCCTGTCGGACTGCTTTTAGGAACATTATTTACTTTTGACAAATTAAGCAAAGATTCTGAGCTTACTGTTTTAAGAAGTATCGGACTTACTTTCTGGAGAATTGTTTATCCTCTGATTATTATGAGTATTTTTGTATCTGTGTTGTGTTTTTCTTTGTACAACACACTGATTCCTTACAGCGAGAAAAAAATTAATATGCTGAAACATGAATCTGCGGAAACGCATTTTGTTTATACAGTCAAGGCGGATAAGGATCAGCTGAAAAAAATTATTGTAGTTCCGAGATATTACAGCAATATGATTAGCAGACCGCTTGTATTAAATTTTGATTCTTCTCAGTATCAGGATACAAGCGTATTGAGCAGTATTTTACAGGGCGACTATGCTGTATACACCAAAGGCAGATGGGTTCTTTATAATATAAAAAAATATGAACTTACAAAAGACGGTGTCTTTAAAAGTATTACAAATATTAAAGACCAGGAAATACTTTCGGGGGACAGAGCTGATACGGCTTTTAAAATTATGGCTTACTCCACTAAAAGAGACAGAGAACTCAATAACTCCGAGATTACCGAATATATAAGAATGTTAAAATCGGAAAATCTGAACGATGAATACAGATTTATGTTAAACAAATATCTGCAGCGATATTTCCATTCGGCAATATGCATTTTGTTTGCAATTCTCGGGAGTCTTCTCGGCTTTTCAAGACCCAGAGAACAAAAGCTTGTAAATTTTGTTATCGGTATAGGCATTGTATTCGGTTATTATATTACTCTTCCTTTTTTTGATATGTGTGCGGAAAAAGGTATACTAAGCCCGTTTATTACTTCTTCTATACAGCCTGTTGCTATTCTTATTGCAATTTTTATATTTAAGAAAATAAAAGATGTTTAAAGCGGCATGAAAAAATAGACTGTATTAGAAATTTGCAAAACGTATACGTCTGCCGTACATCTGCATATACTCCAAATTTATATATTAAAAAATTTGTTAATTTTATTACATAGGTTCAGGCTGTCATCATTTTGAGCGGAGGTGTTTTTTATTGCACATCCGGGATCAATTAGATAAATTCTGCCGTCTTTTGTTTTTCCAAATTGTTCTTTTCTTACTTTATCACTTACAGAATTTTGATTTGCTCTGAGGTAATCCTGTATTTGATAGCCCAGTTCTTGTATTTTTTCCACAAGAGTTTCAATTTCTTTTTGTGTCAAATCTTCCTGTGAAACTTTTTCTTGAATATAAAAATAGGTATCACCTGATTTGCCCTTTTTTGTACAGGGAAGGTCAAATCTTTCCTGAGTTCTGTCCCCCGGAAAATGGTTATGCGGGGTTAATTTTAAAATATTACCGTCAGTTGTTTCAAAAACCAGAGCACTGCAGCCCATTGACATCAGGCTTTTTATTTGTATATCAGCTATTTCAGATACTTCAACAATATCTTTATACATCATTTGAAATTCTTCTGCCGGATGCAACCTTCCTGTCAGACACGTTTTTAGATATGAATTTTTTGTATATCCAAGACTTCGCAGTGCATCTTTAAGAGAAGTATGGCTGCGAAAATAAACACTTTTTAATTTCTTTTTATCAGGGGTCAGTTCTATATGATCTACTGCGTTAAAATTTCGTACAAAACAATCACGGTCATTTTCGCCTCTGAAAGAAATATTTTGTTTGCTGATAGCGTCATTACTGGCTGTTTGAGTTGTAAGGATTCTGGCTGTATTAATATCTGATATATGCATAAATTTTTTAATATACATAAATTTTTGAAATTGCTAAAATAAAGGTAAAATTTAAAAAATATTAATATATTGGAGTTGTTATGATAAAAATTGCACTGGGAACCTCAAATCCTCATAAACTGGAAGAAATTAATGATATGCTTGCTGAATTTCATCCGGAAAGTATTGAATTTGTTCTTGTTAATGGAGATTTTAATCCGGAAGAAAACGGAAAAACATTTGAAGAGAACTCATTCATAAAAGCGAAAGAAGCTGCAAAGATTATGGGTATACCCGCACTAGCTGATGATACCGGATTGTGCGTCGAGGCTTTAGATGGCAGACCCGGAATACATTCTGCGAGATATGCTCCGGATCAAAAATCTAAAATAGAAAAACTTCTTGAAGAAATGAAAGATGTTCCGGAAGAAAAAAGACAGGCTTATTTTATATGTACAATGACACTGGTTGCGCCTGACGGACAAATTTTGCATACACAGACCGGACGGATTGACGGATATATAGGCACAAGTCCATCCGGTGAACACGGTTTTGGATATGATCCGCTATTTTTTATCCCCGGGCTTAATAAAACCATGGCAGACATGACATTGAAAGAAAAAAATACGCTTTCTCATCGTGCACGGGCATTGAAACCCATGATAGAATGGATAACGAAAAATTAAAATATCCTGACATAGAGTGTCTGAGTGGGACCTCGCTTGTAGGAGTGGTACACGGAGTGCGAGTGGCGCCGAGTCTAGCATTTTACGGAAGTGACCCCATGCGCTTGTTGACTGTGCCGGACTTATTGTTAAATATTGAACTTGCTTATTGCACAGGTTCAACAAGTAGTCGGAGTCAGTTGACAATATGAAAAACTTTTTGTAAAAGTGTGTTATAATGAATAATACACCGTACGTTGAAATAACAATATCTTATGTAGATTTTTTAATTTAATCTGATAACAATCATTTTGCCAGATTAAAAATCTTTGTAACGTGGGGACGTTTTGGATTTGACGGGGTGATCGTTTGTATCAAACTGCGGGTCCGAGCGCTGTTCTCGGTTATCAACGAGCAACTTAAATTAAACGCTAACAACGTTATCGAAGGCAATTTCGGCAGAAGAGCAGCAGCTTTAGCTGCCTAGTAACCGATAGTTCGACAGACTGAACTATGCCCACTCTGTACGGCCAGCTTGCCGCTGTTCAGGGTCCACTATGCAAGACGCAGTACGGGGACGAGAATTAACCGTATCAAGACTTTTCTCAAAAAGCGTATCTTTTAAAACTGCTTTGTTTTAGCTCAGGTTATGGCAGCTTTCCTTGCTAAAATGAGATAAAAGCCTCCTACGCTCGTAGATGTTTGCTGCATTCCATTTCGGACAGGGGTTCGATTCCCCTCGTCTCCACCAATTCTTTCATATTTCAAAGTTTATAGATTTGGGAATCGAACCCAATGCTTTCGCCTCGGGGTTCTCCCCTCTCAAAAACAAGACATTTAGTCTTGTTTTTTCGGCAGAGTCCTCGTCTCCACCATTTATAATAAGAACCGAAAAGGCTCTTTTTTGCGTGTTTGAACAATTTGCAACTAAAATGCACAAAATTCAAAATTATAAAATGTCATCCCGAATTTATTTCGGAATCTTACCGGTTGGAAAAAGAAACTTCAAGTTGGCAAGATGCTGCGCTTCGCAAGAACAGGCTCTCTACTGCTCACTTCGTTCGTCTCCACAGCCGCTCTTTCACTGTTTACAAATTAATAATACAAAGAAAAACCATTGATAATTTCGTGAAGCCATTTTGCACGTTTCGCCTCAGCTCAACGGCAAAAGAAGGCATATCCGCTTCTTAGATTTTCTTCTTGCTCGGACAGTTTCCAATCTTTATACAATCCGTCCGCATCAGGATACCCACGGGTATAAACAGGGTTGCCTCAAAACTTTTCATATTGTCAACTGACTCCGACTACTTGTTGAACCTGTGCAATAAGCAAGTTCAATATTTAACAATAAGTCCGGCACAGTCAACAAGCGCATGGGGTCACTTCCGTAAAATGCTAGACTCGGCGCCACTCGCACTCCGTGTACCACTCCTACAAGCGAGGTCCCACTCAGACAATCTTATCATGAATTTTTCTCGGACATATTAATACGTCAGACTTTCAATAATGTCATATGCATCAACTAATCCCATTTCTTTTGCTTGTTTTACAATTTCAATGATATTGTACGGGTCTCTTTTAAAAGATTGCAGAATTTGTTGTACTTCTTGTACATCATCGAATGTTGGAGAGTTCAGGGTATCATAAATCTCCAGTGCCAGGTTTTTTTCTTGTAAGTCTATAGTGTGCATAATTCTGTATTCTATTTCAATTTCTGTCCTTACGCTGATTTCATAAGCTTCTTTTTCAAGAAAATTATGAAAATATGCATCTATATTATCACTACCATTACCATATTCTAATTCTGCTTCAAGGAGTTTTCTTGACCGGATTGCATAAGGAGAATTTGGATTATTATTTTTAGGATAATTTCTCAGAACCTGTTCCCATCCGGCATTTTTAAAATCTTCAATATAACCTCTGGTCTGTTCTTCAATAGCATTATTGATTTCGGCTTGTGTTTTATAATAATGCGAATCTTCTTTAATATCACCCATAATATCTGCTTTTGCTTTAAGTGCAGAAAATTCTTCAATAGAAATGGTTGAGAAAATTTCTTTTTGCTGCAAAAAGTGGTGCATTTCGTGCATAACTGTTGACATTAACTGGCTCATACGTTCCATTTTTGAAATATTTAAAAACAAGGTATTTGTTGTGTTTTGCATGCCACCTGCCTTTTTATTATCTACTAATTCTTTTAATTCTGGATAATATGGCATATCCATTTTTTCGGCAAGAATTTTTGCATAAGCATTTGCAAATTGTATTTCATTATAAATACCATTCTGATACTTGATACAAATTTCTGAAATTTCATCCGTATTATCTTTTATTATATTAATATATGCTTCTAAAGTTTCATCAAACCCCGGTCTTGGTGCCCTCATTCTTCCCTTTGGAATTCTTATTTCTTGAGCAATTTGAGAACCATTGTATTTTTGATATAGAGGCATCATATCTTTATCAAAAATTTGACCTGCATTTGAACCTGAATAAACCTCTGCAACAATTTCTTCTTTTGAATCTACAATCGCTAATTCGTCTATAATACTATGTTCTTCATTCTCAACACTTTTCGATATATTAGGGATTTCGCTGCTGTCTGCATCTGTTCTTACAACAGTTCCGTCATCGTTAACACGAACTTTGTTGGCTTCTGTGTCGATTTGAACATTATCTTTGCCAAATACTTTTTGTCCGGCTTTGCCTGCGGCTTTCATACCGCCGCCAATAACCGGCGACATTATCGCACCGCCGACAAAACCATCAACTGCTGAATTACCGATATCTTCTAAGCTGCCTCCGTCATAAGCTGTTCTAAAAGCATTGTCAACAGCTCCGCTGACAGCTCCGTCTGTTGCGGTTTCCGCTGAGAATGCCAGACCACGTTTAACAAAGTTTCCGCCAACATATTCATAACCTGTAGGATTTGTTAAGGCTGTCTTTATCGTCTGTTTTACCCCGCCTTTTACTGCTTCTTCCGCTACTTCTTTGCCGGCTTGTTTTACTGCCTGTACTCCCAGTTTTGTTGCAACTGTCTTGCCGACAGCTCCGCCCATACCTCCGGTAACAGGTGCTATAATCCCTGAAAAAGCACCTGTTGCAGCGTCATGTCCCGCATCATTAAGCGTATATTCTCTCCCGCCAGCTGCTGCATCTGCAGCTTTTAAACCTGTTTTTATTGCCGCTCCGCTTGCTCCTGCAGCAACTATACCAACAGCTATACTCGCACCACCTGTAAATGGAGCAGCAGCCACAGCTGCCGAATAGATTCCGACTGCAGCAACACCTGCTACAATATCTGCACCTACATCCACCGCTGTTTCCTGACCTTCGGTATATCCTTGCAAGGCTACTTCAGATTTTAGTTTTATTTCTCCCTTTATGAATTTTTCTAAATTTTCCGGAGTATAATCCACCCCTGTTAATTCTTTAAATAATTCCGGACGTCTTTGTTCTTGTGTATTAAATTGCTACAAGAGTTTCTTTTCAACTTCTTGTTGTTCTCTTACCTTATCGGAACTATCTCCGATTCCTGTTAAATTTTTAAATCCGCTCCAGGTTGCACCGATAAAACCATTGCTGTCTTCGGCTTTTTGCAGGTTCACAGTTACGTTATTAATTCTTTTTTCTATTGTTTTATTCAGGTTATAGGTTTTTCCGTTTGAACATTTTACTTTTACATCTGTACTTTCTACTTGTTTAAAGTAACTTTCCTTTAATTCCGTGCCATCGGCTGCATAGTATTTTGTTCTTCCTGATTTTGTTACAGAATACCTTCCTGATTGTTTTATTTCTATTTGACCTTCCTGTTTTTCAAAATATTCTTTTTTAAGTTCAACACCGTCTGCAGCATAATATCTGGTTGTTCCGTCTTTTATTACAATTTTTCGACCGGATTTTAAATTTATTATTTGGTTTTTAGAATTTTTCTGTACAATTAAGCCGTCATTATTTTGATTATTTACATCTTTTGAAAGAATAGAATTTTGTTGTGCTTCTGTAAGCGTAATTTCTCCATTTTCAAGCATGATTGACAGAAGCTGCTTATCCGATAAGTTTTGTAGTTTCGGATTTGACTGTCTATACTGTTGAATTTTTTGCTCTATGCTTACTTTTTCCGACATAGTACACCTCTTTTACTGCAGAATGTAACAAAATTGTTATTTTGTTACTATTCATGTAAAGTTTTGTATTAGTGATATTGTTGAATGAAATAAAATTGATTACATTCACCACAACCCCGTCAAACACAGGCTTGTTATCACCGTAAAGGAACGGCAGTATTTTCATATTGTCAACTGACTCCGACTACTTGTTGAACCTGTGCAATAAGCAAGTTCAATATTTAACAATAAGTC